>CAZLIE010000026.1:0-14969 GCA_964559345.1 uncultured Terriglobales bacterium
GATACGGCGACCATGTTCCCGGAGGTTCAGTATTTCGAGCACATCGTGGACAACACCTGCATGCAATTGGTGATGAATCCCTACCAATATGACGTGCTGGTGCTCGAGAACCTCTACGGCGACATCATCTCTGACCTTTGCGCTGCCTTTGTCGGTGGACTGGGCTTGGTTCCGGGAGCAAATCTCGGCCACGAATGCGCGATTTTTGAAGCGGTGCACGGATCGGCCCCGGACATCGCTGGCAAAGATCTCGCAAATCCGACTGCCGTAATGCAGTCCGCGGTGCTCATGCTGCGCCACATCGGCGAAGTTGAAGCTGCTGACCGGATGCATGCAGCCATTGAGCAGGTTTACGCCGAAGGCAAGCGGACGACCAAGGACGTCGGCGGTAAGGTGGGAACATCTGAGTTCGCCGAGGCGGTAATTGAGGCGCTCGAAACCAGCAAGGAACCAGTCGGAGTGCGTTGATCCTGTTCTTGCTTGGCTGCCGCAACGGCAATCGCACTTTCAGAATTGTTCGCGCGCGCCCTTCACCATCGACATTCGCCAAATGAAATTCATACATTCGCGATTCTTCATTCTGCTATTGCTATGCATAGGGTTCACCGCTTGCAACCAGAACGCTCGTCCCGCCTCCGCTTCGGACGATCAGAAAAGGCATCCAGCCTACTCGACCATTGATCCGAGTACCGCAGCTACAGTTCGGGGCGTGATCCACTTCCGTGGTACGGTCCCCAAACCAACAAAGATCGACATGGGTATGGACCCAGCCTGCGCTTACGGAAACTCCACTCCCAACATGAGCCAACAATTCGTGAGCAGCAACGGCGGACTTGGAAACGTATACGTGTACGTGAAGGACGGTCTAAATGGAAAGACGTTCGCGTCACCGTCTGCTCCAGTTGTGCTCGACCAGAACGGATGCCGGTATGAGCCACACGTGCTCGCCCTCATGCCGGGACAGCCCCTGAAAATCGTGAACAGCGATTCGACGATGCACAACATTCATCCATCGCCACAAGCTTCGGGGAATGCGGAATGGAACGTCTCACAGATGGCGAAGGGGACGCCGGTAGAACGAACTTTCAAAAGTCCAGAGGTGATGATCCCGGTGAAGTGCAATCAGCATCCGTGGATGAAGGCATACATCAACGTTGCGCCTAATCCGTTCTACGCCATCAGCAAGCCTGACGGAAGTTTTGAAATTGGCGGACTGCCTCCCGGCGAATACAGCATAGCCGCCGTCCACGAAAAGCTCGGCGAGCAGACAGAGAAGATCAGTGTGAGTGCAAAGGACGAGAAAAAAGTGGAGTTCGTTTTCACTCAATAGTGGTTCAGCAGGGCCGTTACATTCCTGCGGAACTGCCGGATACCTTTGTTAGAATTATCAGTCCTGCTCTCAGCGAAGTTTCCAGGAGAAGCGCCCTTCCAGTGAAGTCTGAAGTGTCATCTGCGGGTTCTATGCAGTTTCACCGTGGTGTTCATACCTTCGCCGCCGTGCTTGCGAGCGCCGTATTCGTGCTCATCATGGCTGGGGCGCTGGTCACCAGCGAAGACGCCGGACTCTCGGTGCCCGATTGGCCGACTTCGTTCGGATCGATCTACAAAATTCCCCCGATGGTCGGGGGTATCAAGTTCGAGCATACACACAGGATGATCGCGGAGTTCGTAGGACTCCTGACGGTCCTGTTTTGTGTGGTGGTCTTTCGCACTGAAAAGCGCAAATGGCTTCGCCGGCTGAGTCTTGCTGCCGTCGTCACTGTTATTGCGCAGGGAGTGTTGGGCGGGATCACAGTTCTTTACTTCTTGCCCTGGTACATTTCGACTGCTCACGCCGCACTAGGGCAGACGCTTTTCGCGATTGCTGTGTTGATGGCTGTCTATACCGGCTGCGATTGGATGGAGTCAGCCAGCCAGAGCCACTTTGACGAAGCCGCGGTGGGTACAAGAATGCTGGCGTTGCTCGCCATCTGCGCTGTGTATCTGCAACTCTTCTTCGGCGCCTCATTCCGCCACTCTGGCATGAGCATCTTGCCGCATTTGGTGAATGCGGTGTTCACGACCGCAATTCTGGCGTGGACAGCGATTCGAGTACTCGCCAAGTTCGGACATGTGCGACCGCTCCGAATTCCCGCAGCCACCCTGCTCGGCCTGCTGTTTCTTCAACTCGGATTTGGATTTGCCGCCTACCTGACGCGCGTAGTCTGGGGCAAGGACGCTGTGCAACCGCTGCCAAGTATGGTAAGCACAACAGTCGCTCACGTTGCCATCGGCGCACTGCTGCTTGCAAATGCGTTTGTGCTCGAGGAGCAATTGCGCAGGCTCGTAGTCAGAGAACCTCTCCTGATGAACCAACGAGTCTCGCAGGGAAAGGCGATCAACGCGTGAGCACCGCCGTTCAGCCGATCACCGCCGCAGCTGCATCGGGATTACATCCTGTTCCGGCCCGCAAGCACTCGCGTGTGGGCGATTACGCGATCCTGCTCAAGTTCCGGATCACCTCGTTCGTAGTGATGACCGCCTGGGCCGGTTACTACATGGGAGCGATACGCGGTCAGACCAGTGCTCTGTCGTGGAAGCTGCTTTGCGCCCTAATCGGAATCGGATTGGTGTCGGGCGGTGCAGCTGCTCTCAATCAGGTAATAGAGCGAGCAGTTGACGGCCGTATGCGGCGTACCCAGCAGCGTCCGCTGCCATCGCGGCGCATGGGAGTCGCTGAAGCGGCGGGCGTCGGGATTGGGTGCATCCTGTTTGGCGCGGCGTATCTGGCCTGGACAACAAACATTTTGACGGGATTGTTGAGCGTGCTAACCGCGGCCGCCTACATTGGGGTGTATACGCCGCTCAAAAAGTATTCTCCAATCTGTACGACCATTGGAGCTCTCCCCGGGGCCATGCCGCCACTACTCGGATGGACTGCGGCCCGCGGACGAGTCGAATGGGAAGGCCTAGTTCTATTCGCCATCCTTTTTTTGTGGCAGTTCCCTCACTTCCATGCGATCGCCTGGCTTTATCGCGAAGATTATCAGCGCGCCGGTATCCGCATGCTACCTGTGGTCGAACAGGACGGACGCTCTACCGTTCGCGAAGTGCTTGCCTACTCGATGATGTTGGTCCCGGTGAGTCTTTTTCCCGGTTATCTGCACGTCGTGACCAGGACGTATCTATTTGGAGCTCTGATTCTCAGCCTGGCATTTCTCTTCTGCGCGGTGCGGTTTGCTCGAGTACTATCCGGATTGCCTCATCCGGCTTCGCGTAAGCTCGCACGAGAGTTGTTGCGGGCCAGCATCGTCTATCTTCCTCTTCTTTTCGTATTAATGATGTGTACGGCGAAGTACACGCCCAGCTTATGAGTGCCCGAGTGGATTCCGACATACTGCTCCCTCCCGCCAAGGAAACCGCTACCGAATATTTCCTGAACAGCGCTATTCAGGTCGAGTCCCTGGGACATCGGTACGAGGAACGTGTGGCGCTTGACGATGTCTCGTTCGCTGTGAGGTCGGCGGAAATCTTTGGACTGCTCGGTCCTAATGGGAGTGGCAAGACTACCCTCTTCCGGATCTTGAGCACGTTGATGATTCCAACCAGTGGGTACACGAGAATCCTCGGCTTCGATCCAGTGAAGCAGTCCAATGACGTGCGCCGCCGCATCGGCGTGGTCGCTCAGGCCCAGAGCGTGGACGTCAAACTCACCGCGGCCGAGAATCTCATGCATCAGGGACACCTGTACGGATTGCGTGGATCTCGTCTAAAGAGCCGCATTGCTGAGATGCTCGAGCGAGTAGGACTCGCGGAGCGGTCCAATGACTTGGTCGAGACTTTTTCCGGAGGGATGCAGCGCCGAGTCGAATTGGCGAAAGGATTGATGCACAGCCCGTCGGTGCTCCTGCTCGACGAACCTACCACCGGCCTCGACCCCGGAGCGCGCCGTGATCTCTGGATGTATCTCGACATGCTTCGTGAGCGAGAAGGCGTTACCGTGCTCGTGACCACACACCTGATGGAAGAAGCGGAGCGCTGTAGCCGACTCGCCATTCTCAGTCAGGGGAAGATCGTCGGGCTCGGCTCGCCGGCTGAACTCAAATCAGAGATCGGGGGCGACGTCATTCAATTCGAAGCCGAGACTCCCGAACAGTTGGCGCTACGAATCGAGCAGCGCTTCGGCATTCACAGCTCGATTAGCGAGAACATCGTCCGCCTTGAACGTGAACAGGGACATCGCTTTGCCGCAGACGTCATGGAAGCCTTCCCCGGCGGGATTCGCTCGATTTCAGTAAGCCGTCCCACGCTGGAAGACGTATTCATCAACCGCACAGGGCACCGCTTCTGGGCGGAATCACAGGCCGCCCAGGCCACAGAAGCTTCCAAGGCGAGCAGGAAACACTAGCGATGGCACAAGCAGCAACAACAATTCCGCATGTGATTCCGAGTCGCGACAGCTCGAGTGGCCTCCTGCCGGTCGTGTCTCTGTGGCGACGCGAGATCGTGAGATTTTATCGGCAGAAAAGTCGAGTCGTCGGCGTAATCGCCTCTCCCCTGCTTTTCTGGCTGGTGATTGGCTCAGGATTCGGCAGCTCGTTCCGCTCTGGCGGCGGAACCGATCAGCATTATCTGCAATACTTCTTCCCCGGCTCATTGCTGATGATCGTGCTCTTCACCTCGATCTTCACCATGATGTCAGTCATCGAAGACCGCGATCGGGGCTTCCTGTCCTCTGTGCTCGTCGCGCCGGTACCGCGTTCAGCCATCGTGATGGGCAAAGTTCTGGGCGGAACTACCTTGTCCGCCGTGCAGGGACTGATCTTCCTGGTCTTCGCGCCCGCGGTGGGCGTGCACATTACGGTTGAAAGCTTTGCCGTCATCGTACTTGCCGTCTTCTTAATGGCTTTCTCGCTCACCGCTCTCGGATTCGCGCTGGCCTGGCGCATGGAATCCGCGCAGGCATTCCATGCCATCGTGAACCTGTTTCTCATCCCGTTGTGGCTGCTCTCGGGAGCGCTGTTTCCCGTCAACAACGCCTCAGGCTGGATACGCTGGATTATGCGGCTGAATCCCCTCACTTACGGGCTGGATGCGCTACGCACTGGGTTGTTTCCGGAGACTGCTGGGATGAACCAGCTTTCCTTGAGTGGCTCGCTGGCTATTCTGAGCGTCTTCACGGTCCTGATCTTCGCCTTCGCATTCATGATGGTCAGCCGCAGAACCAATCGCCCGGCGGCCTAGGCCAAGTTGCACATCGACTACAGCATTTTTCCCCGCATCGACGCGACATTGAACGGCGCCACTGGCATCCTGCTGTTCGTTGCTCACAGATTCATCAAACGGGGCGATATTGTTCGACATCGCGTCCTAATGATGACGGCCTTCCTCGTCTCTTGCGTCTTTCTTGGTTGCTATCTCTACTACCACTTCCACGTGGGATCGGTGCACTTTCGCGGACGCGGCTGGTCGCGCCCGCTGTACTTTTCTATCCTGATATCGCACACAATTCTCGCCGGCCTGGTCGTTCCCCTCATTCTGATTACTCTCACATTCGCCCTCAGAAGGCGCTTTGACCGTCACCGTGCCATCGCGCGCTGGACGTATCCGATCTGGATGTACGTGTCCGTGACCGGGGTCATCGTCTATCTCATGCTGTACCAGATTTTTACATAGCCGACGCCCAAAAAGCTTAACCCTCCAGGATTACGAGGCTCACCTAGAAGGCGTTAAGACTCTTTCCGCAACAAGCTAGACCCCCCGCTCGATATAGCCAGAGTTGATCCCCACATAGTTTCAGTTCTGTTAACTGAACTCTCAGATTCGGGGTCTCTCAAATTGCGCTTTGCTATCCAAGTAATCCTCAAACTCAGTGCCGGCCTTATTGCGGCGGTTCTTATAACCGGATGCGGTTCAGGAGCGGCAAAGCCGTTTTCAGCATTCTCTGCGGGCTCCAATGTGAGCAGCGCAACGTCCAGCACCTCCGGTTCCAGCGCCACTGCCAGCTCGACCTCCAGCTTCAACGGAGGAAGCTCTAGCAACTCCACCGGGAGCTCCAGCAATACGACCTCTACAACGAACGGGAACTCGACGCCTGCACCTACACCCGCCCCAGCGCCTGCGCCCCAGTCCAATCCAGCTCCGGCTGGAGCGATGGTGTATGCCAGCCTCCAGAGTCAATCAGGGTGGCGGACGTGCGGCGGCTGCGGAAACCAGGGAGGGACCGGAACCGGCCCCGACTACAATTTGACGCAAGGAATCTCGAACCCGAGCCTTAGCGGCGACTCTACGGACTTTTACGTGAATGGCGGACCAGCCTACACCGGCGGCTACTACTTCATCGAGCAGCCCATCATTCCGAATCCGGTCACCTATTTACAGTACGATTTCGATCTATTCGTGCCCGGACAGTACGTCGATGCCCCTCAGGCCCTTGAGTTCGAATGCCAGCAGACGGTGAACGGATTCACCTACAACTTTGCCTGGCAAGCCGACTATGCCAGCAACACGTGGCGAGTCTTCAATTACACGACCAAGGTGTGGGAGCCGACTGCAATCAATCTGAATCGTTTCTCTCCTGATCGATGGCACCACATCACCGCGCTGTATCATGCAGCGGGAACTCAGGTGGTCCACGACGCCCTGATCGTTGACGGGCAGAGGCATGACGCCAACATCACGCATGAAGCTACCCAAACCGGCACCGGGAATGAGTTCACAGCGGCGTTCCAGGTCGATTTGAATGCCAGCAGCACTCCATACCATGTGTTCGTGGACAATATGAAGGTGACATTCAAGGATTAACCACGGCCGGTTTCGCCTCCGGTCGATGGTGAAATTCCTACACGTTTGCTATATTGAGCGGATTCACTTCCGACCGGAGCAACAGCCATGCCTAAGAGCGTCAACAAAGTGATCTTGATCGGGAACCTCGGCAAGGACCCCGAAGTTAAGTACACGCCCAGCGGGACGGCCGTTGCCAAGTTCTCCCTCGCTACCAATGAGCGATTCAAGGACAAGAGCGGCGAATGGCAGGATCGCACCGAATGGCACAACATCGTTGCCTGGCAGCGATTGGCTGAGATCGTCGGCGAGTACGTCAAAAAAGGATCGAAGCTCTACATCGAGGGTCGCCTTCAGACCAGTTCCTGGGACGACAAGGAGACCGGTCAAAAGAAGTACAAAACCGAGATCGTCGCCAACGATCTCGTCCTCTTGAGTGGCCGGGGTGAAGGTGAAGCTGAGGGTGGCGGCGGTTCACGTGGATTTTCACGTGGCGCGTCGGCCGGCGGAGGCGGCTACGACCAGAGCCATCCCGCTTCCGATGATGTTGCCCACGCCGGCATAACGGACGAAGATATCCCCTTCTAGAACGGAACCTGAGTCACGGAAAGCACTGTGCGCACGATCCTTGCTGGTCACAGCGGCGGCTGAAATTGCCCGTCTGGGCGTTCGGTACCAACCAAAGTAACCCTCACACCTGCATCTTCAGTGTGTCACCTGAGCATCATAATTTAGTGACAGCGCTGGCTTTGCGCTGCCGGGAGGGTTCCCGTGAAATTCCTGGACGGCATTCAGAAGTCCGTACGAGCTCTGACACGTGACGCCAAGAGCTCTCCTCCGATATCCCGCCAGGAGGAACCGAGACCCTGCCGCATTGGACTCGCGCTGGGCGGCGGATTCGCCCGCGGCCTGGCCCACGTCGGTGTGCTCAAGGTTTTGGAAGAAGAAGGCATCGCGCTTGACTTCATCGCCGGGACGAGCGTCGGCGCGGTAATCGGCGCCGCCTATTGCAGTGGCGTTTCCGCCAAAGAATTGGAAGAGATCGCTTCCATAGTCCGTTTCAAGGACTTTGCCCGCTATACCATCTCCCGCTTCGGCCTATGCACCAACGACCGCATGACCGGCTTCCTGCACAAAATCCTCAAAGTGAAGACGTTTGAGGAACTGCGTATTCCACTCGCGGTGACTGCGACCAATTTCGTCACTGGAGAGCCGGTCGTATTCACCGAGGGCAAACTGATCGACCCCGTACGCGCGAGCTGCGCATATCCCGGTGTCTTTCTACCAGTAAGCGTGGAAGGCAAGTTGATGGTGGATGGTCTGCTGGGACATGCTGTGCCAGCGCAACCACTAAAGGCGATGGGTGCCAATCGGGTGGCCGCAGTTTACTTTGGTGCTCATTGGGTGCAGAAGACCCCACGGCACGTGTTGGAAGTGATTGGGCAATGCTTCTCCATCGCACAGGCAAACATGACCTGTCTATGGCAAGCTCACGCCGACATGGTAATCGAGCCGGATGTCAGCGCTTACGCCTTTGACGATTTTCCCAAGGCGCTTGAGCTCGTGAAAGTCGGCGAGACGGCCGCACGCCAAGTGCTCCCCACATTTCGCGCTTGGACCGCAGAACGCGCCGCGTATGAGAAACACGTCGCGAGTGTTCAATTAGCGACTCCATCACTGGCTCCCTCTGCAATTCCACAACGAGTTACTCTCGCTTAGCTCTGCGTTCATCTCCAGTCTTCGATCGTTGTCCGATTGCGGATCTCGCGGCCACGTTGACCTTCCTCTCCACTGAAAATTAAACTGTTGGGTTCCGCATTCCAATCCAGAGCGGAGATCCCCCGTGCCCAACTCGAAAGACCTTCTTGACTCTCTGCACAATATCGCCACCCAACTTCGAATCGATTCCATACGCGCCACCACCGCTGCCGGCAGCGGTCATCCCACGAGTTCCATGTCGGCCGCCGAGATTATGGCCACATTGTTTTTTTCCGTCATGGAATTCGATCCGCAGGATCCTGCCAACCCGGTTAATGACAAATTTGTGCTGTCCAAGGGTCATGCTGCGCCCGTCCTTTACTCCACGTGGGCGGAACTGGGATACATCAGCAGAGAAAAGCTGCTCACCTTGCGACAGTTGAACTCTGATCTGGAGGGACATCCGACGCCGGTACTGAAATTTGTCTCCGTTCCCACTGGATCTCTGGGACAAGGCATTTGCGTTGCTCTGGGCATGGCGCTCGATGCGCGAGTGGACGGCACCGGTTTTCGTTCTTACGCTCTACTCGGCGATGGCGAGAACGCCGAAGGTTCAGTCTGGGAGGCTGCTGAAGTCGCGAGTTTCCACAAAGTGGACAATCTCTGCGCGATCGTGGACGTAAACCGTCTTGGACAAAGTCAGCCGACGATGCTTCAGCACCACATGGGGATCTATCAGGCTCGGTGGTCTGCTTTCGGATGGAATGCGCTGGTGGTCGATGGTCACAATGTCCAGCAACTGCTCGAGGCGTTCGACAATGCGAAGAACACCAAGGGCAAGCCCACCGTCATCCTGGCGCGGACTCTCAAAGGCAAAGGCGTTTCCTTCATTGAGGACAAAGAGGGCTGGCACGGCAAAGCTCTGAAGAAGGATGAAGCAGAGAAAGCGATTGCCGAGCTGGAAGCGCAATTCGTCAAAACCAGTGCTCCGCCGCCCAAGCCGAAGAACTTTTCTCGCAAAGCGAAGCAATACGGACCCTATCGCCACATCAATGCTCCGCAGTATGAGTTGGGCAAAGAGGTCGCCACTCGCGAAGCTGCCGGTCACGCTCTCGCCGAGCTGGGCAAGATCAACGAGAACGTTGTCTGCACAGACGGTGACGTCGAGAACTCCACGTTTACTGAGTTCTTTCAGAAGGTAGCGCCGAATCGGTTTTTTGAAGGATACATCGCGGAACAAAACCTGGTCGGAATGGCGATGGGATTCGCGGCTACTGGCAAGATCGCGTTCTCGTCAACCTTCGCATGCTTCCTGACGCGCGCGGCGGATTTCATCCGCCTGGCCGGACTCGCGCATCTGAACGTCAAGTTTTATGGGACACACGTTGGAGTGTCCATTGGTGAAGACGGCTCGTCTCAGATGGGACTTGAGGACATCAGCCTCTTCCGCGCCATGGCAAATTCCATCGTGCTCTACCCCAGCGATCCCGTCAGCGCCTGGTATGCAATGGATATTGCCGCTTCCGAAAAAGGAATCGTGTACGTTCGCGCGGGACGCCCTAAGCAGCCAGCCATCTATCCGAACGACGAGAAGTTCGCAATCGGCAAAGCCAAGGTTGTGCGCAAGAGCAATGAAGACGCGGTGACTGTCGTGGCCGGAGGAATCACTCTCACCGAGGCCCTCAAGGCGCACGATCAACTTAAGAAGCAGGGCATTTCCATTCGCGTGATCGATCTGTTCAGCGTCCGCCCAGTTGATGCCGACACTTTGCTCAAGGCTGCTGCCGACACGAATAACACCATCATCACTGTTGAAGATCATTACCCGGCGGGAGGAATTGGCGACGCGGTTTCAGAGGCGGTGGGACCGGAAGGCGTGAAGGTGTATCGTCTGGCGGTTCGCGAAGTGCCGCACAGCGGTAAACCAGAAGAACTACTGGCTAAATACAAGATTGATGCGGAGGCAATCGTAGAGCAGGTACACGCGGTCGCCCCGGTTACGACGTCTTAAAACCGGACATCATGTTTTGTCGGCAAGCAGTACACCTGCGCTGGCATAGTCTTCCTTTGTGACCTCTACGAAGGTCACGGTTATGGCCTCGCGCTTTGCTCCGGCTTCTTCCACCAGCACGTCGGTGAGACGCGCCGCCATCCTGCGCTTCTGTTCCACGCTGCGGCCCCTCAAGAGAGTGATCTGGATGACTGGCATTTGTTAACCTCCTTCCCGCGCATTGAGCACTAACTCGTCAGCTCGTAGCCCGCAAAAAAATAGCTGATTTCAAAACGGGCCGTCTCCTCAGCGTCGGATCCGTGGATGGCATTCGCTTCGATGCTGGCCGCATGTTTCTTACGGATTGTCCCTGCCTCAGCCTTAGTGGGATCCGTGGCGCCCATCAGCTTGCGAAGGTCGGCGATGGCGTTCTCTTTCTCCAGAGCCAACGCTACGATCGGCCCCGAGGACATGAAGTTCGTCAACGACTCGAAAAACGGGCGGCTCGCGTGGACTGCGTAAAAGCCTTCAGCCTGTGGTTTCGTGATCTCGAGCATCTTCATGCCCAGAATACTGAAGCCGGCATGTTGGAGAATGCTGAGAATGTCGCCGGTCGCGCCTTTCGCTACTGCGTCCGGCTTAATGATGCTGAATGTGCGTTGCAGGGTCTTCATTCGTTCTTATGAGTCCTTCAATAAATTCATGAGGTAGAAATTGCGTTATGCGCGAACCGCGCCTATCGCCTGCGCCAGGGTCTCGCCGATCACAGCCGGTGATTTTGCAACCTGAATACCGGCCGCCTCCAGAGCTCTAATTTTTTCGCTCGCCGTGCCGTGACCGCCGGAGATGATTGCGCCCGCATGGCCCATGCGGCGTCCGGGAGGAGCTGTCTGACCGGCAATGAACGAGACCACCGGCTTGCGCATGTGCTTCTTCACAAATTCGGCTGCGGTCTCTTCGGCGTTGCCGCCGATCTCGCCAATCATGATTACGGCTTCAGTATCCGGATCCTGGTTGAACAAGCTCAGCGCGTCCACGAAGCTTGTGCCGATAATCGGATCGCCACCGATACCGATTGCCGTGGATTGCCCGATTCCGCGCTGCGAGAGCTGATAGACCGCCTCGTACGTGAGCGTGCCGGAGCGCGAGACGATTCCGACGTTGCCTTGCTTGTGAATGCGGCCGGGCATGATGCCAACCTTACACTTGCCCGGCGAGATGATGCCTGGACAGTTGGGGCCGATCAGGCGTGAGCTCTTCCCTTTCAGGTACTCCCACGCTCGCACCATGTCCATCGCGGGAATTCCTTCCGTGATGCAGACGATGAGCGGCATGCCGGCATCGGCGGCCTCCATGATGGCATCGGCCGCAAACGGAGGTGGGACGAAGATCATGGTGACGTTTGCGCCGGTCTTCTCCCGCGCCTCTTCCACGGTGTTGAAGACTGGCCAACCTTCATGCATCGTGCCGCCTTTGCCCGGGGTTACGCCGCCGACAACGGTGGTCCCATACTCCGCGGAACCCTTAGCGTGGAATGTGCCCTCGCGTCCGGTAATCCCCTGGACAATGAGTCGCGTGCTTTTATCTACAAGTATGGACATTTCGTTTTTAGCTAATGCTTATTGCTTGTGTTATCTCGCCGCCGCGACTACTTTTTCCGCCGCATCTTTCATCGTTTCGGCGACGATGAAATTGAACCCTGACTGCTTTAGAATCTCGCGGCCTTGCTCCACGTTGGTTCCTTCGAGACGCAGAACGACAGGCAGCGCAATCTTCGTCTTCTTCGCAGCCTCGACAACGCCTTTCGCCAAGGTGTCCACGCGAAGAATGCCGCCGAAGATATTGATCAACACCGCTTTCACATTCTTGTCGCTGAGCAGGATCTCGAATGCGTGCTCGACTTGCTCGGCATTTGCCCCGCCGCCGACATCCAGAAAATTCGCAGGCATGCCTCCGGCGTACTGAATGATGTCCATCGTCGCCATGGCAAGCCCGGCCCCATTCACCATGCAGGCAATGTTCCCATCCAGGCGAATGTAATTCAGGTTGTACTTGGAGGCTTCTACTTCGAGCGGATCTTCTTCCGCCGTGTCGCGCAGGTCCTTGATGTCTCTGTGGCGGAACAGCGCGTTGTCATCGAAGTTCATCTTCGCGTCGAGAGCAAACACGCGGCCGTCCGCAGTAGTGATCAATGGATTGATCTCGCACAGCGAGGCGTCGGTATCGACGCATGCGCGATAAAGCGCACTCATCAACTGGGCCGCCGGGTTGACCTGTTGCGTCTTCAGACCAAGAGCAAACGCAAGCTTGAGCGCTTGGAAGCTCTGGAATCCCACCGCCGGATCGATCGGCTCCTTCAGAATGGCTGTGGGATCCTTCGCGGCAACTTCCTCGATCTCCATGCCCCCGGCCGCCGATGCCATCATCACCAGTCTTTCGGTCGCGCGGTCTAGCACGATTCCAAGATAGAGTTCGCGTTCAATGGGAAGCGTCTCTTCCACAAGAAGCCGTTGGACTTTTTGTCCCTGGAGTCCGGTCTGATGCGTGACCAGCTGCATGCCCAGGATCTTCCCGGCGAGTTGCTGAGCCTCTTCGGCGGTCTTGGCCAGCTTCACCCCACCACCCTTGCCGCGACCGCCAGCATGGATCTGAGCCTTGACCACAATGCCGCTAGCTCCGGCAGATATCAGCCCCTTGGCGATCTCAAAGGCTTCTTCCTGGGTCATAGCCATTTCGCCGCGAGGGATCGCGACACCATATTTGGCGAGGATGTTCTTGGCCTGATACTCGTGAATTTTCATAGCACTTTTTGTTGCCGCTGAAGACGCCCGTGCTCCACCCCGAAGAAACGCGCCCTTGTTCAGTGAGCGCAGACTTGCGTACGAAACTTTTCGGAGAACCTACAGGCCAGTCAAACACCGAGCGGAAAACTCACGATTCTATAGGACTGCTCGACGGGGGAGCAAACGGCGGAGCGCATTGCATGAACTCGCTTACGAAACGACGTGGAAGCATCCCGAGGAATCTATTCCGGAAAATAGATGCCTATGCTCTGGGCCATGCGCAGAGTGGCTACGCGCAACTGTTCCGGATCGGAGGCGTAGGACACTTTGCCTCCTGAGTATTGCGCCAGCCGCTGCAGGAACGCACGGTCCGCACCCTGGCCGCTGTCGACCGCGATGCAATCGATGCGAACGTCGGCATTATGCGTGTTTAAAGGCTCGGCGCCACTTTCATGATGTGCGTCGTTGCGTCCGTCGGATATCACGAGCAGGACACGGTTCTTGTTCCTGCCGACCCGCTCGAGGTGCTCGACAGCAAATGCAACTCCATCCAGAAGGGCCGCGCCTGATTTCGGCCGAATTTCGTCCAAGGCCTCTTCGAGCAATTGGTCCTGACTGGTCAAGTCCTGCTGGAAGTCGAGCTGATCGCTGAAGGCCATGATGAAAGCTTCGTCGTTGTCGCGCAGATGACGCGCAAGATCGCTCAATCCGAAGACAATTGCCTTTCGATTTTCGCCTTTCAATAATGAAGTTTCGACGAGAATTCCCAGCGAGACCGGATCGGTCGATGGAGGCAGATGACGCCGAGATTGAGAGACTGTTTCGTCATTGTCGGGTTCTTTTGCGGCTCTAGTTCGCAGCGGAGGAACCGAGGTCATCATTGCCGCAGCGGGCGTGGGCGCCTGAACCGGAGCTTTGTCGGCCACTACGGCGACATGATTCGGAGTGCCGAACGACGTGACCGCGACAAACTTGTTCCAGTCGGCATTGTTGCCGCCGTTGCTCACGTACTTGTCCCGCGCAAACTGCGCGATTCGCCTTCCCTCGGGGGTTGCTGCGGTCAGATTCACCGCTCGCGCGAGATACCAGAAGCCATTCGCCGAGTCCGGATTCT
Source organism: uncultured Terriglobales bacterium (assembly GCA_964559345.1). Lineage (GTDB taxonomy): Bacteria > Acidobacteriota > Terriglobia > Terriglobales > Acidobacteriaceae > Gp1-AA112. The sequence continues at coordinate 14,348 of CAZLIE010000026.1, forward strand.
TCGCCTGTAACAGCGCCATCGCCAAGCCATAAACGTAGCGAGAATCGTTGGGACGCATCGAGACCGCAGGACGCAGATAGCTCTGGGCGCTCACGTAGTCTTTTCTATAGAGATAGACGAGACCGGTTGCGCCGGAGAGCTCAACATAGACATGCTGCTTCAGCAGAGCAAACTCGGCGGCAATCATGCCCTCAGGTTTGTGGAGTTCAGCTATTTTCGCGAGCGAGTTTTGCAAATGCTCGATCTGCGCCGGAGTCACGCTGGCAGGCGACGGCTGGTCCGCAATTATGCCCGCTGTCGCCAAAGGGTTCTGCGGGGAAACATGCAACAACTCTTTTGACCAGCGTTGTCTGGCAGCCGGATCGCGTAATTGCATCGAGTCCCAAACGAGAAACTCGAGCGCATCAGGGCGCAGACTGCTGTCCGGCGAAGAAGAGAGGAACTGTTCCATCTCGCGCATTCTGGCCGCGGGGCTTACTTCGCGGATGGCCTGCGAATACAAAGAGAGGCCGCTAGCTCCTGAGTTCTGGGCTGGCGAGGGAAACGAAGCCAAACAAAGTACGAGCGTCAAGCTGAGGAAGAATGCTCTCGTGCTCTTTTTTCGAGCGGCGGCGCTCGCGGC
>CAZLIE010000026.1:14979-35188 GCA_964559345.1 uncultured Terriglobales bacterium
GTGCTCTTGAACATTGAAAGTTGACCCGGGGCTTCCGCTTCCTGAGATGCACGTTCGAGCGCAGTAGCTGGCCGGAATCTCGCAATTACCGAGAAATCGGCGCCCAGCTGCGCCACTCGCATTGGCCCACTCCGATAAAATCAAACTAATCCGTCAGAAGGGTAAGTTCACGATTCGATTCTTTTCTACAGCGCTTCTGGTCGCCACCATTCTCGCGAGCGGGGCAACTTCGGCCCAGGCTCCGACTGCACAGTTTGCAACCCCCACTCCTGACGCTCAACAGGTCATCTCGTACCTGAATCAGAGCATCGACTGGTATCGGCAACTCGGGGTTGAGGAGCAACTCGCAGCCGATCCTGCCGATGTGCTCTTCGTAAATGACAACCGCCAGCTCGCGAGGCAGATCGCGCGGCTCTCGTTCGATTTTGCGCGGGCCGAGGCGCAGAACATCGCGGCACAGACTAAAGACGTAAATGCAGCCGCAGGCAACAGCAGATATCAGGCCCTCATCCAGGCCACCGCAAAAGCTGACAACCAGGCGAAGGAAACGCAGGGCGAGATCGAAACCCTTCGGCAAAAACTCGCGACGGCCCGAGGCGCGGCCCGCAAGAACCTGCAAGCCACCCTTGACGAGACGCAAGCCGAACTCGATCTGGCGCAGGCCCGCAGCGAGGTACTTCACAACATCCTTCAGTTCATGAGCTCGGGGGCATCAGGTGGCGGCAACAACTTGCTGGCGCAAGTGCAAGAGCTGCAGAGATCCGTGCCGGAAGTCTCGGGCACAACCTCAGATTCGACGCAAGAGTCCACGCAGAAAAGCGCCCCCACCACATCGACACCGACGAGCATTACAAGCACCCGGCGCGAGCAACCGGCGGGCATTCTCGCGCTGATTACTGACCTGTTCTCACTCACAGGCAAAATCAGCACACTTGACCGCACCAGCAAGAGCACTGACGCACTTGCGCAAAGTGTGCAGAGTCTTCGAGCGCCCCTGGTCAAAGCACTGGTGGCCGCGGTTCAACGCGGGGACGTGCTGGCAAAAGAGGCGGACACGAGCGACACCGCGACCCTGCAGCAACAGCGCCGCGAGCTCGACAGTCTCACCGCGCAATTCAAGCAGGTTTCGGCCCTCGTAGTGCCCTTGAGCAAGCAGGGCATGTTGCTCGATCTCTACAAGAACAACCTGGCGCGCTGGCGTGACTTGTTGAAGAGCCAGTACACGGCTGAGTTCAAGAATCTGGGCATTCGTCTCATCATCCTGACTGCCGTGCTCGGAATTTTCTTTACGCTGTCGGAAGTCTGGAAGAAGGCAACCTTCCGTTACATTCAGGACTACCGCCGCCGGAGTCAGTTCCTCCTGCTGCGGCGCATTGTGCTCTGGTTCGTTGTGGCGACGACCATCGCATTCGCATTGGCCACAGAGATCAGCTCGCTCGCGACCTTCGCTGGATTGATCACTGCTGGAATCGCTGTCGCTTTACAGAACGTGATTTTGGCGGTCGCAGGATATTTCTTCTTGATCGGACGTTATGGCGTTCGTATGGGAGACCGCGTCCAGATTTCGGGGATTACCGGAGACGTGATGGACATCGGCCTGATTCGGATCCATCTCATGGAGCTTTCTGGTGAAGGAACTTCGATGCATCCGACCGGGCGCGTCGTGGTGTTCTCCAATTCGATTGTCTTTCAGCCAACGGCCAGCTTCTTCAAACAGATCCCGGGTACCAACTTTGTTTGGCACGAGGTGAAACTGACGCTCGCAGCTGAGAGTGACATCCAAATGGCAGAGTCGCGGCTCCTCGAGGCAGTAGAGAAGGTTTACGACACCTACAAGAAAGAGATCGAACGCGAGCATCGACAGATGCAGCAATCGCTCAATATGCGCGTGCCGATGCCCAAGCCGGTGAGCCGTCTGCAATTGACGCAGGGCGGGTTGGAAGTGGTGATCCGTTATCCGCTGCTGCTGGACAACGCGGCTGAGATTGACGATCACATCACTCGCGAATTGCTGAATGCGTTAAATCAACGTCCTCGGCTGAAGCTAGTGGGTACCGGAACGCCGAACATTCAGCAAGTGCCAGATCCGACCCACAATGCTGCACCGGAGGTGACGGTAACGACAAAAACGGACGGCAAGAAGTCAGGCTTTTAGGGTTGGCGGTCGCCGAGACGTCCTTTGACGGCTTCAATGGATTGCGTCTTCCAGTGTTCCTTGTAGTTCTCGGCCGACATGAACGTCCGCCGGTACATGCGATCGATGTAGATTGCGCCGTTCAGGTGATCGATCTCGTGCTGCAGGATTCGCGCATACCATCCCGACGCGCGAATTACGGTGGCTTGTCCGTTCGCGTCCAGGCACTCCACCAAAACCTCCGAAGCGCGAGGAACTAACGCAGTAAAACCTGCCAGACTCAAGCAGCCTTCGAAAAACTCAGCCGACTTTCCGTTAATGATTCTGAGTTTGGGATTGGCAATCACCTGGAACGGCACCGGTTGGCGTTGCCGCGCAGCTAAATCTTCCGCCGAGATTTCGTGCGAGTACTCCGGGAGGTCTTCAATAATCGCGAGCTGTACGGACTCACCGATCTGAGGCGCCGCTAGCCCTACGCCCGGGGCTTCACGCAAGGTCTCACGCATCGATGCGATCAGGTCTTGGATCGCCGGTGACACGATTTCTTCCCGAGTGAGCGTGCGTGCCTGCTGGCGCAGTACCGGTTCGCCTACCTGAAGCAGCTTCAGCTTCATTGGGCCAGGACGAAGGCCACGATCGTCTCACGAGGTTCGCCGTTTCGCTCGATTTGCTGTAACAACTCGTCTTCAAGGTGGTTTGGGTCGGGCGTCATCTCGCAAGCGGCGATCTGTTCATCGCTTGCTCCGTGGAAGCACAATTCGCAAGTGCCTAGACCATCGGCATTGCGCACGGGCGGTCCGAATATTCGGCATGTTATCGGGCGTGACGCATACAAGTCACAGCTTCCCGTTGCCGGATCCAGCGCGGGACAAGGCTCGTCGTTGGCAAACTCCTCAAAGCGCTCTTCTGCCTCGGGAGCTAGATCGAGGATGCCGGTGTTGAGGTCCCCGGGGAAATCGTGAGAAACACGCGCCCAACACTCCTGAGCTCTCCGGCGGACCTCCTGGGCTCGCCTTGGGGTATGCAAGAGAAGTTCGTTGAAACCCTGTCTGAGACGGGCGGCGTCCAAGCTGTTGATCTTGAAAGCTCCAACGCAGCATTGAGTACAACCCTCGCGGCAAACCAGCCACGTACCGGCGCGGTGGGCCGCGTCGGCTAGAGCTGCGTCCACGATCTGCACCAGTTCCTGATCGCGCGCCGGAAGGGATGAAACCATCCATTCAGGATACTGCAACGGCCGACAGATACTCCAGGCCGCGGGCGCGGGATAGGCAAATATCAGGAGTGTGCCACCAGAATCCCGCTGGGCGCGACCGGCGTCTAATAGACTAGTTCCAACCCTGGGGTCCCGATCATTCCAACATGAGAGTTGTCTCACAGCTTCTACTTTCTATCCTGATTGTGATCACGACCGCTGCCGCGGCGACTACGCCGGTCCTCCCCAAGGCCTTTGCCGGCTGGGAGCAGGATGCTTCTACCCTGAAACTGAACAACGATCCGGGTAACGTCGATCCGAACAACTCTGCCGCGTTAAGAGAATATGGCTTCCACGATGAAGAGACCGCAGCCTACCGCAAGGCTCCTTCTCGAACCTTGACGGTCAAAGCCGCACGCTTCGAGGATGCGACTGGAGCTTATGCCGCCTACACGCTCTACAGTCAGCCAGGAATGCAGACGGAGACCATCGGTCAGTTTGGCGAGTCGGCAGGCGATCGCGTTCAGTTTCTTGAAGGCAACATCGTCGTCGAAGTAAAACTTGATCGCGTAAATGCGATGTCTGCAGCCGAGATGCGAGAGCTGGCAGACGATCTTCCCCGTCCAGCGCCGCAGGTTGCCCATTTGCCCGATTTGCCGAAATGGCTACCAGAGCCGAGCTTCATCCAACATTCAGTCAAGTATGCCGTCGGCCAGAGATCATACGTTGCAATCGGAGCGCCTATTCCTGCATCGGCGATTGATTTCTCAAAGAGTCCCGAGATTCTCACTGCGCAATATAAAAGCGATTCGGGAAGAGCAAAGCTGATGCTGATCTCGTATCCAACTCCGCAGATCGCCGGAGCACAGCTTCGCAAAATCGAACAGGACCGACCAAACCTAGAATCGAATGGACTGGGGAATTTTCAGATCAAGCGCAGCGGGCCACTTCTCGCGATTGTGAGCGGCGACATTTCAGGATCTGAGGCGAGATCTCTGCTCGCGTCTGTGAACTGGGAAGCAGACGTTACTTACAATGAGCCCACCTTCCTTTCCAAGAAGAACAATATCGGCAACCTGATCGTAGCTGTCTTCAGCCTGATTGGAGTGATTCTCGCCTTCGCTTTGTTCTTCGGAATTGCCTTTGGCGGAATACGAGTGCTGCTAAAGCGCTTCTATCCAGAGAGGTTCGTGGACCGGCCGGAAGACGCAAGCCTGATCACACTGAATTTACGGTAATCAGTCGTGCGCGCGCCTAAGGAGCTGAATCTGCTCGGCTTAGCGCTCGGTGCGCCAAATTAAGGCTTCTACATGTCGCGTTTATGGTGCAGGAGCAAATTTTGCAAGTAGTTGAAAACAGAGGCATTTGCTCCACAGAATTCGCTTGACACCCCCTGTGCACGACCATAAGATTTCGTCCAGAAAGTTCTGATGGCTTTGCCTCCGTTGGAACTATTCTCCCTTAAGAAAAGGCCGCCTGAGTTGCCGGGCGGCTTTTTCGTTGCTTCAGCCGCGTTTTCCAGATGGGTTTAGCACCCGGCCATGTCTGCGAGCGTCCGCAGATCGGGCACTTCAACATCGGGAATCGCAGACGAATATCCGCTCGCACCATCATCGGTGCCTGGCTTCCCGAATCGACGATTGACCCACACGGAATGGATGCCCAGTCTATTGGCCGGTTCAATGTCATGGTGCCGGCTCTGTGCCACATGAAGAACGTGTTTCTTGTCCCTCCTCATCTTCCTTAGTGCCTGATCGAAATTGTTGAGCGATGGCTTATAGCTCCGTACTTCGAGGGCGGTAGTCACGAAATCAAATGGAACCTGGAGCAATGCCGCGCTGGCCGCGAACAGATCGTCGTCAATATTGGAAATGATGGAAAGTTTGAATTTGCCATGCAGGCGATTCAATGCAGTCACCGTGTCCGGAAACGGCTGCCAGTTTTTAATCGAATCCGGCAGAGCCCGCTGTTCTTCTAATGAGGCACCGAAGGAAAATTTTCGTCCCAGCGCTTCCACAATCTCCTGCAGCACTTGTCGATAGGGCTTGAACGGTCCAGATTCCGCCGTGGTCTCTGCTTCGGCATAGGCCTTCAGGAGCGTGCCATCGCTCACGTTGACACCGTGATTCGACAATATCGGGCGCAACGCGATCAGAATCCCAGTCTCCCAATCGATCAGTGTTCCGTAGCAGTCGAAGGTGAGTACCTCGAATTGGTTGAAGTCCAGCATTTGTCTTCGAGCCTTTATTTCTGTTTGGCGTCTGGCGCACGCTGCAGTTCCCACAACTTCGCGTACTTCCAGCTTACATACGCGCTGTGATAGAGGTGCAGCAGCAGTCCTTCCCTGCCGTCCAGGAATCCGCCGCGCATGACATAGTTCCAAAAGAAATTCATCATTGGCCGCAGCACGACATTGGTCACGAAGGAGGGCAATGACTTGCCGGATCCTTCGCGGTGTTTCCGCAACGCTTCCGCCCCGAGAGACGAATATTGGTTCATCGTCGAAATGTATTCAGTCAAGGTTGAATAGGCATGGTGGACGAGGACACCGTTGAGCTTCGCAGTGGCGCCTCTTACACTCATGTTCTCGTGAACCTCGCGATGTTCGAACGCGCCTTTGCCGCGCCTGAATAAGCGAAGTTTGGGATCAGGGTAGAAGCCGCCGTAACGTATCCATTTGCCAAGAAATAGATTTCGACGCGGGATGAAGTAGCCATCCGCTGAATTCGCGAATCGAACGACATTCATGATCTCAGAAGCTAGCTCGGAACTGACCGCCTCGTCGGCATCGAGAGAAAGCACCCAGTCGCATGTCGATTTTGCAATAGCCGAGTTCTTCTGCTCGGCGTATCCCTTCCATGGCTCTTCAAATACTCTCGCGCCATAATGAGAGGCGATCTCGCGCGTGCGATCGGTTGAGCCGGAGTCAACGACGATGCGCTCGTCCGCCCACGAGACACTCGCGAGCGTACGTCCGATATTCGCTTCTTCGTCGCGGGTGATGATCACGACCGACAAGGTCATCGCACGTCAGGATAGCGGCTAGCTCGAAAGCTCACAAAGAACAATCTCAGGGAACGAAAAAAGGGCGACCCGAAGGCCGCCCTTTCAAGTTTGTCAGACGAACGCCGATCACTTTGGCGATTGCTGACCTGAAGGCATTCCATTCTGGTTCTGCATCGATGCCTGCGGCGTTTGCTGTTGTTGTGTTGGGCTAATGTCGGTCCGCGGAGCGACATAGGGAACCACCGGCTGCTGCGTGACTCGGCCAGTGAATGCATCTTCGAGCACGATGCCGTTTCGCATGATTGTAGCTCCTGTCACGCGATCAAGTTCGACCCGCGATTTTTCATACGCCGTGCGCGCAGCAACGCGATTGCTGTCGGCGGTAGCCAAATCTGTCTCGGTCTGCAGGACGTTGAAGTTGGTGGATGCGCCCAACGCATATTTCTTCTGCTCGGACTCGAGACTCTGCTGCGCCAGCTCGAGGGCCTTGTCCGCCGCTTCTACCTGCGCACGATTCTGCTGGACGGCAAACTGCGCATTGCGCACGAAGATTACAACCTGGTTTTCCAACTGCTGAAGACGCATTTGCGCCTGCCGCAGTTCGAGTTCCGATCGCACCTGGTCCGCCTGCGCGGAGCGATTTCGGATTGGAATATTCAACTGCAATCCGATCCCCTTGTCCGGCGAACTACTGTCAAAAAGGTCGCCAAAGGTGCCACCGTAAGAGTGCGTCGGAATTCTTCCAGGCGGAGTACAGAAGGAACTGGGAGCGCCGTTGCCGCATGTGGCTATTGGATTCTGAGCACCTCCCAAGGCGCTTGCTCCGTAGAAGGCGACCAAATCCAGCGACGGCATCACTCCATTTCCTGCAGCCTTGCGGTTAATTTCGCGATTCGTCAGATCAATACGCGATTGCGCAAGATCCGGACGATGGGAGAGCGCATCGTTGACGAGATCCTGAACAGGCTCTACAGGTTCCTGTGCAGGAATCGCCACCGTGTCTGTGGGAATGACGGGAGCGGCAGCGAGCATTGGGTCGTTCAAGCTGCGGGAAATTGCATTCTTCATCTGCAACTGCTGGAGCTGAAGATTGGTCTGGGCCACTATCAACTGCTGCTGGTTGGCAGCAACCTGACTCTGCGCGCGAACTACTTCGATAGGCGCGAGCGTCCCGATCTGCACCTGCTTCTGATTGTCCGAAAGTGTCTTCTGCGCCAGAGCAACTGCGCGTTCTTTGGCCTTGACGCTCTCGTACGCGTTGACCAAATCCCAATAGATGTTCTCAATCTGGGAGACAGTTTCAATCACCTGGTTGCGAAAAGCGACATCAGTGATCTCGCGATTGTTGCGCGCAATGCGGATAAAACGTGCGTTCAGATTCCAGCCTAGCCCTTGCAGCAGATGCTGTTGCACGGTAGCTCTGAAGCTCGACGTTAGCTGCGGACTAAGGCTGTTGAACAGACTGTTAGTGGTTGTCCGAGAGTTATTGAAGCCCACAGCTAGATTTGTTCCACTGGTGAAACCCTGGTTGTAACTGAAGTTGCCCACACCCGAGTTCGTCTGAAGGGCGGCAGCGCCGGCGAAGGGCGTGGCTTGGGGCGAGATAGCATGTTCCAAGCTCAGAGTACCCGTCAGTGTGGGATCAAATTGCGGCACGGCGGGACCCGCGCCTGTGGTCGAGAGCACGATTCCGGATGTTCCGGTTCCCGCGCCGCCAGCAGCAGCGGTCGTGCCGCCAGCGCCAGCCCCCTGCGTACCCGTGCCCGTGCCCGTATTGCCGCCCGGAGTTCCCTGGACCAGTCCTGTGGCCACGCCGCGAAGGCCTGAGCCCGCCTTGGCGCGCAGGATGTCGGTATCCGCAATCGGCAAGTTATAGCGCGCGATCGCAAGGTCAAGATTGTTCTCTAACGCGAGAGCGACTGCGTCGGACAGCGACAGATAAATACTGCCGTCTCGCAGAATCGTGTCGGTTCGCGGCGAATTGGACAAATTCGGCGCAGGAACATGATGCAGTTTGTACTGCATCAACGGATTGGGTAGGAGGCGACGGCCGCGAACGAAGTCATAGTCGCCAAAAGTTTCGCCGCGGGCTGGTTGAGCTGTGCTGAGCGTCTTTTGAGGCGCAGGAGTAGGCGGCACATCTTGCGCCGTCAGCATGTGGGAAAAAGCCAGCGTACCCCCCAACGCGACGCTCAGAACCAATCTCCTGATGCTCTTCAGCTCTCTTACAAAACACAACTCGGGCATACGTTATCTCCAGACTGGTGTCGTTGATGGTTTCAGACTGCCGCTCCGGACATTCGTCACCACGAATTCGTCGCATCCGGGCAACCGTGGATACGATCTGCAGAAAGGATTAGTTCCATTTCCGCGTTCGCGAGCCACGAAGCAGTCTCGAGTGAGAAGCGCTTAGTATAAATGATTGTGAACATCAGAAAGTTGCACAACTTCACACGTGTGACATGCAGATGACGATCTTGAGCGTGCGTCATTAGCGAACCAATGAGCGAATCCCAGCGGAATTTCAAACTCACTCTCGCCTACGACGGCACCGATTTCAGCGGATGGCAGGTTCAGCCGGGACATCGCACGGTACAGGGAGAACTTTCCGACGCGATTTACCGAGTGACAAGCGAGCGCATTCTTCCGCAAGGCTCTGGCAGAACCGACGCCGGAGTACACGCGCTAGCTCAGGTGGCGAGCTTCACCTTGAAGTCGATCATTCCCTCGGAGAACTTGCTTATCGCTCTCAATCACACGTTGCCGCAAGCGATCCGCATTACTGCGATCGAGGAAGTACCGACCGAATTCCACGCCCGCCATTCTGTTAAGGCGAAGACGTACGAATACCGGATTTTTCGTGCGAGCATCTGCCCGCCATTCATCGCGCGATATGTTCATCCTCATCCCTATCCGCTGGATGAAGAAGCCATGACGAATGCGGCGGCGCTGGTAGTCGGAGAGCATGATTTCACCAGCTTCGCCGCTGTCGATCCGGAGCGAGGAAAAGAAGACACAAATGCGAGCTGCGTGCGAACGATCTACTCGTCGGCCTGGCGCCGCGACGGCGACCTGTTGATCTACAGAGTGCGCGGGAACGGATTCCTTCATCACATGGTCCGGAATCTCGTCGGGACTTTTCGGCTGGTCGGCAAGGGAACTATTCGTCCGGAATCGATCTCGGACATTCTGGCGGGTCGCTGTCGCTCATACGCTGGTCCAACGGCACCCGCGAGTGGCCTGTTTTTGCTCGATGTCGAGTACTAACCGGGCTCTCGCACTTCGCTCATGATTCCCAGCAGATTGCCTTCGCTGTCCCGGAAGAAGGTCATCCACAGATCGTGATCAGGGAGCCTGGCGATGAGATGTGGTTCGTCCTCAACCTGCACGCCGCGCGATTTCATCTGTTGATGTGCGGCTTTGATATCCGGAACTTTGAAATAGATAACCGAGTTACCGGATTGACCCTGCTCAGGAAGGCTCAACATGATCCGAACACCGCCGCATGCGAAAAAGGCCAGATTGCCCGCCGAGAACAGGTATTGCATTCCCAATTTGTCCCGGTAAAACTCGGTTGCACGGGCGATATCCTTCACCGTGATAGCAATTTGGCCAATCTGATTCAGCGCAATTTGGGGTGTCGCCGCCATGTATCCTCGCGTGCGCAACATAGTAGCGCAAACGCTGCTGACCGAGGGTGTGGATGCGCGCTGGCTCTGCTAACCTCTGCGCATGCCTCTCTCGGGTGCCAAACGCAAGAAAGACCTCGACGAATCGGCCTTGTACGAATATGCAATACGTTCGCTGGGACGAAAGATGCGAACGGTTGCCGAGTTGAAGCGGCTGTTGCGCATGCGCGTGAAACAAGGCGAGTCTGGAGAGAGCAAGATTGATTCGGTTATCACCCGCCTCAAAGACCAGAAATATCTGAATGACTCCCGGTACGCGACTGTTTACGCGCAATATCGCCAGGCCAATGAAAAATTCGGCAAGAGACGGGTAGTCTCTGATCTGAAAGTGAAAGGCGTCCACGCGGATGTGATCGAAGCGGCCGTCGGAAAGGCCTACGAAGAGGTCCCTGAGGAACAACTCGCGCGTCAGTTCCTTGCCCGCAAGCGCCTGAAGAAACCCGCAACGGAGAAGGAGTCTGCCCGCGTGTTTCGTATGTTGATCCGCGCCGGCTTTTCCGCTGGGATTATCTTCCGCATTCTTAAAAAATGGGAAGTCGCCGATGAAGTCCTCACCGCGCTGGAGAGCGAACTGTCCGAACGCGACTGAGCACGTCCCGAACGTTATCTTGACTTCACATTCTGCACGCGCTAACTTCGCGCAGCTTCTAGAAACAATCGATTCCTAAGGACTCTCAGCACTTGCCGAATCGTCTCGTTACTCTCACTACCGATTTTGGACTGAACGATCACTTCGTTGGCGCAATGAAGGGTGTAATTCTCAACATCAACCCTCAAGCGCAGATCGTGGACATCTGCAACTCCGTGCAATCGTTCGACATCCTCGACGGAGCCCTGACCATCGCTCAGAGCGCGTCGTATTTTCCGGCGGACACGTTGCACATGGTCATTGTTGACCCGGGTGTCGGCTCAGCACGCCGTCCGATCCTCGCGGTAAATGAGCGGCAGATCTTTATCGCTCCGGACAACGGAGTCCTTTCTCTGATTTATGAGCGGTCTGAGCGGCTCAGCGTTCGCCACATCACTGCAGAGCACTATTTTCTCCAGCCGGTTTCATCGACGTTTCATGGCCGGGATATCTTCGCGGCCTGCGCCGGATGGCTGAGCAAAGGAGTAGAAGTCGATAAGTTCGGGGACACCATCCCCGACTATGTTCGTTTCGCCGCGCCGAAGCCGAAGGCGGTGAGCGCGGCCAACTACAAGGGCCTCGTGCTCAAGGCTGATAAATTCGGCAATCTCATCACGAACATCACTGTCAATGACATTCCACAGTTGTTTGAACCGACACCGCCGGCGTTCAAGATCATCGTGGGCAAGGCGGAAGTGACGAAGATGAAGACTGCCTACGCGCAAGCCAATCCCGGCGAGATCGTCGCCATCATGGGGAGCATGGGCTTTCTGGAAATTGCTGCTAATCGCGCAGCCGCAAACCGTCTCGCCGGTGCAGATAAAGGAAGTGAAGTATCGGTAATGCTGGGACAATCCACAACCGCGGCTCCAGCGTCGAGTTAAAGATTCTTCGGTTTAGGACGGGCGTACTCTTCCATGCTCGCGGTCCATTTCAAAAACCGCACCAGTTCGCGCCGCTCACGCCACAAAAAGGCCCAGAACTCGATGAATCCGATTTTGTTCATCTTCAGACCGGTATAGGTCTCGATCCTCCAGCGAAGATAGGGACTGCGCCAGGGCGCTAATCGGTGGCCGCGCGTGGCCATCCAGAGAAAACGCAGGATTTTCTTCATGAGCGTCACAAGTGTGGCACAGCGTTCGCCGGCTGTGAACTGGGGTGAACCCACGCGGTGAGACAGTTTTGAATGACACATGTGCCATTGAGTTGAAGTTTGCTGCCTTCATAATGAGCCGGGGCTGCTAGACTTTTTCTTCCATGTCCGACCCCAAACAACGGGCTGAAGATCACTATTATGCGGCGCTCGACTTTTTTGCCGCAGGCAAGCAGGACGAGGCTGTCAGGGAATACGAGCGCTGCCTCGAGCTCGATCCCGCTCACGCGGAAGCCATGCACGGTCTCGCGCGCGCCTATCAGGACTCAAATCGGCTCGATGATTCCGTAAGAGTTTGCAAACGGCTAGTTGAGGTCGATCCCGACGACATCCTCGCGCACACCAGTCTTTCGATTGCATATCAAAAAAAAGGCATGATTCCCGAGGCCGAGGCCGAGGCGAATCAGGCCCGCATACTAGGCTGGAAGAAGCAGTTACGCGAGTCTGGCAAATAACCTCGTCCCGCCGCCAAAGATGTCGGGGTTAGTGGCTGATTTTGCTAAACTTGGAAGTACATGTCACAGATTCAGCGCAGGAAAAGCTCGACTGTACTGGTCGGCGGAGTACGTGTGGGAAGCGACGCTCCGATCGTCGTCCAGTCGATGACGAACACCGACACCGCCGATATTCCAGGCACAATTAAGCAGGTCACAGCGCTGGCACGCGCCGGGTCCGAATTGGTACGCGTCACCGTGAACAACGATGCCGCAGCGCAAGCTGTCCCGCATATCTTCGAGGGGCTGGAACGCAGCGGCGTGCACGTGCCAATCATTGGCGACTTTCATTACAACGGACATTTGCTGCTGAAGAAGTATCCGGCCTGCGCCCGCAGTCTGGCGAAATATCGCATTAATCCAGGGAACGTCAGCATCGGCAAGAAAGATGACGACAACTTCCGGGCGATGGTAGAAGTTGCCGTCGAGAACCAGAAGCCGGTGCGAATCGGCGTCAATTGGGGATCGCTCGATCAGCAGCTTCTCACGCGCATGATGGACGAGAACTCTCGGCGCCCAGATCCGCTCGATGCGCGCGACGTAATGATGGAAGCGATGGTCGTCAGCGCGCTAAATTCTGCTGCAATTGCTGAGAAATACGGCTTGCGCTCCGATCAGATCATCATCAGCGCCAAAGTCAGCGGCGTGCAGGATCTTCTGGACGTCTATACGAATCTGGCCGCGCGCTGCTCATATGCGCTGCACCTGGGCTTGACGGAAGCCGGCATGGGAATGAAAGGAATTGTCGCCAGCGCGGCCGCGCTCGCTCCGCTTTTGACGGCCGGAATTGGCGACACAATTCGCGTATCTCTTACTCCTGCTCCGAATGGAGATCGCACCGAAGAAGTGCTCGTGGCTCAACAGATCCTTCAGTCGCTCGGAATCCGCAGCTTCGCGCCTCAGGTGACGGCCTGTCCGGGATGTGGACGCACAACGTCAACATTCTTTCAAGAGATGGCTGAGCAGATACAAAGCTACTTGCGGACCAGCATGCCCACATGGAAACAAAAATATCCTGGTGTCGAAGAGATGAAGCTCGCGGTTATGGGTTGCGTGGTAAATGGGCCGGGAGAATCAAAGCACGCAAATATCGGAATCTCGTTGCCCGGCACTTTTGAAGAGCCGAAGGCGCCCGTGTTTGTCGATGGAAGATTGATGACTACTTTGCGCGGTGACGCTATCGTGCGCGACTTTATCAAGATCCTCGATGAATACGTCGAGACCCGCTACGGTGCAGCTGCATCCGCTGTGAACCAGGCCGAGTTCGCGACCAAGGCCTAGTCCGATCCTGGCGAAACTTGCAACGGTCCGCGCGTTCAAACTTTGGCGACTGGTTAGTCACCCGGGCATTGCTTACGGTGGACGTCCCGGTTTATGAATGCACGTCCTGTATCCCACAGGACCGAAAATCCTGAAGCCTTTTATCGCAGTGCCAGCGATCCAACCGCTACTCCGACCCAAACCACAAAGAGAGCCGAGTTCACCGCGATGCGGAACAACGGATTGTCTATCAGCGTGTTGTACTTTGAATCAAACATTATCGTTTTCTCCTTTGCACATATAGACGGCCTATTGGCTCTGTCGTTAGTGAATACGGAGAAATTTCTGCAGAAGTTCCGTTACAAAATCGAGAATATTTTTGCTCGCCGTTTGCTAACTCCAGACTACTTTCACCGTCGCGGTGCGTTCCTGAGACCCACGCGAAGCTGACTCCGAGTTGCAGGTTTGGTCTTGTCTTCAGTGGTACAAAACGGCCAGCACGCGATATCCACTGAAGCCTTTCGAGGGATCAGACGTCGAACACACGCCTATGGCAAGCGTTCCGGTGGGCATATCCAGCACGCGTTGCTTCAAATTAGAAGGCAGTTGATTGGCGGATTCTGTTGTGAAGTTGAAAGCGCGCATGTCGGCAGTGCCGGGGTGGTTCACCGTGGAAAAGGCAGCGCGGGCGGATGTCTCTCCCGAGCAGGCCATTCGTTGGAGAGCAGACGAATGGGTGACACTAAATTGCCCGAGCCCGCGCTGTCTCCGCATTCTGGCAATCTCGTCAGCGAGTTTGTTCTCAAAGTCTTCTGAAGACAGATTCTGAACACCCTTGTCGAAATCTTCAGTAGCGTAAAGCCGATTACCTTTGCGCACAATTCCGATCCCAATTTCGTCATAGGTCGGGTTGAGGATGTTCGCGCGATGTCCGGGCGAGTGCATCCAGCCCGATTGAAGCGTCTCCGCATCGTCGGCAAAGCCAACATTTTCAGCAGCCGCGCTGAAGCGGGCGCCGCGGTCTGATATTCGCTGCGTGAATGTCGGCTCGCCTGTGAGTTGATGAGAAATTTGTCCCTGTTTTGCCATCTCGTCTGAGTGAATACGGGCGGCAATGGCCAGGCGATCATTCCATTTCAGCGCCGGCACATTCGCTTTTGCTCGCTCCTGATTGGTCCAGCCAAAGACCTGCCGCTCCATTTCGGTTGTGCTGGTCACATTTTGCGCCTGAAGGGGTAGCAGCAAAAATGCCATCGAGAAAAGTGGAACGAGTCGAATCATCTATAGGTCCTTGCATGAGGCTGTGCGAAACCATTATCACAGGCTCGCCGTTATTTTCGGCTACACGCTGAGGTGATTCTCGGTGTTCGCGGCCAATGTGGAGAGTTACACTCACTTCATCCATGCGCGCTCTGGTCCGCAACAAGCTGGCAGCACTCGGAATCATTCTTGTCTGTCTGTTTGTGATCTTCGCATTGCTCGCTCCGTGCATTGCGCCGAAAGATCCTGCGCAATTGGATCTGGCAACGCGCCTGCAGCCCCCCAGTCATGCACACTGGTTCGGCACCGACGAACTCGGACGCGACATTCTTTCGCGCGTGATTTACGGGGCGCGGATCTCGATGCTGGTCGGCATCAGTGTTGTTGCCGGATCCCTCGGACTTGGATTGATCTTCGGCTCAATCGCCGGATATTACGGTGGACGCATAGATCGGTTCTTCAACGCTGTGATCATGAATGCATTTCTTTCGTTCCCGGGAATTCTTCTCGCCATCGCCTTCGTTGCATTTCTTGGACCTGGGATCTTCAACCTCGTCCTCGCGCTCTCGCTGGGCGGATGGGTGGGCTATGCCCGGTTAGTACGTGCGCAAGTTCTGTCGGTTCGCGAACGCGAATTCGTGGAGGCTGCAAAGGCGCTTGGCGCAAGTGACTGGCGCGTGCTCACGCGTCACATTTTTCCGAACATTATTCAGCCTGTGATCGTGCAGGCAGCGATTGGCATGGCCGGCGCTGTGCTTGCGGAAGCTACGATGAGTTTTCTCGGACTGGGAGTGCCGCCTCCGACTGCAAGTTGGGGATCGATGCTCAACGACGGACGTTCGCACCTTTTCGATGCGCCCCATCTGGTGCTCTTCCCTGCTGCTGCAGTCATGCTGGCGGTGCTGTCTTTCAATTTCATTGGAGACGCGCTGCGAGATTATCTCGATCCCAGATCGAGGCTCGAAGCGGGCCTCTAGCGAACGGCTAGGGAATAAGCACGATTTTGCCGTGGGAGTTGCCGGCGAGCACAGATTCATGCGCGCGAGCAGCTTCGGCTAAAGGAAAACGCTCACCAACTACGGGACGCGCCGTACCGTTTTCCAGCGCAGCAATGACAGCAGCGTGGATTCTCGCCATGTCTATTTCGGGAGTATTGAAGAGCACCATCCCGAGAATAGCGGCGTCTTTTGCCATCGCATCCCGCGGATTGATCTCGATTGTGCCGCGGTTCCCGATCACTACAATGCGTCCTCCGCGGCGAATCATCGCTAGATCCTGAGCTAGATTCTTGTTCGCCAGCATTTCCAGAACGACATCGACGCCCTGGTCCGCCGTTAGCTGTTTGAGTTGCTTCGGCATCTCCGGATCGTTGTGATCGAGAGCGTGATGCGCGCCGTTGTTCTTGATTAGCTCGCGACCTTTTTCCGACCCGGCCGTGCCGATGACGGTTGCGCCAGTCGCGCGCGCGAGCTGAACCGCCGCGATTCCGACTCCACCGCTGGCGCCGTGAACCAGAACAATTTCTCCGGGTAGCGCGTGCGCCTTTTGGAATAGTGCGCGGTAAGCAGTGGTGTATGGAACGCCGACAGCCGCCCCCTGTTCAAATGAAACATTTTGCGGAAGAGAATGGATGAGCGCTGCCGAACAGACGGTTTGCTCAGCATACGTTCCGGCAACCAGAGCGGCGACGTACACGCGATCACCTTTTTTGAATTCGCGGACGCCATCTCCGACGGCCAGAATCGTGCCCGCTCCATCTGCTCCCGGCGTGTACGGCAACTGAGGTTTGATCGCGTACGTTCCCGTCCGCATGTAAGTCTCGAACGGATTTACTCCCGCCGCATGAATCTTGACGACGACTTCTCCGCGTCCGGGTTTCGGATCGGGAGCATCTTCATACTTCAACTGTTCAGGTCCGCCGAATTGATGAACGCGAATCGCTTTCATTGGTTATTTTTTTGGATTGCGCAGATAACTGTCAGTCTTGTTGATCCAATCCTGACGCGGCGGATAGAAGACGTCGAGATCGACCGTATCTTCCACGGCTTCGGCTTTGTGCGGCATGTTTGAGGGTATGCAGAGAACCTCGCCTGCGCGGACGACGATTTCCTTTCCATCAATCCAGAAACGCAGCGCACCTTCGAGGATGTAGGTGACCTGCTCGTTCTCGTGACTGTGCTCGGGAACAACACAGCCCTTTTTGAGAAGGACGCGCGCGAGCATCACCTTGTCACCCCACACCATTTGGCGGTCGAGCAACGGATTGAGTTGCTCGATTTCGACATCTTTCCAGACTACGTGCTTTAGCATCACTCCAGCTTATCAATGAAACAAGAATCGGCCCTTTTTGCTGCCGCTTCCGTTATTCCCAACGCACAGTGCAGCGTTTTCGATTGCTTTCGACTGAGATCTCCAGCGCGCGCATTACATTCAACATTTGGTGCGGTGTGACTTCCATCGCAGCGCGTCCGAGTATGGCGTCGCGGACATTCGCATAAAACAGTCGATAATCGCCAGGTTCGGTGGCGACTCGCTGTGACGTAATTTGACCATCGTGGGGGCTCCACAGCGTTCCCCAGGCATCTTTGGCTTCCCTGCCCCATGAATCGTCTTTTGGAATTTCCCCGCGTTTCAGCGCCTCCTCTTGCGGATCGATTCCGTATTTCACATATGCTCCGTCGGTCCCATGCAGCAGAAAGCGCAGGCCGGGAGCGATTGCGATCATTCCGGCGCGCAGCAGCGCACGCATTTTGGGATAGTGCAGAACGACATCGAAGGCGTCGTCCACAGCCGCGCCTTCACGCTCAACGCGAATTTCCGCGGTAATCGCCTCGGGAGTGCCGAATAAAGTCAACGCCTGATCGATAAGGTGCACTCCGAGGTCGAAGAAAACTCCGCTTCCCGGCTCGTCTCGCTCTCGCCATGCATTCGGACGAAGCTGCAGCCGGTATCGGTCAAAATGCGATTCGTAAAGTACCAAACGCCCAAGCTGGCGGGAATCAACCAATCGCCACACCGTGCGGAAGTCGCCATTGAAGCGGAGATTTTGATAGACGGTAAGAATGCGCTTTTGTTCTTCGGCCAAAATCACCAACTCAGCGGCTTCGCTGTAAGTGGTTGTGAATGGCTTGTCCACAACGACATGGCGTCCTGCCAAAAGACACTCTTTCGCCAAACTGAAATGCGAAGTATTCGGAGTGGCGATCACGATCAGCGCAATTTCATCGATTGCGAGTAGCTCGTCGAGGCTGCGCACAATCCGCGCGTCCGGATAGCGCTCTGCAGCTTCGTCTCCGTGACGCTGCAGAATGGCGGACAGACGAAGTCCAGGCACCGCTGAAAGGATCGGCGCGTGGAAGACTTTTCCCGCAAAGCCGAAACCAATGAGTCCGATGTGGATCATCTCGCCGCCGAACGCGAGTTGAAGTTTTGCTTCGGGTACAATCGGTCTGCAAGTGATGTTGTGCACTGCACATCGGAATGGACCATTTTCTTGCCTCTTTTTCGAGTCTTGCCCTATTTGCGCCCCGCGGTCTAGCGCACTATTTCAAGACGCATTTCGCCGATAAGACCTTCAAAGGTCTTTATTCAGCGAACGGTTTCGATCTCGCGCTGCTGATTCCTTATTTCGCCGTACTTCTGATTCTGGCTTCGTACGGAATCCATCGCTACATTTTGGTTTACCTGTATTACAAGAACCGCAAGAACCGCGCAACCGAACCCCCAAATCGCTTCCTCGATTTGCCGCGGGTAACCGTGCAGTTGCCGATTTTTAACGAACAATTTGTGATCGATCGCCTGGTCGAGGCCGTCTGCAAGATGGATTATCCGCGCGAAAAGCTGGATATTCAGGTGCTGGACGACTCCACCGACGAAACGGTGGAAGTCGCGAATGCCGTCGTGCAGCGATATGCCGCGCTCGGATATCCGATTTCCTATCATCACCGCAGCAATCGCGAGGGATTCAAAGCGGGTGCGTTGCAGGAAGGAATGAAGACTGCTAAGGGCGAATTTATCGCTATTTTTGACGCCGATTTCGTACCTCCGGAAGATTGGCTGATGCGAGTTGTGCATCATTTTGCCGATCCCGAGATCGGAATGGTGCAAACGCGCTGGACGCATCTGAACCGCGATTATTCATTTCTGACGAATGTTGAAGCCATTTTGCTCGACGGACACTTTGTTTTGGAGCACGGTGGACGTTCCCGCAGCCACGTTTTTTTCAATTTCAACGGCACGGCGGGAATGTGGCGGCGCAAAGCGATTGAAGACGCCGGCGGCTGGGAGCACGACACGCTCACCGAAGACACCGATCTTTCCTACCGTTCGCAGTTAAAAGGATGGAAATTTCGATATCTGCAGGACGTCGAATGTCCGGCTGAGCTTCCCATCGAAATGACGGCATTTAAGACCCAGCAAGCGCGCTGGGCTAAGGGATTGATTCAAACTGGCAAAAAAATTCTGCCCAAAGTGCTCGAGAGCGGCGTTCCGTTTCGGGTAAAGCTCGAGGCCTGGTATCACTTGACGGCGAATTTGAGTTATCCGCTCATGGTTGTGTTGTCAACGCTGCTTCTGCCGGCGATGATTATTCGCTTTTATCAGGGCTGGCTGCAGATGTTGCTGATCGATTTGCCGCTTTTTATGGCGTCCACATTCTCGATTTCGTCTTTTTATCTAGTCTCACAGAAGGAACTTTTCCCGAAAACTTGGCCGCGAACCTTCCTTTATCTGCCATTTCTGATGGCACTGGGGATCGGTTTGACGGTCACGAACACGCGCGCCGTGATCGAAGCGCTGTTCGGAATCAAGTCGTCGTTCAAGCGCACACCGAAGTATCGCGTGCAAGGCAAGGGCGAAAAGTCGATTGCAGCGCGCAAATATCGTAAGCGTTTAGGTCTGGTTCCATGGATCGAGCTGCTGATTGGCGTCTATTTTGCCGCCGCAATCTACTACGCCGTGGACAACGAGAACTATATGACGGTCCCGTTCCTGATAATTTTCGTCATTGGCTACTGGTACACGGGCCTGATGTCGCTGCTGCAGGGCCGATTCGAGCGATTCACTGGCCTCGCAGAGCCGCATTCGAAGCCTTTTCCAGTCGGCGTTTAACGTCTCAAGCTGCCGTTGGCGCCATTTTTCCTGCCGAATATCGCCCACAATCCAAAGGCAGCCGTTCCCAAGAGCGCCACCATGGCAGCGCTTGCCCTCAATTTTCCCGCCGTAGCTTCTGACTTGATGCGTTTTGTGACCGGCGCTTCCGGCTTTCCTGTCTTCGGCAGCTCGTTTTTGATGACCATTTTCATCAGATCTGCGAGGTGAAGCGGGTACCGATCGGTGTTTTGGCGGATTTGTTCGCGGCAACTGAAGCCGTCGGCGATCACAATTTCTTC
>CAZLIE010000027.1:0-34567 GCA_964559345.1 uncultured Terriglobales bacterium
ATACATTTGACACTTCTATTAGCAATGTTTATAGTCCAAAGCCATAGTGGCAGGCAGGCAACTTTGAACACACTTAATGCGAACTCGATGCTGAACGGCGGCGCGACCGCAACCATGTCGCCCGTGTCTCTGCTGACATTGATTCGACTGCTATTCGTCATCTCCACATTCCTGATTATTAGTTCCACTGGATGAGGCCTTGATCGAGCAGCAACTTTCGAGGCCATCATCCAGAAACGATGATGGCCTTTAGGTTTTTTGGCTCATTAGCAAGCAGTACGGTTCGCATGGACAAATCGAAGAAAAACAGTGCCGCAATCACCGAGGGACCAAGCCGCGCCCCGGCGCGCGCGATGTTGAAGGCCATCGGCTTCACTGACGAGGACCTGCGACGTCCCATCATCGGCATTGCTAATACATGGACAGAGATCGGTCCTTGCAATTTTCATTTGCGTGAACTTGCAGCCGCAGTAAAGGAAGGTGTACGGGAGGCTGGCGGCACCCCCATGGAATTCAACACTGTCTCCATTTCCGATGGCATAACTATGGGGGCCGAGGGAATGCGTACCTCGTTGGTGAGTCGCGAGGTGATCGCCGACTCCATCGAACTGGTCGCGCGCGGCAATCACCTGGACGCACTCGTCGTATTGGTCGGCTGCGACAAGACCATTCCCGGAGCCGTGATGGCGGTCGCTCGTGTCGATGTGCCTGCACTGGTGCTCTACGGTGGGTCCATCGCTCCGGGTATCTTCCGCGGACGCACCATCACCATCCAGGACGTCTTCGAAGCAGTGGGCGCGCACGGGAGCGGCACGATGTCCGATGCCGACCTGCGCGAGATCGAGGAGCGTGCGTGTCCCGGGCCCGGCGCCTGTGGCGGACAGTTCACTGCGAACACCATGGCCATGGCGTGCGAGGTTCTTGGAATATCGCCCATGGGCAGCGGAGGAGTGCCCGCAACTCATCCCTCCAAGTCCCAGCAGGCGCGCCGAGCCGGACATCTCGTCATGGATCTCCTGAAGCGCAATTGCACCCCCAAGCAGATACTCACCCGCGACGCCTTCGAGAATGCCATTGCGAGCGTGGCCGCGACTGGAGGGTCTACCAATGCTGTGCTCCATCTGCTGGCGATTGCGCGCAGCGCCGGAGTGGCGCTCGAGATCGACGACTTCCAGCGCATCAGCGATCGCGTGCCGCTAATCGCCGATCTCAAACCCGGCGGACGTTTCGTTGCTACTGAGCTGTTCGAGGCCGGCGGAATCGCACTGGTCACCCGCCGTCTGCTCGAAGCAGGTCTTCTCCACGGCAACGCGCTCACGGTAACGGGCAAGACCATCGCCGAAGAGGCCATGACCGCCGTCGAGACTCCCGACCAGGAAGTGGTTCGCCCCGCGACGAATCCTCTGAAGTCTTCGGGCGGACTCGTGATCCTCAAAGGCAATCTTGCGTCCGAAGGCTGCGTAGTGAAGGTGGCCGGGCACTCCATTCAGCATCATGCGGGACCCGCGCGTGTCTTCGACGGCGAAGAAGAGGCATTCGCCGCCGTGCAGCAAAGACAGATTGTTGCTGGTGACGTCGTCGTCATCCGCTATGAAGGACCGCGCGGAGGTCCGGGCATGCGCGAAATGCTCGCAGTCACAGCGGCACTGGTCGGCGCTGGACTCGGCGACTCGGTAGCGCTGCTTACCGACGGCCGTTTCTCCGGCGCGACTCACGGACTCATGGCCGGACATGTCGCTCCTGAAGCCATGTGCGGCGGAGCGATCGCCGCATTGCGCGATGGCGACATCGTTGTCTTTGACATTCCCAAACGCGAACTCCGCGTCGAGATTTCAGAGTTGGAACTGAAGGACCGTATGCGCACGTGGCGTCCACCCGCGCCGCGTTACAGCACAGGGGTAATGGCGAAGTATGCAAAGCAAGTGTCGTCGGCAGCTGTGGGAGCGGTGACGATCTAGAACTGCGAAAGGAGCAAACGATGAAGAGGACCGGAGCGCAACTCATCTGGGAATGCCTGATTGCCGAAGGTGTGAGGCATGTCTTCGGTTATCCCGGAGGCGCGATCCTTCCCGCCTACGATGCGCTCTGCCAATATCCGCAGATTCACCACGTTCTCGCGCGCCACGAGCAAGGCGCAACTCACATGGCTGACGGATACGCGCGCGCCGGCGGAAACGTCGGCGTTGCCATGGCGACGTCCGGTCCTGGCGCGACGAACATGGTGACCGGCATTGCCACCGCCATGATGGATTCGATTCCGCTGGTGTGCATCACCGGACAGGTTGGAAGTGGTTCTCTCGGCAGCGATGCATTTCAGGAGACCGACATCACCGGTATCACGCTGCCCATCACCAAGCATAACTATCTAGTTAAGAAACCCAAAGACGTTGCTCCCACACTGCATGAGGCCTTTCGCGTCGCCGGCAGCGGCCGACCGGGACCGGTGCTGGTGGACATCACCAAAGACGCGCAGCAAGGAAGTTGCGAATGCGATCCGACGAGTTTTGACAGGGAATGGCGCGGATGCCGCTCGACGGCGAGGCTCCAGGCCAATGATTACAACCGCGCACTTGAGCTCATTAATTCTGCTCAGCGTCCGGTGATCCTCGCAGGACACGGCATCCTGCTCTCCGACGCAATGCACGAAGTGCTCGATTTTGCGGAAATGGGCGGTATCCCTGTGGCGATGACGCTGCTCGGCATCGGCTCGTTTCCTGCTTCACATCCTCTTAACCTTGGCATGATGGGCATGCACGGCGAGGCTTGGGTAAACCATGCGATCCAGCAAGCCGATCTGCTGCTCGCGTTTGGAATGCGCTTTGACGATCGCGTCACTGGCAACCTCAAGAACTACGCTTCGGGCGCAAAGAAGATTCACATCGAAATCGATCCGGCGGAGATCAACAAGAATGTCCGTGTGGACGTCGGGCTCGCCGGAGATCTCAAAGCTGTCCTTCAGCACCTGCTGCCGAAGATGAATGCCGCCGACCGGCGGCCGTGGCTCGATCACATCGACGAACTCAAAGGTGATTCCGCAGTCCGGGACATTCAGCAGCTTCCCGATGATGGACATTTGTACGCAGCACACGTGATCCATGACCTCTGGACCGAAACAGGCGGCAACGCCGTGATCGCAACCGATGTCGGCCAGCACCAGATGTGGGAGGCGCAGTACTACAAGCACGAGCTGCCGCGTTCCCTGATTACGTCAGGTGGACTGGGGACGATGGGCTTTGCGCTCCCTGCGGCAATCGGGGCAAAGTTTGCGCGGCCCGAAGCGGAGGTCTGGGTCATCGCCGGGGATGGCGGCTTCCAGATGACAATGCCGGAGCTGGCCACGGTAGCGCAGGAAGGGCTCGATCTGAAGATCGCCATCATCAACAACGGCTATCTCGGCATGGTTCGGCAATGGCAAGAGTTCTTTTACGAGCGCCGATATTCCGCAACACCGTTGTTGAGTCCAGATTTCGCAAAACTTGCCGAGGCCTTTGGCTTGCGCGGCGTCACGGTCAGTCGGCGCGAGCACATTGTTTCTACGGTGCGCGAGGCGCGGCGGCAGCGCGGAACCACGGTCTTCAACTTCCTGGTCGAGCAGGAAGACTCGGTCTTTCCAATGGTGCCAAGCGGGGCTGCATTGCACCAGATGATTCGGCGGCCGAGTCCGCTGGTCGAGACGGCGTCAGAGGCTTAAGTAAATGGAACGAACTTTTATCGTGTACGTCGCCAATCATCCCGGAGTACTGAATCGCGTGTCGTCGCTGTTCCGCCGCAGAGGCTACAACATCGAGTCGCTAACGGTTGGACATACGCACATTCCCGATGTTTCGCGCATGACTGTGGTGGTTGGCATCGACGGTCAAGGCGCGCTGCTGGTCGAAGCAAATCTGTACAAGCTGGTTGAGGTGTTGCACGTGGAAGACATCACGACAGTGCCGTCGGTTTTTCGTGAGCTGGCGCTGGTGAAGGTGGCAGCCCCGCAGCACGCTCGCGCAGATCTGATGCGAATTATCGAGGCTTTCCGCGCGCGCATCCTCGAGGTTTCTCCGGACTCGCTGGTCATCGAGACCACCGGCCCGGAAGACGCAGTGGACAGCCTGATCGAGGTGCTGCGCACGTACGGAATTCTTGAGATGACGCGCACCGGCCGTGTCGCCATGACTCGCGGAGACGCGGTATTCAAGCCGATCAGTGAAGCCAAGGCCATATCGCCCTCGCCGGCTAGGCGCGCGTGGGCGACGACAAGTCTCGATTTCATCAGCAGAAATTGCTCATAAGGAGAGGATCTAATGGCAAAGATTTATTACGACCGTGACGCCGATGTGGCTGTCGTTCGAAGCAAGAAAGTTGCTGTCTTCGGCTACGGATCGCAAGGACACGCACATGCGCTGAATCTGCGTGACAGCGGCGTCGATGTTCGCGTCGCATTGCACGCGCAAAGCGGTTCGCGACAGAAGGCGGCGCAGGATGGATTGAAGGTTCTCTCGCCCAGGGAAGCGTCGGAATGGGGCGATGTGCTCGTTCTACTCGTCCCCGACACCGTTCTCCCAAAGCTCTACAAGCCTGAGATCGCGCCCGTCTTGAAGGCAGGCAAGACGCTGTTGCTGGCGCATGGCTTCAATATTCATTTCAAGACCATCGCTCCGCCTGCGACTGTGGACGTGGTGATGGTCGCGCCAAAGTCTCCGGGACATCGCGTCCGAGAAGTATTTGTGGACGGCGGAGGAACGCCAGGTTTGCTCGCCGTGCATCAAGATGCGAGCGGCAGCGCCAAAAACTTTGCTCTCTCGTATGCGAAAGCGATCGGCTGCACTCGCGCAGGTGTGATTGAAACCACGTTTGCCGAAGAAACGGAAACCGATCTCTTCGGGGAGCAGGCGGTATTGTGCGGTGGGGTGAGCGCGCTGATCAAGGCAGGATTTGAAACGCTGGTCGAAGCCGGGTATCAGCCGGAGATCGCGTACTTCGAATGCATGCACGAACTGAAGCTGATCGTCGATCTTATGTACCGCGGCGGGTTGAATTACATGCGTTATTCGGTCAGCGACACGGCGGAGTACGGCGATTACACCGGCGGTCCGCAGGTAGTTACGCGGGAAACCTATGCAAATCTCAAGCGCATGCTGGGCGAAATCCAGAGCGGATCGTTTGCCCGCAAGTGGATTGCGGAAGATGAGTCGGGCCGGCCATGGTTCAACAGCGTCGGCAAAGGCGAACGCGAGCACTTAATCGAGAAAGTTGGCGCGAAACTGCGGTCGTTGATGCCATTCCTCAATCCCGTTCAGATCGCGTCCGACGGCAAGCCGGCGGTCGAAAAGAGTAAAGCAGAGACAGAGCAGGCGGTAAAAGCAGCGGTTTGAAATCTGCAGGGGCATGCGCCATCGCATGATCCGTGGAATCCGTAGCATCCGTGTGATCCGTGCGAGACGCAGTTGCTTTTGATTTTCTTACACGAAAGAGGACTTCTAAATGCCGACATACGACTTAAACAAGATGCAGCCTGAATATCTCAGCCGCGAATACCGGCGAAAAGTGGCCACCGGAGAGAGCCTCACGCTGGCCCGACTCGAAGTGAAACAAGGTTCCGTCACACGTCCGCATCGTCATAAGCACGAAGAAGTGATTTTTGTGCTGAAAGGATGTTGGCGTTTTTTCCTTCCAAATGGCCCGGTAACTCTTTATCCGAACCAGGTATTGACCATTCCTCCCGGCGTAGAGCACTCGTCAGAGGTTCTGGAAGACGTTGTGGCGGTCGATGTCTGCACGCCCAAGCGCCAGGATTGGATCAACGGCGACGATCGCAAGTTCCACGCGGACAATGACGAGTCACTTTGGGCGGTGTAGCGGCGGCGATCTGCTGCTGAAACAGTGCCGCAGATGGTTGTACAACCCATTCTTCACAATAGAATTGCGCCTCAGCACGGCCTCTCGAGTCCTGCTACGCCAACCGCGCTAAAGTTGCCCACATCCGATTATTAACAGCTCCAAATGACACGCTTCCGGCGGCTCTGCGGCGGTCGCAGAGCACCGTCGAACGGCGTCTTACACGACGACTGGCGAGGAGAAACTCGGATGAAACACTTCACTAATTTGGCATTGAGCGCGCTGCTGGTGGCTGGCGGAGCGGTCTATACGGCTGCTCAGGACAACCACCAGAAGGACAGCCAGAACACGCAGCCCACGTACCAGCAGAACGACCAGGACAAGAGCAATCCAGATCAGAATCGCGAGTGGAAGGACCAGCGTGATCGCCAGAACCAGAATAATCGGCAGTCCGGCGACCAGGATCGCGACCAAATCAATCGCCAGGCCGGCGATCAAGACCGTCAATACGCCAACCAAGATCGCGATCGGGTGAACCAGAACAGCACCGGCGTGTACAAGGATCAGGAGCGCCAGAATCGCGATCGCGACAATAACAACGGCTACAAAGACCAATTTGGCGACCGGGATCGGGCCAATCAGGGCTATGCCGGGCAGGATCGCGACCGCAATAACAACGGCGAGTACGGCAATAGTGGCGCTTACAACAACGGCCAGTACGGAAATCGCGACACAGACCGCGATCGCTATAGCAATAACAGCGGCTATTACGGATCCCAGAGCACCAGCGGCATCTCCGCCGCGCAGCGCAATGCCTTCCAGGCCGGCGTGCGGGCGGGAATGAATGACCGGCAGAGCGGTCACAGCTTCCGTGCAGATGCGGCTAGTGGCAGCTTTGGGCGTTCCGATCGTGACGCGCAGGCCAGCTCAAGTGGCCAAAGCCAGTCCAACCAAGCCTTCCAGACGGGATATCGCCAGGGCTATTACGGCCACAATCAGAACAATCGGTAGTCAAGAAGAAGCAGGGGAATGACTTAGGGCGGCCTTCCGGCCTTCAGGCCGCCTTTTATTGAGCTGTTATCGCAATGCGCTAGCCGCGAGCGCGGCGGAACGGCGTCGATGAGTAACGGCTGGAGGCGCATTTGTGGCAACGGCGCGCTCCACGTCGTAGCTGAGGTCCTTCGAAACCACGTTGTACTGGCCGCCAAAGCGAATTTTGGCCAATGCCTGCGTCCCAGTTTGCAGCCACATGCCAGCAACTTCATTGAAATGAAGGACAAGATGAAGGTCCTTCACCCAGAATGATGGACTCTTTGCAGGCTCTCCATCCATTTTAAGCACGCGATACGTGTCTTTATTGACCCAGATAACGGCCTTCAACAGGTTTTTTCGTTCATGTTTAGGGTCGATTTTGAGTCTGTAGCAGGGCATGCCATCGACAATTTCGGTTCCGAGATAGCTGAAATCGTAATTGTCGGCGTTCACCATAATCTCTTTTGGGTCGCGCGTGGCGTCCACTTCGTGGTCCAGAATGCGGCGAACGATCTTTTCTCCCATGCCGCCGGTGCTCTGATCGACGTCATAACTCTTCCGATTTGGCGGCAGGAAGTTCACTGTCGCGACCACCTCGGTGTGCGGACGCTTGGTGTCGGAGCCGAAAATCTTATATTCACGCATCACCGAATAGGCTTTGATGCGGGCGTGATTTTCAATCTGCGCTTCATTCATGCGCCGAATGATCGTCACAAGATCGGGATGATCGTTCTCCACCGACTTATCGGCGGCCATGGCGCGAATTTGAATGAGCAAAAACGCGACCGTCAAGGCTGTCGAGAACGCCGTCCACTTGCAGTTGTACCCGCGATGCAACACAAAAGCTCCGGTGAATTGAGGAGTAAACAGTCTATTAGAAGCCATATCGGCCACTTTGGAGGCCAAACCCCCAAATTTTCCGTGTTGATAAGGACTAGGTAAAAGGGGAGGTAAATGCCCGAAAATGGGGCATTCTGTATGACTTTGAGGGTGACTGAAGGACCGGTGCCCACCGCTCAGCGTCTGTACCAACAGCTTAGGAGTTTAAAGTTCAAGAAAACAAAGTGGATGCGAGCGCCCTCGCCCGCGTTTTTGCCTGACCTACCCGAAATCAGAGTCTGAGGGCTTCTGGCGCGTCGCAGTCCAAGTCCCGGATCTTCGAACGTGCTCAGTTCACATACCGCAGCTCTCTCCATTGGCCACTCGTGCAGTGCACGCCGTTGCGCCGTCTAGCGATGATCGTTGTAAGGCATCGTGGGATGCTGAGTCCAGTAAGGGCTTGTCGGCGATAGCGGATCGCTGCCTCGCGATCACCTGCGACCTAGGCACGACAGATAGCTTCCAGAAACTACCGTGAGGCGGCATCCTGCCCCGCTGCGCCCGGCCCGCATGGACGTAAATCTCGTCGTCACTCACGGGATGTTCAAACCCGAACGGGTCATCGCTGCACATCGCTGCGCCGCCCCAGATCACTATTACGTGAGATTTACCATTCACGGAGCAGTAGGCCACCCAGTCAGGCTGACCTTTGCGAGCCAACTCTGCGCTCGCAACATTGTGGGGAACTGTTGTCTCCACGTCCTGCGGAATCAGACAACCGGATTGCACTAGCTGCGCACGTACGCTAGCCGGAATGCCGGGAAAGTCCTGAGGACGCACGTAGCGATTGCCCGTCTTCGAAAACACGGGACTGAATGTCAGTACCAGCAAGAGGAGAAAAAAGAATGGCGTTCAACTGTCCCATCGAGTGGCAACTCGCCTGAATTTCTAACTCGATTACTTCTTCGTCGACAAAATCCCCAGCACATCCTTCAGACCCTGCCGGACTTCACGCAGATTTGGCGCTCGGGAGTT
The DNA here is from genome assembly GCA_964559345.1 of uncultured Terriglobales bacterium. GTDB lineage: Bacteria > Acidobacteriota > Terriglobia > Terriglobales > Acidobacteriaceae > Gp1-AA112. The sequence continues at coordinate 8,707 of CAZLIE010000027.1, forward strand.
CTTTGTCTCAAAGGGGAGGGCGGCCTGGCCGACTCCCCGCCGGGCTTCGGTCTTGAGGAGTTGGCGGGCGCCTGGGATGGTGTATCCCTCTTCGTAGAGCAACTTCTTTACGCGGACGAGGTTCTCGACGTCCTTCTTGCGGTAGAGGCGCTGGCCGGTGTTGCTCTTGCCCGGCTTGAGCTGGGGAAATTCGGTCTCCCAGAAGCGCAGGACGTAAGCCGGCAGAGAGCACAGGGTTGAGACTTCGCCGATGCGGAAGTAGAGCTTGTCCGGGATCACAATTTGATCGGCAAGCTTCTGTTTGGTTCGGGATTTCGCGGCCTTTTTTGCTGCGCCCACGATGCGCATAGTATGTCGGCTGAGCGGCGGGGGTCAACCATGATGACGTTCACAGCGGCTTCAGAAGCATTGAGACCAAAATGAAAAAGGCCTTCGACGAGCGAAGGCCGCAGTTTGCCTGTTGCGGGCAGTTATTTCTTCTTTGCTGCTTTCTTCTTGGTGGCGGCCTTCTTTTTCATTGGCATGTTGTAAATCCTCCTGTTGGATTCTCCCTAAGTTGTAGAGCCACTCGCATGAGGTGCTCTATTTGTCGCACTATCCTAACAACTACCCCAATATCTTGTGAGCGTTTCTCCCGAATGTCAACGGAAATTTCACATTCCCGACTGCCATTGTTGAAGAAGGTTGGTTCCGGCGTCTGCCTATAATGCCCGGATGCCTGACCCGGTGGAACTCGAAGTCTTCCGCGAGCTGTTTCACTCGATCGCCGAGGAGATGGGCGCGGCGTTGCGCCGCAGCGCATTCTCGCCGAACATCCGCGAGCGTCGCGATTATTCCTGCGCGGTGTTCGATCGCCGGGCCCAAGTGGTCGCGATGGGCGATCACATGCCCGTGCATCTGGGATCGATGCCGATGTCGGTGCGTGCCGCAGTCGAGCGACTCGAACTCGGAGTAGGCGACATCGCCATGGTCAACGATCCGTTCGCCGGAGGAACGCACCTGCCGGACATCACGTTAGTGGCGCCGGTTTTCGTAAGAAGCCTTCGCTCGACCAGGCAAAAATCAAAGGCTCGCAATGAAAACTCGCATACTCCGGATTTTTTTGTTGCGGCGCGCGCGCATCACGCGGATGTCGGCGGGGCGTTCGCTGGATCCATGGGACTCGCGCGCGAGATCTACCAGGAGGGGCTGAGAATTCCTCCGGTGTTGCTGGTGCGCGACGGCAAAACTCAAGATGACGTAGTGCAAATAGTCCTGAGCAATGTGCGCACGCCGACGGAGCGCGAAGGAGATCTGGGCGCGCAGATTGCTGCATGCAACACCGGTGCACGCAGACTGGAAGAAATCTGCGCGACCTACGGACTACCGCGCGTACATCGTGCGGCACAAGAGTTGCAAGAATACGCCGAGGCGATGACGCGCAAGCTGCTCGCGGATATTCCTCCGGGCGAGTACGCCGCGGAAGACTTTCTCGATAGCGATGGCATCAGCAACCGGCCGGTCCGCGTTGCTACCACGGTACGAGTCGCGCGAGGGGAGCCTACCGGCAATCGGCCGCTGGTGACAATCGACTTCACCGGCAGCTTTCCTCAAGTGGAAGGAAGCGTGAATGCCGTGGAGGCAATCACGTCTTCCGCCTGCTTCTACGTCTTCCGCTGCTTGCTGGCAGAGAATGTGCCTGCCGCCGCGGGCATCATGCGGCCGATCCGCGTGATCGCGCCAGCCGGAACCGTGGTGAACGCGCGGCCGCCTGCGGCGGTTGCGGGCGGAAACGTTGAGATGTCCCAGCGCATTGTGGACACGCTGCTGCGCGCCCTGGCGCAAGCTCTGCCGGCGCGCATTCCTGCTGCCTCGTCGGGCACGATGAACAATCTCACGATTGGCGGACTGTTCCCGCCCGATCATCCTCGCGCCGGCGAGCCTTTCGCATATTACGAGACCATTGCAGGTGGCATGGGTGCGCGTCCCGGGCAGGATGGAATCTCAGGGGTTCACACACACATGACAAATTCGCTCAACACGCCGGCGGAGGCGCTGGAGTATGTGTATCCGTTTCGAGTGACCCAATATTCGTTGCGTCCGGGCAGCGGCGGTGACGGCGCACATCGCGGCGGCGATGGCATCATTCGGGAAATCGAGCTATTATGCGACGCCGAGGTCACGTTACTCGCCGACCGCCGTACGCGTGGTCCATATGGACTACACGGAGGCGACGAGGGCAAGCCTGGCAGTAACACGGTGCTTCGACGCGACGGGTCCGAGATGTCGATTCCGGCGAAAGGTTCTGTGCGTCTCAATCGCGGAGATCGCGTCCGCATAGAATCGCCGGGCGGCGGAGGTTGGGGAAAGAGGAACTTATGAACACGAAGATCCGATCTGTGCGTCCGCTGTCCGTCGCAAAGATCCAGGGCGTTCTTTATGGAATTTTAGGTTTACTCGTGGCGCCATTTTTCCTGATCGGACCTGGACTGGCGATGCTCGGCGCTCCTACCGCGCAACGCGGCGTCGGCTTCGGCATGATTATTGTCGTCGCTGCCTTCCTCCCGTTTTGCTATGCGGTCGGCGGCTTTCTAATGGGAGGTCTCATGGGATTCCTCTACAACGCAGTGGCGAGCGCTGTGGGAGGTATCGAAATTCGACTCGATCCACCGCCTGTTGCAGCCGCTGCGCTGGGCGGCATCGCTCCGCTGCCATCTTCCACCGGCCCTGCTCTTCCTAATCCGCACTCGCCGGATTTCGAGTGATAAACTGACAAGTTTGCCCACTCTTAATGGCGCTCTCACTGGCGCCTCTTGAGGTTGTGAATGCCTGAAACGATGCAGGCCATCGTAAAGCCGGAGCCACGCGCCGGGTCTGAATTCCGCGAAGTGCCGCGGCCAGAGATTGGCCCGTCGGATGTTCTCGTCAAGGTGCAGGTGGCCTCGATCTGCGGTACAGACCTGCATATTTATGAGTGGGACGCGTGGGCGCAGAAACGCATCCATCCTCCGCTGGTTCCCGGACACGAATTCTGCGGCACCGTGGCCGCGGTCGGTCGCGAAGTTACGAGCGTCAAGGAAGGCGACTTTGTCTCGGCGGAGATGCACGTCAACTGCGGCAAGTGCCTGCAGTGTCGGACGGGCGAAGCGCACATCTGTCAGTTCGTAAAGATCATCGGCGTCGATGCCGATGGAGCGTTCGCTGAGTACGTCAAGATTCCCGAGTCCAATATCTGGAAATTGGATCCGGCCATTCCGGCAGATTATGCTTCCATCCTCGATCCGCTGGGCAATGCAGTTCATACGGTGCTCGCAGGAGAGATTGCGGCCAAGTCGGTTGCCGTGATCGGTTGTGGACCCATTGGACTTTTTTCCATTGCCGTCGCGCGCGCTGTCGGCGCTGCGCAGGTATTTGCGCTGGAAGTGAATGAGCATCGCCGCAAGCTTGCCAAGGCCATGAAGGCCGACCATGTTTGCGATCCGTCGAAGGGAAACATCAAGCAGTTTGTGCTCGAGCACACGGACGGTACAGGCGTGGATGTCGTGCTGGAGATGTCGGGACATCCGGACGGGATCAAGACAGGGTTCGACATCTTGCGACTGGGCGGACGCGTCTCGCTCCTGGGAATCCCATCGGTTCCGATCAAGATGAACTTCGCCGAAGACCTCATTTTCAAAGGTGCAATCGTGCAGGGCATCAATGGCCGCCTGATGTACAAAACTTGGTACCAGATGCAGGCTTTGCTCAAGGCCGGAAAACTCGATCTTTCTCCGGTAATCACAGACCGCATGCCGCTCAAGGACTTCACAAGAGGTATGGAGCGGCTGAAAACAGGACAAGCCAGCAAGATTCTGCTTTACCCAAATGGCATGGCCAGGTAAGTGTCTGCTGAAGTGCCTATTCGGTCCTCCAGAATTCCGCAATTGAGAAAAATCCCACTTCCGCTCCTGCTCTTCCTCGGTGCTCTCGGTGTCCTCGGTGGTAACCCGCTTTTGACTTACAATCGGCGATTCAGTCGATGACAGCTCCCATCTTCAAAAAGATCCTCATCGCAAACCGCGGAGAAATTGCTGTCCGCGTGATCCGCGCGTGCCGAGAACTCGGGATTCCGACCGTTGCCGTCTATTCCGACGTGGATCGTGCGGCCCTGCACGTGACCGGAGCGGACGAGGCGTATCACATCGGACCGGCGCCCGCGCGCGAGTCTTATCTGAATATCGAACGCATACTCGCCGTCGCCCGCCGAGCTGGAGCCGATGCAGTCCATCCTGGTTACGGCTTCCTCTCCGAAAATCCAGAGTTCGCCCGCGCGTGCGACGCAGCAGGAGTGAAATTCATCGGCCCACCCGCCGCGGCAATCGACATGATGGGCTCGAAGACGCGGGCGCGCGAAACCGCAGATCGCGCCGGAGTGCCGCGCGTCCCAGGCTCAGTGCACGCTTTAGGGTCGCTGCAGGAGGCACAAGAAGTGGCCGCGGACGTTGGCTATCCCGTGATGATCAAAGCGGCCGCGGGTGGCGGCGGCAAAGGCATGCGGCGGGTGGACTCGACCCCCGATCTCTCGAATGCATTCAGGGCGGCACAGAGCGAAGCGCTGCGCGCGTTCGGTAATGGCGAAGTTTACATCGAGAAGCTAATCCTCAATCCGCGCCACATCGAGATACAGATTTTTGGGGACGAGCACGGCAACGTTGTCTATCTCGGAGAACGTGAGTGCTCGGTGCAGCGGCGCCATCAGAAGGTCATCGAGGAAGCGCCTTCAGTGATCGTCGATGCGGCGATGCGCCAGGCGATGGGCGAAACAGCGGTGGCGATTGGCAAGGCGGCCGGGTACTACAACGCGGGTACGGTGGAATTCCTTGTCGATGTGAACAAGCAATTCTATTTTCTGGAGGTGAACACCCGTCTGCAGGTGGAACACCCGGTCACGGAGCTGGTCACCGGGCTCGATCTCGTGCACCTGCAAATTCTCACGGCGGCCGGTGCGCGACTTCCATTTGAGCAAAGCGATCTGCAGCTCCGCGGACACGCGATCGAAGTGCGGATTTATGCAGAGGACCCGGACAACAACTTCTTTCCGTCGCCGGGAAGAATTTCGCGTCTATTGACGCCCTCCGGGCCGGGAATTCGCGAAGACAGTGGCATCTATGAAGGCTGGACGGTACCGCTCGATTACGATCCGATGCTTTCGAAGCTGATCGCCTACGCGCCCAGCCGCGAACAGGCGATTCGGCGAATGCGGCGTGCGTTGAATGAATATTTCATCGGCGGCATTGCCAGCAATCTCGGACTCTTCCGGCAGATACTCGAGGATGAGAATTTCGTCTCGGGACAAATCGATACCGGCTACCTGGATCGACTATTGGCTGTTCGCGCCGCCCGTCCATCATCAGCGGCGCATTCGAACGAAACTATTGCCGCAATTGCTGCGGCGCTTGCTCAAGCCACGAACGGAAGAAATGGTAACTCTGGGGGTAAGAATGCGGCCCCAACGCCGAATGGCGGCAAATGGAAGAACATCGGTCGGCGGGAGGCGTTGCGCGAACGATGATCTTCGACGTAACTGTCAACGACCACGATTATCGTGTCGAATTGCAGCGCAGCAAAGAGGGAGAGAATGCAAACTGGACTTGCCGCGTCAATGGCGACACCGTCGAGGTAAACGCCGCCACAACTGCAAACGGAGTGCTGTCGCTGATCATCCGTGGAGTGTCGTACGAGGTGGTTGCAGCTCCCGGACAGCAGCAGCTTGCCATTTCAGGACAACGCTATGCAATTGAGGTGCGTGATCCTCGTTCCCTGCGTGCGCGGCGCTCGCGCGCATCAGCGCTCGATGGTCCAAAGAAAGTAGTGGCTCCAATGCCTGGAAAAGTTGTTCGGGTCATTGCGCCGGAGGGTACTGAAGTGGAGCAAGCCGCGGGCGTGATCGTGATTGAGGCGATGAAGATGCAGAACGAATTGAAATCGCCCAAGAAGGGCCGCGTCACGAAGATCTCAGTTGCAGAAGGGGCCGCTGTGAATCCCGGAGACGTGCTGGCCGTTATCGACTAGCGATTTTCTGTCGCTCGCCGCTTTTGATGCTTTCATAGGCAGCGTCGAGGACGAGTTGATTGCGCAGGCCCTCGATTCCCGACGCAGAAAATTCCGCCCCGCGTTCCACCGTCGCAGCAAAGGCGTCAACTTGACGTGCATAAGCGTCTGCGTTGCTGACCTCCTCCAGATGAGCGTCGCTACCGTGGCTCTTCGAATACAGGCGAACCGGGAAGTCAACGGTCAGCGCATTGTCTGCTGTCATCGCGCCATTCTCGCCAATGATCGACATCGGAGTGCGATACTCGGCGCGCGTTGAGACCGTGACGTTCCCAATGGTTCCCTTGGAAAACTCCAGTATCAAGGCCGCTGCGGCTTCGACATCGCCCGAGACTTCGTCGTAAATCGCTCGCGCATACACGGCGCGGACTTCATCCTGGAGAATGTAACGAAGAGCGTCGATGCAATGGACTGCGACATCGCCCACGGGACCTCCGCAGGCGAGTGCCGCGTCGGTGATCCACGTTCGTGCGCTGTTGCGCGCCGGGTAGTGAAATTCTGACTGCGCGAGTATTGGCTGTCCAATTCTGCCGGAGGTGACCGCGTCCCTGATCCGGTTGACGCTCTCTTCGAAGCGGAACACATGAGCCACGCCCAACGGCACCCCGGCACGATCGGCGGCTTCGATCATCTGCTCGCATTCACGAGCATTCATTCCCATCGGCTTTTCGCATAAGACCGGCTTGCGGTGCTTGATGGCGAGAAGCACGTGTTCTAGATGGAGCGCATCAGGCGAGACGACGAAGACTGCATCTACGTCGGGCGAGGCACAGAGGGATTCGGGAGTGTCGTAGGCGCGCAGGCGGTACGAACCGTACTCACCGAGCGCAGCCCGGGCCTTCTCTGGATCGCGACGCCACAAAGCTGAAACCGTGGAGTTGGTGGCGTTCTCGAAGCCCGGCATGAGTCGCTTTACCGCGTGCAGACCGAAGCCGAGGATTCCGTAGCGGACCATGAAGGAAGTGTGACGGCTTACTTGCCTATCGATCTCAACAGTTCATCGGCGTAGTAGTTCTCGATTTTTGCTTGATTGTGCGCTTCTTCGTCATAGGCGGACTTCAGCAACTGTTCGCGGCCTTGCCGCAGTTGCTCGCGGATAAACTGCTGCACGCGCGGATCGTTGAGCTCGCGTTGTCCGGCGGGCTCCTTCGCGAGGAGCTTGATGATGCTGTACCCGGCGACGCGTTTAGAACCTGGACCTTCTATCACAGGAAGCGGTTGCGAGACTTGTCCGGGCTTCAATTTAGAAACGGCTGCATAGATCGCAGGATTGTTCCGTAACTGCGATTCGGAAATCATTCCCATATCGCCGCCGTTGCCCGCAGTGTCCGGTTGCTCGGAGTAGTTCATCGCGAGTGAAGCGAAATCATCCCCGCTCTCGATGCGGTTCTGGATCATCTGGATCTTTTTGCGCGCGTCGCCTTCGCTCTGAGCTTTGTCGTTGTTCAGATTGCTCACGTGCTGCGTCGGCTGTGAGCTCACCAGAATCTGCGCTATGTGATAACGCGGCTCGATCAGATTGAACTGCGCCTTGTTCTGGTTGTAGTAGTCGGTAATTTCTTTGTCGGTGATGTTGATCTTCGACGTGATTTCTTTGTTGAGTACCTTGTCGATGGTGAGGTTGCGGCGCAGGTCGCGCTTGAGATCGTCCAGGGACATATGACTGTCCTTGAGCTTCTGATCGAATTGCTCCTTTGTGTACGGCGCCTTCAGCTCGTTGAGCTTGCGATCAACCTCGTCGTCGGTTGCGAGAAGACCAAGCTTCTCTGCGCGCTGCATCATGATTTCCTGATCGATGAGCTGGCGCAGGATATTCAGGCGCAGGCTGTCTGCCTGCTCACCGGAAGGCTTTTGCTGCGAGCCGGCAGCTTGTGTCTCGTAATACTTCTCGAGTTCCGCTCGGCTGATGGGACGGCCATTCACCTTCGCCAGCACGTCAGCGCCGTGTTGCGAGCCATGGCAGCCGGCGAACGTCGCGGCGAGAGCGCAGGCAAGCACGAACTTAAAACCTAGACGGAGCACCGGAGCCCGCGAATTCAAAATGTCACGCCCTCCTACGGGTGTATCCCTGAAAATCGGAAACGAATGACGGGAATTGTACAGTACGGCGACGCCATGCCTTCTCCGGTGCTTGCTTGGGCGGCGTTCTGACGACACGCTACTTTGCCGCGCTTTTCGCGGCCGGCGCTGCAGCGGATGCCGCGGCTGGGGCAGGTGGGGTCTGTCCGGCATCTTTCAGCGCGCGATCGATTACCTGTCGCAGCTCCTCCGGGGGTACAGCTCCTGACAGGCGCTCTCCGTTGACGAAGAGCGTGGGCGTGGCATCCACTCCGACCTTTTCTCCTTCGACGAGAGACGCGCGTACAGCGCTGTCGTCCTGCTTTCTTACGCAAGCATCCACGCGAGCCACATCGAGATTGTGTTTTTGGGCTAGATCATGGGTGAGCTTGTCTAGGCGTCCGTATTCTTCCGTGATGTCGCGCTTCTCGCCATTGATCGTCTTCTGATTGGTGTGGGCGTAATCCGCGAATTCCCAATAGGCATCGTTATTCTGAGCTGCGAGGCAATTGGCGTCCACAGCTGCGTGCATCGCCCACGGGTGAATTTCGACGAGAGGATAGTCCTTGTACACGATCTTGACCTTATCGCCGTAGATCTTCAGCAGATCGGGAAAAAGCGTCCGGTGCATCTTGGAGCAGAAGGGGCATTCGAAATCGTCGTAGTTGACGATCAGGACTTTTGCGTCTGCATTGCCGCGCAAGGGACGACCGCTCAGATCCATGGACGACATGACGTCCTTAGTGAGGTCGAGCTTTTCCCACTCGATTAGGGTGCTGTTGTCCTTGGAGATCAGGAAGTCATGTGTGCTGGTGTGTCCGCCGCTGACCAGGGTCACGGGAATTTTGTCATATCCGGCGATCTCGCTCGGCCCGCGAGCGCCGACGGCAATGTCGATCTGCTGTGGAAGATTGAACGTAGAACGGACCTTTTGCTGGATACGGCGGTTCAGTTGTGCATCGTCGATCTTCGGGGATTGCGCTAGACAGCCAAGCGCAAGCAATAAGGTGGAAGCAAGCAGCAGTCGAAATTTGGACAACCTGAGTACCTCTAACGTGTAAGGAAGCAGCATCGTCAATTATTGCACGCGCAGATTCCCTCTAGAACAGTCGCTCTTGCCGCTTCAGGTTGCCAAAGGTGCCGATATTCGCCAGGCTGAAGGCGAATCGATACTGGCTTTCGTTCCTAACCGGGCCTAGGACAAAACGACGGTACTCGAAATTGAGTCCGCAACAGTCCCAGTTGTAAGAGGTCTGGACGGCGTTGTACTGCAGCGACTTCAAGTTGACGTCATATCCCATGTTGCCCGCCACGCTGAAGCCGCGACGCGACGGATTTCCATATCCGCCTAGCAGACGGAACTGATTGAAGTTTTCTGGCGACGGTATGGGACTCGTAAGGAAAACTTCGCCGGGCGCATGAAGCAATGCGTGACTTCCGCCAAAGAAGAAGTCGCGAATATGGTAGTTGATGAAGACATTGCTCGAGCTTATGTGGCCGACTTTCGTGTCGTAATCGAGCAGCCACTGCACGTCACTGCGTGGGCTTGTGGTGAGGCGCAAGCGAGAGATGATAGGCGAGAAAACTCGCGCCTGCGTGAGGAAGGCAACGCCCGAAAACTCGGCCGTCGTCTCGAGCACGTTGCGTACACCGGGCACAAGCGCGCCGCCAAAATAGGGATCGAAGAAATACTTCTGCGCAACCTCCCAACTCAGCCATTCTGTTCGCTGGGTGCATTCTGCAGGCACATCCCCCGACGTGTTGTCGCAATTGCTTTGTTTCGGCTTGGAATAGAGGCGATTGGTCAGCGCGTACTCAACTTCGTTGGTGTTGCTCAAGATGTCGGTACTGTCGAAGCGAACGATGCTCAGAAAATTGTTAATGCCCGACACAACGCGGTACGTGATCCGCGGCTCCAGTGTGTGTTTCAGCGAATGTCCAAAGACTCCCTTATCGTAGATCTTGACCAGTCGGGGCGGCCGTATCTCGATTTCTCCCTTGATGGCGTGCCGATTGAGCGTGTCGTTGATCGTCCTCCCGACGGTGAACGGAGTCTCTTCAGTTTTGTGTTGCGTGTAGAACGTGTCGCGCAGCGCTGCCGATGGACCAAAGGTCCAGCCACGCAGAAACACAGGCAGCGAAATTCGCGGACGACCATCGAAGCGGCCCACTAGATTTGCCGAACTGAAAGTCGGACTGCGCCGCGACAGTCCTGTGGACGATGCGTCGAAGCCGTAATAGAAAGGCGAGCCAAAAAGCTTGCGATCGACAGACGAAGCATCGAAGCTGGGCACATGAAGGATAGAGAAATAGTCGCCCTTATTCGTGCTCTGGAAATTTTGATAGCGTTGCGCGAGAAATCCGAGCGAATAGCCATCGTGATTGCGCGTCGCAAACGCGTCTGACTTCACCTCGGAGTTCACGGCAGTCGTAAATGTTTCCGACCAGGCGAGCCGGAAGAGATAGCTGCTGAGATACTCAATGTTGGCGACCGCGCGAACGTCATTGGCAAAGTGCTGTTCGGCCTGCAAATGCACGTCCTCGCCACCCTGATTGATGTGCGTCGGACCGAATCCTCGATCCATCACTCCGAAATAGGTCACGCTCAGGAGAGACGCGCCGCCGGTCAGCGCGCGAAAATTGCCGTGCTGCGCGAATCCGCGTTTCGAGAAATATTCAGCACCAATCGTCGCATCCATACTGCGATTGATGGCCCAGAAGAACGATTCTCCGAAGATGATGCCTTTGGACGTCGATTGGCCACCGGTTGGAATCAGAAAGCCCGTCTGCCTCCCGACGTTCTCCACCGGATGCTCGGCGAAAGGCAAATAGAGCACTGGCGCTCCACGCAGCCGGAATGTCGAGTTGTAAATCTTGGCTTCCTGGCCGATCTGAAAGTTGATCCGTGCGGCGTTGAAAGTCCATTTAGGATGCGGCAACTCGCAACTTGTGACGGTCCCGTGATGAACAATGTATTGATCGGGTCCGACCTTGTCCACCTCCTTGCCGCTAAACGTGAAAGGGCTGGACGTCGTGAGCACCACGCGCCTTCCGCCGAACTTCATACCTGTAGTCCCAACCACGAAGTAGAACTGGCCAAGTCCGGTGGCGTTGTTGTACACGCCATGTGACGCGGTCATGTGCACGTTGTATGGGCCGCCCTGGAAATGCACGTCTCCGCTGGCCATGGCATCGGCCGTCATCGTGCTGTAGGTGATCTCATCGGCCTGAAGAACGTAATCGCGGAAGTCGATTTCCGCGTGTCCGTTCAGTCGGTAGTTGTCGCCGGATTTTTCGAACTGATCGGCGACGACATTGATCGGCTCACCTTTGAACGTCAGGTTGGCGGAAGCCCTGCCTTTTACGTCAGGCTGCTTCGGCGTTACGGTTTGGCCGGGTTTACGGCGTATTTTTTGCGGTGGATCAGGGGCCTCAACTGCACCAATGCCGGGCGGTAACTCGCTCGTCAATAGGGGAACGAGTAGTAGCAGATGACAAACGAATAGTGCCGTGTTAACTAGAAAGCGGCGCGGTTTCATCCGAACCGCGAAGTTAGCATGCGGGATACTACGCTTGCAAAACCGCTCAGCCCTTCAACATTTTTGGATCCGGGGACTCTGAAATCGATGGCTTGCCCGCGTTGCGGAAATGATTGCACCTGTGCCTGTTCCGGCGATCCGTTACCGCAGGTCGATTGGAGACGCGAAATCTCCAAGCAGGTTTCGGCCCATCGCGCGCGCCGCAAACGCAAGATCGATCCGAATGCTCCGCTCCTGGATTTTGACGAAGAGACTTCCGGAGCTGGCGATGAGTATTCCCAGCCCGCGCCGCGAGTGCTGGCCTCAGCTTGGTGGACACAAACTGTCGTCGAGCCGGCGCGCGCTCCGGCTCGTGATCCATTCCCTGATGATGTTGTTGACGATGCTCCGCCGATCGAAGAGCGTGTAGCTCCTCAGTCGGAAGTCGTCGAGCAGCACCAGGAGCCGTACGTTCCGCCGGAGCTTCGTCCGCCGCTGCCGCCATTTCCTCGCGTCTCGCGAGACATGGTCAAAAAGAAGATCATTGAGTTTCCGCGTCTGATGGCTCGGGCACAAGGAATTCCCGAGCCGCCGCCGGACCAGCTTCGTATCTTCGAAGCAGTTGACGAGCTACCGCCCGTGTCGCACTTCGCCGACATCGAAATCGCGCCGGAGCAGCCGGCTCACCGCATCGAACAGGAACAGCTCGAATTGCCTCTACAACCCGCTCCTCTGGCCGCGAGAACCAATGCCGCCATGCTGGACGGGATCGTGATCCTGATCGCGAGCGCACTGTTTGGGATCACGGCAAAGCTATTTGTCGGCTCAATCGGATTCAGCAAGCCTGTGCTCGCCGCCACGGCAGCATGTGGTCTGCTGCTGTTCACGATGTACTACCAGCTCTCGTTGTCTTACTCGCACACGACAGTCGGAATGCAAGCCAATAATCTCTGGTTAAGTACGTTTTGCGGAAACACTCCGACCAGAGCCGTGCTGCGCTGGCGCGCGTTGGCAATCGCTCTCTCATGCGCCGCCCTGGGTATGGGCTTCGCGTGGTCATTGATCGACGAAGACCGTCTGTGTTGGCATGACCGCATTACGCACACGTATTTGCGGCAGGGGTGAAGGAAGACGCTGTCGACAGTCTGTCCCTCATGCCCACAGGGCCCAAATAAAAAACAACGCGCTGCCCTCACGAGCAGCGCGTCATTTGCAGCCAACTAACTTTACGGATTGTAGAATCCGCGGTTCTTGCTGTAGGGTGCGTCTCCAGGCGTACCGCGCCGGAAGTGACCCGACGGAATCGATTTGCCATCGCGTTCGTGCGCGAGCAGTTCAATGAACCACGCTTCGTGCTCGACCTCTTCATTCAGAATACGGGCGGCCATATCGTAGGTGCGCGGATCTTTGCCGAACGTCATGTCGCAGATCTCGCTCCAGCTACGGATGGCACAGCGCTCGGATTCTAGCAACAGCGTGAGAATGTTGACCACAGTTGGTGGGTTCGGCAGCCGCGCCGCTTCGCACCCTGCCTGGTTGTGAAATGCGGGCAAATCGTTTGGCAGCTCGCCACCGAGCTCATAAATTCGAGGAACAATGAGCTCCCAGTGCGCGCGATCTTCGAGCCGGGCGTCTTCGCAGATCTCCTTGTAGTCTTCGTACCCAGCAAGGTGCATTCTAAGAATCGTGTAGTAGTAATACGTGCTTGCAAACTCAGCTGCCGCATTGGCAATGAGCATTTTGATTAGTTTTTCTACATCCACTCCCCGCGCGCGAATGACTTCGACTCCGACGCGCTGGCTGACGTCGCCCGCTTTGACGACTCCACCTTTCGCCATATGTATCCTCCGTAGAGAAGATTAGAGGGCGCCGACGCCATAGGTCTAATCTATCGTTACTATATTGGTCATAGGTAAAAGCGCTGGGAAGAAAATGTTGAATTTTGATCTCATGAGTTGCTAATCCGCTGTGTTGTGGAATTCAGCCAAATCAAAATTCATAATTCACAATTGACTCCATGGAAGTTCATCAGCTTCGTTATTTCTGCGCTGTCGCCGAGTCCGGGAACTTTACCCGGGCCGCGGAAGCGACGCGTATTTCTCAACCGTCGCTCTCGCAGCAGATACTGAAGCTCGAGGACGAACTCGGCGCCAAATTGTTCGACCGGCTGGCGCGCTCAGCGAAGCTTACCCAGTTCGGCCGCGCATTTCTTCCGAAAGCACAGGCCATCTTGCGACAAATTGGCGAGGCACGGCTCGAGATCCGCGAAATGGCCGGAATGGAGTGCGGCGAAGTCGTGCTGGGATGTATTCCGACGATCGCGCCCTACCTGCTGCCTAGAGTCCTCGCGAGTTTCTCGCGACAGCATCCCAGCGTCTCCGTGAGCGTGATCGAGGAGATCACGCCGGCGTTGCTCGATCGACTTCACGAAGGAAGCATTGATCTTGCCGTGCTCGCGTTGCCGGTCGCGGGAGACGAACTCATCGCGACGGAGTTGAGCCGCGAACCGCTGTTCGCAGCTTTTCCCGAGCGGCACAAGCTGGCGAAACGACGCTCGATAGGGCTCGATGAGATTCGCGAAGAGCCCTTCCTTCTGCTGAAGGAAGGACATTGCTTTCGCGACAACACGCTGTCCGCCTGCCGACGTTCGCGTGTAAATCCACATGTGGTGTTCGAGAGCGGACAATTCGCGACCATTCTCGCGATGGTGTCAGCCGGCATGGGGGTCTCGGTCGTGCCGAAGATGGCGATATCAGAAACGTCCGGCTGCAGCTTTGTCCCGATCACCGATACGCGCAGCGAGCGACGGATCGGCGCCGTCCGTCTCAAGCATCGCTATCCTACACGCGCGCACCTCGCCTTGCTGCAACACCTCGAGTCCAGCATGGCGGAATGGAAGAAGGCATCCTGATGCTCTGCAATTCCGAGCACAGACTCATTTCTCCAACACCATCTCGATAAAGCCCAGCGCGCGTGGATCGTTCGACTGACTTAGCCAAAACACGGCTTGCTTGCGCACTGCCGGATTGCGATTGGATTTCGCAACCTCGATCAGCTTGGGTACACCTTCATGGTCGGGCAATTGAGACAGCGCGAAGACAGCGCGCTTCTTTACTTCAGTATCGGGATCGTTGTCGATGGCATAGCCAATCACACCCGCGACTTTCGCGCCCGCCTTTTGTGCCAGCCAGAACAAAGCTTGCGACCGTACACGCGAACTGGCGTCCTGCTTGGCTACGCGAATGAGTTCATCTTGCGACTGCGGCTGCTTGTTCTGGCTCAGGGCAAATGTGAGCTTCTCGCGAAAATGATCGTCAGGATCGGCTTCGATGGCCCGCTTGATCGACTCGTAACCGTGTTGTCCACGTTCCACGCCAAGCCAGAAGGCTGCGTGTTCGCGGATATTCTCAGGTGAACCCGGGGACAGGAAATGGTCCAAGGCAACGTCTGCGGAAGCATCGGCGTGCTGCGCGATTGCGTCGAGCGCGCGCCGGGCGAGGTGGCTGTCTTCCTCTTTGCCGACGAATGAACTTAGGTAAGAGACGCTCTCTTTGGCATCAACGTTTGAAATTCCAATTACTGGAAGTCCTCCGGCATCGACAACGCAGTTGGGAGTAAAGAAACGAATGTTGCTGAGCTTCTTCTCTTCCACGCGATAGAAAACTGCGACGCTGGTTGCATCACCTTCATCATCGTCATTGCAGTCTCCGTGCCAATTCTGGAAACTTTCTCGATTGCCTTCGAGATAACAAGTCCCACAGCAGCCATTGCCGCCGGACCCATAGCAGCAGGAATTATGATGTCCGGCAACGGCGGCGACGGAATAGCCGATCCATGCTGTGCCGTTCTGCTGGCTGGCGAGGGAACTTATCTGCTGCGCAAGCGGACCATTCGCTGTTACCGTCTGCAGCTTGCCATTCTTGATCTGCGGCTGCTGGGCGCAGGCGGCCACGCTGAACAGCTGTGTCAGCAACAGCAATCGTTTAAGTGTCTTCATGTTTATTCTCTCTGTGCGGTGTGGCACACGCTCGCTGCTATTTGTTCAAAATCTCCATCAGGTAATCCGTCGCCTCACGATTTCCCATCACGGACAGCCGTTCGACGATCCGCTTCTTCCACTGGGGATCGGTCTCCTTCTTGGCCAGCGCGATCAGCGAGTGAGCGTCGCCTTTGATGAAGAGTGCGTTTACCGCAGAATCGCGAACCTCGTGGTCCTTATTGCTGCTGTAGATGTTTATTAGCGTGGCGCTGCTCCCGCCCGAGATTCCGAGATCGTGGATGGCTTCTGCTCGCAGTTTGGGATCGGCATCGCTCATCGCGACCTTCTCCTGCAGTTCGGTGTCGCCGGAGACGATGGTAGACTGCAGAATGTCCCGCTTAACTTCGGGATCAGTAGCGCTGGCGTACAGATCACGAAGCTGCTGCCTTCCACCGGCAATGCCGAGCGAGTGGATCGCCTCTCGGACAAGTTTTGGGTCTTTCTCGTTCTTGGCAGCGTTGTACAGTTCGTTCGTGCCGCCAGAGATGCCTAGCGAGTGCAGCACTGCCTTCTTGGCTTCAAGGCTGTCCGTGCTCTTGTAGATATTCAGCAATGCCTCACGATTGCCGCTGATCCCGATGTAATGAATCGCTTTCATTTGCAGTTCGGGATGAAGTTTGCCGGTGGCGATCTGCGTCATGAGATTTCTGGCGCGGGCATCATCACTCTGCGAGAGCACGAAGAGCGCGCGATCGTTTGTCTTGTCAGAGCAAGTGGTTGAGCTCTTCGAGTTGAGAAACTTTTCCAGGATTGGGATGGCCCGCTCTGGATCGGTGTTCATCAAGCTGTTGAGCGCGAGCATCTTCAACTCGCAGTCACTCTGACTGTCAGGAGATTCGGATTGTCCAATCGCCTGCCGAATTTCGATTTCCAGCGCCGAAGCGTCGTTCAACCAGCGGCTGCTCGGGTATTCACGTTTGAGCTGCGCGATGGAAGTGAGAGCTTGTGAACGCTCTCCCAGCTTGTTCTGGGAGTAGGCCTGCCAATACAACGACTCATCCGCCCGGCGACCGCCGGCCTTGATCACCTGGGAGAAAGAGTTCAGTGCGGCCTGCCAGTCGCCTGCGTGCATGGCGTCTTTTCCAGCCGTGTAGAGCGCCTCAGTGCGGTCGCCAGCCCGCTGCGTCTGAAACCCGGAAGCAACACCCGGCGGCAGGTCTTGCACGGGTTGCACATGGGCGGCTACTACGCCGCTGAGGATGAATATGAAAATTAAGGTTATTATCTTTTTGCTTTTCATCGAGTTTGTTTTGCCTTGTTGTTTGTGGTGTATGCGCGACGATTTCTCATGACCTCGAACTTGCCGGTGAACTTGGCGCCTTCTCCGGCTCCGGCCGAGCCCGTGCCTTCACTGTTGACTCGACGACCCGCACCTTGAACAGCACGCCCTGCGATTCGATCCGGTGTTGCAACTCTTCGAGTTCTTTTGCGGAAACCGAGTCCGGCTGATGCGCAATGTCGATCAACACACGCTCAATCTGATCGAGTGCTCCGGCAATCTCCGGGTCTTTGTCGTGCTGCGCCGTCTGGCGATAGAGACGGTTCTCTTCGACGAGGTTCTGGGCCATCTCCCGTTGTGTCGAGATATCCAGCTTGTCTTCGGCGCGTGCGTTGACCAGTTCGACCAGCACCATCTGCGTGCGGTCGAGATGATCGCCAACGGCGACCATCAGCACGCGATCCGCTCCTCCCGTGGCCGGTTGAGCATTGACGAGTTGCGGCCCTGGCGGGCCGGGTTTGTCCGGACGAGTGATTCTCCCAGCTAGGAACGCCGCGATCACGATTGCCGCCGCCGCTCCAGCTACGGCCCAACGTTGCGGCTTCAGCCATTTATTCCATCGGACAGCTTTTGTTTCGGGGATACTGCCAAGGCGCGGACGCAGCGTGCTCCAGAGCTGCGCTTCGTAATTGGCTGCGGGTTCGGGAACAGGGAGATCGATCGCGTTCAGCGTAGAGCACAGGCGCGAGAACTCTTCGGCGCAAGCTGCACACTGCGAGAGATGACTCTCAACGACGAGCCCATCCGGGGCCTCTCCGTAGAAGTAGAGAATCAGATCGCCTTCACTCGGGTGCTTCGATGAAAACTCGGTCATCTTGCGCCTCCCCGCACAGGGCCGGCAGTGACAAACGGCTCCAATTCGCTGCGCATCTTTTTGACTGCCCTGAAAATCGTGTTCTTGACTGCATCATCCTTGAGCTTCAACGCCTGTCCGATTTCGAGGATCGACTGGCCTTCAAAATGCCGCAGCACAAACGCGGTGCGCTCGACGGCAGTCAGCCGCTTCATGGCATCCCCTACGCGCTGCCGCAGCTCCGAGCTCAGCAGCATGCGTTCCGGTCCCGGTTGCGGCGTGGCATACGCCAGCGTCCGTTCCTCGGGATTCGTCTCATCATCGCGCGGGTCGCTTTCGACGATGTGAGTCTTCTCTACCTTGCGTTTGGCGAGCAGATCGAGGGCGCAGTTGGACGCAATACGATACAGCCAGGTGGAGAAGCTCGAACGCGACTCGAAGCCGTCGAGTCGCTTGAAGCTGCGCAGGAAGGTCTCCTGCACTATTTCGTCTGCGTCGTGTTCGTTGCCAGTCATGCGATAAGCCAGGCCGAAGACCTTGCGGCTGTGGCGGTCCACCAGCACCCGGAATGATTCGGGTTTGCCGGCGAGCACCTCCTTTACGGCCGCTCGGTCCGTCAGCTCCATTCGCTCGATTAGACGGGAATATTACGACGCGGTTAGGGGCAATATAGGGGCTTTCGGCGTTCGGCGAGCGACCGGCATAGCAAGAACAGTTCACCACAGAGGAAACAGAGGCCACGGAGGAAGGCACTGCGGTAGCTTTTGGCTTCCGTTGGATCTACTCAGTGTCCTCTGCGTCCTCAGTGGTGAAAAAGAGTTTAGTCCGTCCCGGCTATCGCGGCGGCAGCCTCGGAGACCACTGCAACCTCTGTCTCGCCCTGTTTTTCCTTTTTGAACGGATTGAAGTCGGTGTGGGTGTCGTACACGTCCACGCCCTCGGTCCGCTTGAGGAAGTTGACGATTAGGTAGGTGATTGGTGTTGCAATTACTTCGTAAACAACCTTGCCCAAATAGGACGACCCTATGAGGACGAGGATTCCCTGCACAGTTCTTGTTCCACCAAAGGCGAGGAACATCAGGATCGTAGTGTCCACTGCCTGTCCGACCACGGTCGAGCCGACGGTGCGCGTCCAGAGCCAGCGTCCCTGGGTGAGCAGCTTCATCTTCGCCATCACGTAGGAGTTGGCGAACTCGCCGCACCAGAAGGCGATCAGGCTGGCAGCAACCATACGCGGCACAAAGTTGAAGACCACCTCAAAGGCGGGTTGGTTCGGCCAGGCAGGATCGGGTGGCATGTGCACCGTGGCCACGCCCATCAGCGCCATCAGGCCCGAGGCAAAGAATCCAATCCAGATCGCGCGGCGTGACCCCGAATATCCGTAAACCTCGGTGAAGATGTCTCCAAAAATGTACGTGATTGGAAACAGCAACTCCGCTCCCGAGATGCGGAACGGACCGATCGCACAAATTTTCGACCCGACCAGATTCGAGATCAGCAGGACAACCACGAACATGTGCACCAGAATGTCGTAATGGCGGAAATTTCTGAGACTCTGGTTTTTGTTCGTGAGCCGCTGGAAAAAGGCCTTGGACATGGGCGTGTGTAGCTTCCATTTTACGCAGCCTGAGGCAGAATGGCGTATCCCCGCCGTGTCGAGCCCCAATTCTTCGGAGATGCAGACGCTTTCTGAAAACCTGCATCTCAGTTATTGCTGTGGCTTGCAGTTTCAAATTCAAGAAATGCCCCAACTGCCTTGGGCGCGGCATTTGCACCGACGGCAGCACCTGCCCAACCTGCAACGGCGAGGGCGAGGTCCCTTCTTCTCTGAATGTCGTCGTGCCCGACGAGCCCTGCTGGAGCACGAACTGAAGTAGCCGCCTTGCCTGCGGTGACGTTCCCCCGTATTATTTTCAGGCCACGTCCTCCGCCTACATGACTACTCAAACGACAAAGCCACAAACGGTTCTGCGCGAAAAATCGCGCCTCATGTCTGCCTCGGAGATCGAACGCACGCTAGTGCGTTTGGCACACGAGATCGTGGAGAAGAACAATGGAGTCGAGAACCTGGCATTTGTCGGCATCAAGCGCCGCGGAGTTCCACTCGCGCAGCGGCTGGCGGCATTAGTTAAGCAGATCGAAAAGAAATGTGTGGATGTCGGTATGCTCGACATCAATCTCTATCGAGACGATCTCTCGACCACCGGACACAAACCGATCGTGAATCCCGGCGATCTAGGGTTTGATGTCGCCGGCAAGAACGTCATTCTTGTGGACGACGTGCTCTATACCGGTCGCACCATCCGTGCCGCTCTAGATGCGCTCTTTGATCACGGACGTCCAGGGCGCGTGCAGCTTCTGGTGCTGATCGATCGCGGCCATCGCGAGCTTCCCGTCGAGGCCGCATTCGTGGGACGCTACGTGCAGACTACGCAAAACGAAATTATCGAGGTCAAGCTGCAGGAGATCGATCCCAGCGAGCAAGTGCTCCTGGTAGAGAAGGTCACCGCCTGATGCCTAGCGCCGACGCTCGCAGGGCGGCGTCCAATTTCCGGCGCGGCATCCGCTCTGCTTCTGTGAAACGACCTTCTCTGAAACCATCGCGGTTTTCGCATTCATCCTGCTCCTTGATCGACGTTGAGTCTCTCGCGGATCGCGACATCGATTCGTTGCTGCGCGAGGCAGCGCGATCATCGACTATCAAGCCAAAACAAGCACCGCTCGCGGGCAGACACATCGCACTGCTCTTCTATGAATCGAGCACGCGTACGCGATGTTCGTTCGAACTGGCTGCGAAGTCGCTGGGAGCGTCCACGACGCTCGTGAGCGCGACCGCTTCGAGCATCGAAAAAGGTGAGTCCCTCATCGACACCGGCGCGACTCTCGCTGCGATGGGCGCCGAATGCATTGTCATACGGCACCCGTCATCCGGCGCGCCTCACGTGCTAGCGCGACATTTGAACATCCCGATCATTAATGCTGGAGATGGCATGCACGAGCATCCGTCGCAGGCCTTGCTCGACTGCTACACCATTCTTCGGCACAGAAACTCGCTCCGTGGCTTGCGCTTGCTACTGGTCGGCGACATCTTCCATAGCCGAGTGGCCCGATCGAACGCTTTGCTGATGACCAGGCTCGGAGCGGAGGTCACGTTCTGCGGTCCTCCGGCGTTGCTGCCCGAGGTTGCCCGAACAATCTCGCCCCACGTCGAGGTAACACGCGACCTCGACTCCGCTCTGCCGAACGCGGACGTAATCATGATGCTGCGCGTACAAAAAGAGCGATTGGCGGGCTTGCAGCTCCCCGTCGACGACTACGTTGCGCGATATCAGTTGACGCGGGAGCGGCTGGCCCTGGCTCCGCGCGACGCTTTGGTCATGCATCCCGGTCCTATGGTGCGGGGTATGGAACTGACCAGCGAGGTTGCCGACGGAGCTCGTTCTCTGGTGCTTGAACAAGTGAGAAACGGAGTCGCAGTTCGCCGTGCGATCCTGCTCCGGGCACTGGAGCGGCGCTCGTGAGTGCGCGTAAGCAGCCAGAAAATGTTCAGCAGCCCACTGACTCTCTGCTCATCAGCGGTGCTCTGCTACACAACGGGCAGCGTGAGGAGCCACGCGCAGTCGATGTTCTGATTCGAGACGGCCGCGTCGCTGCGATCGAAGCTCCCGGGAGTATCCGGCCTCAAGGCGCCGACACCATTGCGGGACGCGGACTCTGCCTTGCGCCTGGATTTATCGATCTGCATGTGCATCTGCGCGAACCGGGCCAGAGTTACAAAGAGACGATTGCGACAGGAACCGCGGCGGCCGCAGCCGGCGGGTTTACCACCGTCTGCACGATGCCAAACACGATTCCGGTAAACGATTCCCCCGAGATTACTCGCTGGATGCAAGCGCCGGAGCGTGGAGCCGTCGTCAGAGTGCACCCAATCGCTGCCGCCACGGCCGGCAGCCTAGGCGAGCAACTCACGAATTATCGTCAACTCGTGCAGGCCGGAGCGGTTGCAGTGAGCGACGACGGATGGGCGATCCTCCGAGATGAAGTCATGCGCAAGGCACTCGAAACTGCGGGCCAGCTCAAGATCCCGGTGATCCAGCATGCCGAAGACACGCGCATCACGCGTGGCTGCGTGATGCATGAGGGTCCAACATCCTTTCGGCTCGGACTGCGTGGGGCGTCGGCCGAGAGTGAGGCCTCGATCGTGGCGCGCGATATTGCTTTGGCTGAAGAAACTCGAGCGCACTTGCACGTCGCACATCTCTCGACGGCCGCCGCGCTGGAGCATGTGCGCGATGGGAAAAAGCGCCGAGTGCACGTGACGTGCGAGGTCACTCCCCATCACCTGCTGCTCACGGACGAAGAAGTCGGAGATTACGACACGAACTGCAAGATGAATCCGCCGCTGCGTAGCGAGGCCGACCGCCAAGCGATGTGGGAGGGACTTCACGACGGCAGCATCGATTGCATCGCCACTGACCATGCGCCGCATGCTGCCCATGAAAAGGAACAAGAGTTCGATCGGGCACCGTTCGGCATTACCGGCTTGGAAACTGCGCTGGCTATTGCGTTGATTGTCGCAGATGGCGATGCGCAACTCGCCGTCCGCTGGATGTCGAAGCAGCCGGCCGAGGTAATGGGCTGGAACGATCGCGGCCGAATCCACGTCGGCCTGGCAGCCGACCTCGTGCTGTTTGATCCCAAAGAACAGTGGGTATTCACGGCAGAAGTATCGCGGTCGAGGTCGAAGAATTCGCCTTTTATCGGCAAGCGTCTGTCGGGTCGCGTGCGCCACACCATCGTGGATGGTCGGCTTGTGTACTCGCTCAAATGACATCGAGGCTGGTTCTCGCATCTGCGTCTCCTCGGCGCCACGAATTGTTGCGCAACGCAAATATTCCATTTTTGGCAATGCCTGCGAATGTAGTCGAGGAGCGTCGTGCGAATGAATCGCCTCGGGATTATGTCCTCCGGTTGGCCCGAGACAAAGCCGATGCAGTGGCGAAGATCGCTCCCGAGGAAACCAAAGCTATCCTTGCCGCCGATACCGAGGTGGTCCTGGACTTGAACAAAGGGCTGCCGCTGGGCAAGCCACATGATGCCGAGGATGCGGTCCGGATGCTGCGCGTGCTGAGAAGTCGCAGCCATTACGTGATTACGGGTGTGTGCGTCATGTGGCGGGCAGACGGAGAATGGTCATCTGCTGTGAATGCGGAGACGACGATTGTTCACGTGAGTCAAATTTCCGACGAGGAAATTCGCGCGTACGTCGCAACCGGAGAGCCGATGGACAAGGCCGGAGCATATGCAATTCAAGGGATCGCATCACGCTGGATTCCTCGAATTGAGGGATGTTATTTCAATGTCGTCGGCCTGCCAGTGCCGATGGTTTACAGGATGTTGAGGGAGCGTGCGCCGGGATTGTTCAATTAAGCAAAAGCAAAATCACACCACGGATCGCACGCATTCATCGTTTCAGCCGTTGCAGATATTCGGCTTCGGTTTTGCGGACATAATTGGCATCGAGCGCGAGCACATCTGCCACCTCGCCGGCAAGAAGTTTACGCACTCCTAAACGCGCCGCGACTTCGCTCCCAGGCTCCTCGACCAATTGCGCGTTGGCGAACTTCTCCGCTAGCATTTTCTCAGCGACAACCACGCGGAGATTGCGTTTGCCTGCCAATTCCACGGCTTCGGCAAGCGCAAGCAATTCCTCTTTTCGTTGTCCTCGATCGAAGGTGCCAACGTAAACTTCGCCGCGTCCGGCATCGAGCACTGCCATCACAGATGAAGGTTCTCTCTGAGAAAACGCGAGTGACTCCAACGCGGAGACGTTCGCAATCGGAATCTTTAGCACTTCCGCCAAGCCCTTCACTGCGGTCAGGCCCACACGCAATCCGGTGAACGAACCCGGACCAGTGACGGCGATCAATCCTTCGATCTTCTCAATATCGATCTTGTTGCGCGCGAGAATTTCTGAAATTTGCGGAATCAGTTCCGCGGAGAAAGTGCCGCCTTGAATAGCGGCCGATTCGATGATCTTGAGATCATCGCTATCACCACGCGCGAGCGTGATGCCGCCGTGGTGTCCAGATGTATCGATCGCGAGTACAAGCATCTCAGACGGCGGAGATCGGGTCTTGGCAGAGTTCGAGCAGCACGCCTCCAGTGGCGGAGGGATGAACGAAGATGTAGAGATGTCCGCCGGCGCCGATCTTGATTTCATCAGAGATCAGGCGCACGCCCTTGCGCTTTAGCTCCTCGAAAGTTGCCGAGATATCGTTTACATGCACGGCTACATGATGCAGTCCCTCACCGCGTTTGTTGATAAATTTCGCGATCACCGAATCGAACGAGGTGGCCTCGAGCAATTCAAACCGCGTTTCGCCGACGGGAATCATGGCGGCGCGTACCTTCTCGTGCTCGACTACTTCTTCATCGACCACTCTCATTCCCAACTGCTCATAAAATTTGCGCGCTTCCGCGATGCTTTTGACGGCGATTCCCAAGTGGTCTACGTTAAACATGCTTCTCTCCAACCGTACTTACCAATTCTTCCACGAGTGAGTAGGGATCGCGATGCTGTTCAGCAATTTCGCGGGCGTACTGGGTGAGCAATTCGGGATTCAGGCGTTCGCGCATCATGCGGTCGAGCAGCGCCTTACGCAACATCTCAATCAGCCGCTCGCGCCAGTTGCTCACCTTCTTGCGCAAGATGAGGTCCTTGCTTCGCAGATATTGCTGGTACGAGGTGATCGCCTTCACCAGATCAGGTACGCCTGTGCCCTCACTTGCAACCGTCTTCACAATGGGCGGAGTCCAGTCGTCGTGACGGATGGCAAGAGTCTGCATGGCGCGAATTTCGCGTTCGACGCGCTCTGCGCCTTCACGATCGCTCTTGTTGATGACAAAAATGTCGGCGATCTCCATGATGCCGGCCTTGATGGTCTGGACGTCGTCGCCCATTCCCGGCACGAGCATCACAATCGTGACATCCGCAAGGCGAACAATATCGATCTCGTCCTGGCCCACGCCGACGGTCTCAATCAGCACGATGTCTTTTCCGGCTGCATCGAGCAGGGTGGCAACGTCTGCGGTGGCCGGAGCGAGTCCGCCGAGAAAGCCGCGAGTGGCCATGCTGCGGATGTAGATGCCGGTGTCGGCGTGGTGGGCCTGCATGCGGATGCGGTCGCCGAGTATGGCGCCGCCGGTGTACGGACTTGTTGGATCGACAGCGACGATGCCGATCGTCTTTTCTTCTTTGCGGTACTCGCGCGCGAGCTGATCGACTAGCGTGCTCTTCCCCGATCCCGGCGATCCCGTAAGACCGATCACGGTTGCGCGTCCGCTATGCGGAAACAGCGCCTGCATCAGGCGCGTAGCTTGAGCGGAGTCGTCTTCGATCGCGGTGATCGCGCGCGCCAGCGAGCGCACATCACCGGAGCGAATGCGCTCGACGAAATGTCTGAGCGAGCCGGAATCTGCGGAGTCGCGAGATGTGAGAACTTCGGACATCGATTACTGAAACCTTAAACCACAGAGGACACTGAAGGCGCAGAGGAAAAGGCGATTGGGCGCTTTCTGCCTATGGTCAATGTCCTTCATGGTGAAACTCTTTTCCTGACTGGCCTTTCAACAATCAGTCCGCCAAACCGTGGAGGGACACTGAACACACGAGGAAGACATAATTGAGTTCCTCAGTGTCCTCTGTGGTGAAACGGCTTAGTAATTCTTTAACAGCTGGCGCGCGATTACCAGCCGCTGGATTTCGCTAGTGCCTTCGCCGATGGTGCACAGCTTGACGTCGCGATAAAACTTCTCTGCCGGATAGTCCTTGATGAAGCCGTAGCCGCCATGAATCTGGACGCCTTCGTTCGCGCAACGCACAGCCACCTCGCTGGCGTAGAGCTTGGCCATGGACGATTCCTGCGTGGTCTTCTTCCCTGCGTCTTTCATCGACGCGGCACGCATGGTGAGCAGACGCGCAGCATCGATCTCGGTGGCCATGTCCGCAAGCTTCCACTGGATGGCCTGGAACTCGCCAATGGCTTTGCCAAATTGCTTTCGTTCTTTGGAATACTTCAGCGCTGCCTCAAATGCGCCCTGCG
>CAZLIE010000028.1:0-34497 GCA_964559345.1 uncultured Terriglobales bacterium
GGCCCACAACACGGAAGCGGGCGAGTTGATAGTCATCGAAACTGTGGTTTTTTCGAGATCGATGCCATCAAAAAGGATTTCCATGTCCTGCAACGAGTCGATTGCGACGCCACATTTGCCGACTTCGCCTTCACTTTCGGCCGCATCGGAATCAAATCCCATCAATGTAGGCAGATCGAATGCGACGGAAAGTCCGCCACCGCCATTCGCGAGCAGGTATTTGTAGCGCTGATTCGTCTCTTCCGGGGATGCGAATCCGGAGAATTGGCGCATCGTCCAGAGCCGTCCGCGATAGCCTGAGGCGTGGATTCCGCGCGTGTACGGCGGTTGTCCGGGATATCCGAGGTACTTTTCTTCGCTCCAATCTTCCGGCAAATCGGCAGGAGTGTAGAGCCGGCGGACCGGCAAACCGGAAATCGTGGTGAAGCGCGCGTTGCCGTGCTCGTCGAGATTGACGCCTGAAGCTGCTCCGATGGGACGCTCTGGACCCTTCTCGAGCGCAGGCGCGAGCGTCTTCTCGGCCCATTCGCGCTCAGATTGGGAGGGATTTCGGCCATCAAACACGTCTTGAATGGGGCTTTCGGCTACGTCTTTTGCCACATTTTGCTTGTTCTTGACCGTCATTCGATCACCTCAAAGGCCACTTCGCGACCAACATTTCATCATAGAAGATGCGGAAATGTTAAGGAAACACGTGAGTTCTCGCATCAGAGTACCGCGTGCGCGCCACTAGAGTGAGCATATTGGCCTTACAAGATTCAAAGTGGTGCGTCTATGAACGCAAACATCGCGTCTAAACAGTAGATAATCGAAAGGAACTATCCTCCCGTCGCGAGATGCTGGTACGTTTCGCTCGATATAATGAGCTTTCGCAGCCCGCGGAGGAACCGCAATGGATTCGCGCATGACGCTAAAAGAACGTATGAGATCGCATCGATTTGCATCGACTCTCCTTGTTATTGCGACACTTTTTGTAGGCATTCTTATCGGAACGACCATTCAGCGCGGCGTAAAGGGCGCCAGCAAGGTCAACAGCAGCGACGCTGCGCAGCTCAAAGTGCCCTCTCCGCAGCAGCTTTCGAACGGCTTCAGCCAGGTTGCGAAACAGCTTGAACCCAGCGTTGTGAACATCAGTACGGAATCAACTCCGAAGGCAAATCCCCGAATGCGACGTCGTGGAACGCCACAAACGCCCGGCGATCAGGACCCTTTTGGCGACTTCTTTGATCGATTTTTCGGCGGACAGGGTGGCCAAAGTCCATTTGGAGGCGGCGATGGACAAGGTGGGACCGAACATTCGCTCGGATCGGGCGTGATTGTCGATCCAAAAGGCTACATTATTACCAATCAACACGTCGTAGATAAGGCCGATCGCGTCCGCGTGAAGCTCGAAGGCGACCCGCCGGGCGTGCAGCACGACGCCAAAGTGATCGGTACAGACTCGGAAACAGACCTCGCGGTGATCAAAATTGACGTCGATCACCCGCTCGTAGCGGCCAAACTCGGCAACTCAGAATCCATGACGGTAGGGGATTGGGTGCTGGCGATCGGCAGTCCATTCGCGCTTGAAGAGACAGTTACAGCCGGAATTATCTCGTCCAAAGGACGCGATATCGACAATCGGCGACAGTTCCAACGCTTTCTGCAAACCGATGCGGCGATCAATCCTGGCAATTCCGGCGGTCCGCTGGTCAATATGAATGGGGAAGTGATCGGAATCAACACTGCAATTTTCACCGAATCGGGCGGATATCAGGGCATTGGCTTCGCCCTTCCATCAAATACGGTCGCGGATGTCTACAACCAACTCATCGGTCCGGAACATAAAGTGGTTCGCGGATCCATCGGCGTGGCTTTCGCGGCGCAGGCAAATCCGGCAATCGCGCACGTTTATGGCGCTAAGACCGGCGTAACCGTGTCGAGCGTGAAGTCCGGAGGACCGGCAGATCAGGCTGGATTGAAGATCGGGGACACGATTACGTCCGTCAACGGCAAGTCAATCAAGACTGGCGACGAGCTGGTGGCCGACATTTCCGCCGAAAAACCCGGTTCCAAGGTCAAAATCGGCTATGAACGGAACGGAAAACCGGCCGAAACGACGGTTACCGTTGCGGATAGAGCCAAAATGTATGGCAATACGGCTTCCATTGAAGAGGAGACCAATCCAGAGGCGCAGCCCGTTGAAGGCAAATTGGGCATTTCCGTGCGCAGCCTTACACCGGATATGGCCGACCGTCTGGGTGTGCCAGCCAATAAAGGCGTAATCGTCACAGACGTGAAACCTGGCTCGTTCGCCGAGGACATTTCACTCAGCCGCGGGGACGTGATCCTGGAGGTCAATAAACAGCCGGTAAACAGCGAGGAAGACTTCCGACGGATCACTGCTGGCCTTAAAAGTGGGCAGGATGTGGTGTTCCTGGTACGCCAGGGACGTGGCCGGAACGCCGATACGATATTCCTGGCCGGGACACTGCCATAGCTAAGTTGCTGATTTGGAGAGCTTTGTCTCTGGTCGGCTAAAATCCTGAATCAGAAGCAGAACGGGACAGCGCTGGTGCATCCTACGTACCGAAAGTAGGGTGTTACCAGCGTACCTTCGAGCGGGCCATATTTCAGATGCAAAACAGCTCTCCCGTCAGGTAAGCTGCATCTACCTTACAACCCCAAATTGGAACCATTTGCCTGATTCCCCCGGGCTTCCGAAGAGGAGCGTATGCGTTTAACAAAATTAGGGATTGCGGTTTTGATTCTGATTTTGGCGATTCCGTCTTTCGCCAGCTCGCATAAGACGAGAAAAAATAATAGCTCGCATCACGGACATCTGCGCAAAGTCAGTTGGAAACGTCACGGGCAGCAGCAGATACAGGGCGAACGCGCCCGTGAAATCCAGGAAGCGCTGATCCGGGAGCATTATCTCGACGGACAGCCGACCGGCATTTGGGACGCGCGCAGCAACGCGGCAATGCGCCGCTATCAGGCCGCGCAAGGCTGGCAAAGCAAGGTCGTGCCGGATTCCAGAGCGCTGATTAAACTTGGCCTCGGACCGAGCCACGAGAATGACCTTAATCCGGATCTGATGGGCGATAAGAGCTTTACGCCGATCCAGCCCTCCGTGACTGTCACCGATCAGCCGATGCAGTAGCCAGACTTTCACAATACGAACGCAGAAGCCCGGGAAGCAGATTCGATTCTCGGGCTTCGCTGCGTCCAGGCGCTTTTCTGGGCATAAAATCTCAAGCAATGGATCCGCAGCTCGCCCAGTTACAGCGCACACTCGACGATCTCTTGCGCCGCGTCTCGCGTTTAGAGCAAATCCTGGAGCAGCGGCCGCCGTCGTCGGCGGGCCCTCATCTCGTCAGAGAAATTCGGCAACCGAGCTTGGAATCCCGGCTCGGATCGCAATATCTGAACCGCGCCGGAATCATCGCGTTGCTGTTCGGCGTCGCATTCTTTCTGCACTGGGCATTTACCAACCATTGGATCGGCGGAATCACGCTGCTGATCGTTGGCTTGGCAGGCGGAGCGGCCATCATCGGAGTTGGCGAGTGGTTTCTTCGACGCGAGTATCAGCTCTTTGGCTTCTCGCTGCAGGGACTCGGAATCGCGGCACTTTACCTCACGCTCTGGGCAGCGTTCCAGTTTTACGGCGTGTTGTCGGCGGCAATCGCATTCGCCGGAATGCTGGTGATCACCACCACGGCAGCGCTGGTTGCGGTGCTCCGCAACAGCGAAGCACTCGCCGTACTTGCGGCCGTCGGCGGATTCGCCACTCCATTGCTGCTCTCGACCGGCCAAAACACAGAAACTGAACTCTTCAGCTATCTCGTGTTGCTCTGCGTCGGCATGTTGCTGACACTGGCCGCGCGTCCGTGGACGAACTTACTGCTCTCCTGCTTTCTCGGATGTTTTGCCGTATCGTCGATGTGGTTTTTTACGTATTACGGCAAGCAATCATGGCTCGAGACGATCGTGTATTTCGCGCTGTTTTGGGCGGCGTTCGTGATGGCGCCTCTGCTACTTGGCCGAGTCACGTATATTCGTCGAGTGGGAATTCTGCACTTCGTTCCCATCGCGGCGACCTTCGGATTCATGCTCGCTGCCGATGACATTCTCACCATCGAGCAGTTCGCTTTGGGCGGACAACTCACCGCGCTGGCGTTGTTCTTGATGAGTTGGAAATCCCGGCAGAATCTGCGCCCGTTATACTTTTCGCTCGCAGTCGCATGCTCCGCCGTGTCGATCCCGGCAGCCGTGGACCAGCATTGGAACACGTCCGCGATATGGCTGGCGTATGGCGTTGCACTCATGCTCTTCGGACTGGCAAAGAAAATTGCATTCGTGCGCTGGAATGCGCTGGTGCTGATCGGAGTCACTGTGCTGAAGGTCTTCTTTTTCGACTTGTCGAACCTCGGACAGGGTTATCGCATTCTTGCGCTGTCGGTTCTTGGAGTTGCGCTGCTGTCACTGTCGTTTCTTTATCAGCGCGATTGGCTTGGCTTTCGCAAACAGTAGATTTTTACCTCTTCCATGACATCTTGTGCAGCATGCCCAGCCAGGTTTCGGCATCGTCGGCTGGTAAGTTGAGACGACGAACCAGACGCCGCACTTTTTCTATTGCCAACGGCGTGGCAATGGTCTTCAGATATCCGCAAGCTTGCAAAGCTTCGATCAGCGCCATGGATATCCGTTCGACTTCTTCGCCGCTCGCGGGCTCTGCTTCTTTTGCAGATGATGAAGTAGCAGCAGGATCGCGGCTCAGTTCGTACAAACACACTGCGACCGCCTGTCCCAAATTCATCGAGATGTTTTCTTCGCGAGTGGGAATGCGCATCAGCCAATGGCAATAGCTGAGATCGTGATTGGAGAGTCCGACTTTCTCCGACCCGAATAAGAGAGCCACGCGGCGGGTCCGCAATTGCTCGCGGATGAGTTGCGCGCCGTCTTCGAGACGCCGAAGCGGGTGTCGTAACTCCCGCTCGCCGACCGCCGTCGTTCCCACCATGAGATGACAATCGGCGATGGCATCGCCGACATTCGCGTAGATTTCCGCGTCGGCCAATATCGCTGAAGCGCCCACCGCCGAACGCGCTTCACGGAAAGGCGGCTCGTTAGCATTCACGATGCGCAGATGACAAAAACCGAAGTTGCTCATGGCGCGAGCGGCCGCGCCAATGTTCAGTGGATTGCGTGTGCGCACCAGCACAACGCGCAGGCCGGGTTCATCGGTTCGGGACAAGAAAACAATTCTACGATGCCCGCTGTCGAATCAAGCCGCAGCCGCAGCGGCGGTTCCCCTCCGGAAGCTCTTCACTGCCCTAAATCCCAGGTAGATGAAGAGCACCATCACCACGAGCTCGGTGATCAGAAATGGCGGCTCTGATCCGGTCGGCGCCAGCGCCTTGAGACGTGGCACCTTCTGAAATGCCTGCGCAATCAGTACGAAAACGTTGAGGTAAAGAGCGATCATCGCGGTGACCACATAGGTCGTCTGCCATCTCCCGGCCAGCTGAAACGTGTACCGCGCCGGAATCGCAATCGCCAGCACAATGAGAGAAAGAATGCCGACCTTGTGAGAGGGCAAGAGTTGGTGGAATGGAAACATGAACCCGGTGACGCTGGTCGCGACGGTGGTTGCGAGAAAGACAATGGTCCAGTTTTCGAGCCGTTTGCCGGCAAGCATCCCGTGCAGGACAACTAATCCGGCTGCGATTCCCCCGAGACCCAGAATTACGTGCAGTAAGGTGAAGGTTGCGAGCGACATTCCGAGCATCCTGGTGAGCGTCCTTTCACGAGCAGATTATGGGTGATGATATGGCGGTGCGCGCGAGAGTACCACAATCGTCGATGGATGGCGGTATTTGCCACTAATTTCTTAGCGAAAAGGCAAGAGTCGTAGCCCACGTGTTAGTTCGCGACATTTGCGACAATAAGTTAAGTGCAAACTGCCCTTTTCACCTTCGTTCAGGAAAAAGCCACCCATGCAGGATTCGACCGCGTAGGCGTGGCTCCTGCGTCTGATCCCCAGATGCTTGAGCTGGCGCACTTTGCGGGCTGGGTCGAGGCGGGATACGCGGGCGATATGGACTACCTCAAGCGACGCAATGATGCCGGCGAGTACAAGCGCAGCTCACTAGAACAGGCGCTGCCCTGGGCGCAGTCTGTACTCGTGACGGCGATAAATTACAACCCGCCCGCGCCGAAATCTGTCGATCCCTCGCCGCCAACGTCGGGCTGGATCTCGCGCTACGCTCAGAGTCCTGCGGACTATCACGACACGGTGATGGACAAATTGCGAACGGTTGAATCTGAGTTGGTCGAGTGCCTGCGAGCTTCGCAACAGAAGGAAGTCAAGACGCGCTGCTACGTCGATACCGGTCCAATCCTCGAACGGGTTTACGCCAAGTACGCGAACATGGGCTGGATCGGCAAGAACACCTGCCTCATCGACGAGAAGCTAGGATCGTGGTTTTTTCTCGGCGTAATCGTCACGTCCATTCCCTTCGACGACTTTATTTCTGCCAGCAGACTAACGGTTGCTGCGGACCGCTGCGGCAGTTGCACGCGCTGCATTGATGCATGTCCGACGCAAGCGCTGGTCGCTCCGCATCAGCTCGATGCCTCGCGCTGCATTGCCTATTTCACCATCGAAAAGCGTGGCGCCATTCCTGAAGAAATGCGCCACAGCATTGGCCGGCACGTGTTTGGCTGCGACATTTGTCAGGATGTATGCCCATGGAACCGCAAGGCTCCCATAGCAAGAGATCCAGGATTTCAACCCGATCCAGCGCTCATCAATCCCGATCTTGAAGAGCTCGCGCATTTGTCTGCGGAAGAATTTCGAGGCCGGTTCTGTGGCTCTCCCATCTCACGAGCCAAACATTCAGGATTCCTTCGCAATGTGGCGGTGGCCATGGGCAATAGCGGCGAACGCCAATTTACCCCCACGCTCGAACAGATGAGCAGTAGCGAAGATCCCGTAATAGCCGAACACGCCCGCTGGGCCTTAGATCAGTTGGAGCATTAGCCTTGCTAGCTTTTCCCTCCGTGTCCTCCGCATCTCCGTGGTGATCCTTTGTCTTTTTTCATCAACTTCTCTGAAACAAATGGTTAAGGCTGGTGTTTGAGTCCGTCCAGGAGGCTTTCATGAAGTCTGCTTTGGTTCGCACCGCTGTGATCACTTCGCTCG
Organism: uncultured Terriglobales bacterium; assembly: GCA_964559345.1. Taxonomy (GTDB): domain Bacteria; phylum Acidobacteriota; class Terriglobia; order Terriglobales; family Acidobacteriaceae; genus Gp1-AA112. The sequence goes on from CAZLIE010000028.1 coordinate 7,187, forward strand.
TCACAGCCTTAGCGGTTTCGCTTGTCTCTTATTACCTGCTGCCGCATTTCGCTCAGGTGCAACCGCCTGTGGTGCAGGCGAGTGACGATGTTCAGAACGGCGTCACAGTGGCAGCCAGTTCGCGCATGCCGGTTGGAGTCGTTCAGTCCCAGCCGCCGCATCTGGTTTATCGAAACCGCAAGACATCGCCATACCGATACTCACCAGCTGCGCCAGTAACTGATTATTCCGCGCCCGCACAGCAGGATCTCGCGTCGCGCGACTATTCGTTCGATCCCGTCTGGGATGAAAGTTCTTCGGCACAGACGAGCAGCGGCAATTCCGGACAACGTGATACTTATGGCGAACCAGTCACGCGCCAGCATCGCTCGACCGGTAAGTCGATCATGATCGTCGCCGGTTCGGCGGGCACCGGAGCCGCGCTGGGAGCCATTTCGGGCGGCGGAAAAGGCGCAGCTATCGGAGCTCTTGCCGGCGGAGCCGCGGGCTTGATTTTCGATCGCATGACTGCGAACCACTAAGGCACGCTGGCCGGATCGGTCAAAACATGAAATCCCTCCCAGCGGATTCTCTCGTCTGCGCGACGCTGGACAGAATCTCTGGAAGGGAGCTTGTTTCAGATTGGAATAATGGACTAGGCGTTACCGCGGACTACGTTTGCTGCCTGCAGACCCTTGGGACCGGTGAGTAAGTCGAACTCGACTGTGTCCCCTTCGTTCAACGTGCGATATCCATTCTCCTGGATGACGGAGAAGTGCACGAATACGTCTTCGCCGGTGGAGCGCTGGATAAACCCGTAACCCTTGGCTCCGTTGAACCATTTCACTGTACCTTTCTCTCTGTTCACGCAAACTCCTTTTCCTCAAGGTTTTCTCGATCGATCGTCGCCGGAATGGTTGGTCCCGGACCCCATCAATCTGAGTGAATCAAGGCCGTCGTTCTTGTTGGCTCGAGTTCGGGGACAAGAGAAAAGCCGATTCGCGTACGAGGGCCACGCATGCGGACCGTCGAAACAAATCGGCGCGTTCTTTCTTTGTCTGAACAGCAACAGCGAACAAGCAACCTCGAATGCCGTACACGATCTCCGCCTACCGGAAGAGCTTGTGGTGCGACATGCTGCTGAATGCAGGCGAGGGCATCATATTCAGGGATAAACGATTTTGTAAAGGAATTTGTAAAGCTTTCTTACTTGCATCGAAGCGCGTAGAGTCCTCTCCCATCAGCGCAATATAATCAGCAGGAAAATGAGCGGCACCTTCATCCAGCAATTCAGGCGAAGCCTCGTGCAACGTGGTCTGTATCCACGCAGCGGACTGGCACGCTTTACCGGTTGGATAGCTATCCTCTATGTGCTCTTCGGGTTAGCTGCTGCGGTGCTCCCCACTGCTTCGAGCTGGCACGACATTGCCGCAGGCTGGCGCAGTTTCTTCGGCTTCACTCTCTTCGTCTGCGGAACCGTGTTGCTTATCCGTTGGATTCGACGCACGCTGCTCTGGCGCTTGCGTAACCGTCTGGTAGTTACTTACATCTTCATCGGCGTAATTCCTGTGGTGCTGATTCTGACCATGATCGGCATCGGTGGCTATCTGATCGGAAATCAGCTCACCACCATGATGGTCCAGCGCGACCTCAAAGCCGAAGTGCAGGATCTCGATACCCTCAATTCGATTGTTTCTGGAGAGCTCGCCAGTCAGTTGGGGACAAAACGATCGACGACGGCGACGCTGCCATCGCTGTCACAGGATGCAGTGTTGCGACGATTTCCCGACGCTGGGATCGCCGCCTCCGTCAGCGGCAAAAACATTGCACTGGCGCAGGTGAATCCTCCGGCTGCCGATCTTGCCGATCCGTCCCGCAATGTAAGTGCGGTCCTTTCGCATAACCGTGGATTCGTCATCCGCAGCTATAAAGAGACCAGCACTCCCGCGGGCCTGCTCAGGGTAGTGATGGCTGCTCCCATTACTGCCACGTTGTTGTCGCGTGCCGTCCCTGACCTCGGCCATGTGACGCTGTATTCGCTCGAGCCGGTGCGAGGTAAAAACGGCGGTGTCACAGTCAAATTCAGCGGCGGTAGAGAGAACGCAAACATGGTACCGGTACCCGCCGTTGCGGCAGGTACCGACCCGATTGCTGAAAATCGCTTCGATCCAGGCTTGCGCTTTGGATCCGTCTTCCCGACCATCGACTGGACCACAGGAAAAGAATCCGCTGCGCTCGTCCAGGTGAATACCCGGCCGTCAGTGCTCTTTCATCGATTGTTCACCGATTTGGGCGACGTAGGCTCGGCAATTCTGATCGCGCTCGGCGCGGTCGCAATCACGTTTGCCTTGATTGAACTAGTCGCACTGTTCATCGGTGTCCGTCTGAGTAATACCATCACCGGATCGATCGCCCAGCTTTACCGCGCGACCCAGCACATCAACCGCGGAGACCTCAAGCATCGCATCGACGTTCATTCCAGCGACCAGCTTGCCTCGCTGGAGAAGTCATTCAATTCCATGAGCGAGTCACTGCAGCGATTGCTTCAGGAGCAGAAGGAAAAGGAGCGCCTGCAGAACGAGTTGGCGATTGCTCAGGAGGTCCAGGCACAACTGTTTCCCCGCGATCCCAAGACGGTAAAGAGTCTGGAACTACATGGAGTCTGCAAGCCCGCACGCACCGTCAGCGGCGATTACTACGACTTCGTGGGATTTGGCGAGGAACGGCTGGGCATTGCCGTCGGCGACATCAGCGGTAAAGGAATCTCCGCGGCGCTGCTGATGGCCACCATTCACTCTGCCGTGCGTGTCTTCGAACTCGGGGCCATGCCAGAGCGGCAGGAGCTCGTCGCTGCCGGAGCTGCCGCGTTGGGAGCGAGCGCGAACCTCGGTGGCCGGCGCTGGTCGGTGGCGGCGGAATCGATGCAGTCTCCGGCAGAGGTGCTCACCCTTCTCAACCGGCACCTCTACCATAGCACTCCGCCGGAAAAATATGCGACGCTGTTTCTCGGAACGTATGACGGGCCGACGCGCACGCTAACCTACTCCAACGGCGGACACCTGCCTCCATTCCTGATTCATGAATCCGGCGCAGTTAGGAAGCTGGAAGCCGGTGGCCTGGTCATCGGATTATTTCCGGAGATCGTCCTCGAAGAAGAAGAGGTAAGACTCGCGCCCGGCGACATCTTCGTCGCGTTCAGCGACGGCGTCACCGAGCCGGAAAACGAGTATGGCGAATTCGGCGAAGAACGCCTGCTGGACTTGGTACGCTCCAACCGTCACCTGGCGCTGGCGCGCATCTCCGACATTGTGCTCAGCGCCGTTCAGGATTGGATCGGCGAGCACGAACAGCCTGACGACGTAACCCTAGTGCTGGCGCGAGTGCAGTAATACTGGCTATGTGCCAGAGTAGTCTGAGTATCTACCGGCGAAAGGCCATGCAGAAGAACTCAAAGAGAGCACCATGCACTCTCCGGCCCCAAAGCATCGGACCTGGGAACTCCAAGCAGCTAAAGCGCGGTTCGGTGAATTGTTCCGCCGTGCGCGCGCCAAAGGGGCTCAGTGGGTGACGCGGCAAAATAAGGAAGCCGTTGTCGTATTACCTGCTGAAGAGTACCACCGACTCTCAGCACGATCCCGCCAGAACCGATCCGGATCACTGACGAATGCGCGGATTCACCACTGCATATAACACGTCAGTGAGTAGATTCACCGCGATGTACGTGAGCCCGATTGCCAGGATGCAGCCTTGCACGAGGAAGTAATCGCGGTTGCTGATCGCGCTAATGGTAAGGCGTCCAATTCCCGGCCAGGAAAAAATTGTCTCCGTGACGATGGCGCCGGCGAGTAGAGATCCGAACTGCAGTCCTATAACCGTAATCACCGGGATCATCGCGTTGCGAAGCGCGTGTTTGTACACCACCGTGTGCTCGCTTAGACCTTTTGCGCGAGCGGTACGGATGTAGTCCTGACCGAGCTCTTCGAGCATGGCTGTGCGTACCATGCGCGTGAGAATCGCGGCCAGTGCGCCACCCAGCGTGAGTGCGGGAAGGACTAGATGCTCCCAAGTTCCAGCTCCAGAGACAGGCAGCAGTCCGAGCTTGATGGCAAAAAACAGAATGAGAATAGGCCCGAGTGCGAAATTGGGAAAAGAAAGTCCGAATAGACTCACCACACTCAAGAGCCGGTCGTCCCAGCGATCGCGTCGTTGCGCCGAGCGCACGCCCGCGGGAATCGAGAGCAGCAGCGCAACTGCTAACGCCGCTAGCGTGAGCCGCAACGTATAGGGATATCGCTCGCGGATCACGCGTGCGACATCTTGATTCAGCCGAATCGACTGCCCCAGCCGTCCATGCAGGACGCCGTTCCAATACTGCAGATATTGCTTGCCGATAGGCTGATCGAGTCCGTATGCGTGTCGCGCTGCTTCAATGTCGGCATTCGCTGCGCCTTCGCCGAGCATGGCTTGAATCGGGTCGCCAGGAACCAGGTGGATGAGCAGGAAGACGACCGATACGACCAGCCAGAGGACAGGGATCGTGTAGAGCAATCGTGATCCGAGCAGCTTCAGCATTATCCGCCCTGCTCAAACAACGACGGTTGCTGTTGCGCCGGTTCGGGTGGAACCAGCGCCTCAACTTTCACCTGAGCCACGCGTCGCTCTTCCATCTGAAGAACCGTGTAGCGACGCTGCTCGAATTCGACTTGATCTCCGACCTTCGGAAGACGTCCCAGACGCCACATGATGAAGCCGGCGAGAGTCTCAAAGCCTTCATCCCGCGGAAGCCGAATCTGCAAATGCGATTCGAGATCGCGCACATTCGCGCCGCCTTCGAGCACAATGGCTCCAGTCTCGAGCAAGCGCGGCTGCACCGGGATGTCGAACTCGTCTTCAATTTCGCCGACAATCTGTTCGAGCGCGTCTTCGACTGTGACCAGCCCGGCCGTAGATCCGAATTCGTCAACCACAATGGCGAGATGGCGTTTGCGCGTACGGAATTCTTCGAGCAGATCGATCACCAGCTTGGTCTCGGGAACCACCAGCACGTCGCGCATTATGTGGCGCACGCGCAGATTCATCTCCGGAGGCAGCGTGCGCGGACGCCCGGAGATGCGCAGGTGCATGAATCGCGACAGGTCCTTCGAATAGAGCACTCCAACAATGTGCTCCGTTCCAAGCTTCGGATCGTAAACGGGAACGCGTGAATGCTGTTCCTCGACGACGCGGCCCATCGCCTCTTCCAGCGTCATGTCCGCCGAAAGCGAAAACATGTTCTGCCGCGGTACGAGGATTTCGCGGACAGTCATGGTTTCCAGGTCGAGTGCGCGGCGCATGATCTCTTCCTGGATCTGGGGCAGAAGTCCGAGTCGCCGGCTCGATGTGAGAATGAGCTTCAACTCTTCCGGCGAATGCATTCCGCCTTCGCGCATCAGTCGCGATCCGAAGAGCTTAAGGACGGCGTTGGCGGAGTTCGTCATCAGATGCAGCAGAGGCCGCGAGATCGCGATAAAGACGTCCATCGGTCCGGCGACCGAGAGGGCGACGCGCTCGACCCTTTGCAACGCAAGCGATTTCGGTACCAGCTCGCCCAGGATCACGTGCAAGTACGTGATCAGAATGAAGGCAATTACTACCGCCGCCGTATGCGCATAAATCATCGCGTGCGGCAATCCTGCCAGTGGACGCAGCAGAATTTGGGCGACCGTGGGTTCGCCGATCCAGCCCAAAGCCAGGCTGGCGAGGGTGACGCCAAATTGCACGGCAGGCAGGAAGTCGTCGAGATGCTGCTGCAACCGCTGGACGGTGCGAGCGCCAGTGCGGTGCGCGTCAATCAGCTGTTGAATGCGGGTGTCTCGGAGGCTGACGATGGCGAACTCGGCGGCCACAAAGAAAGCGTTCAGGGCCACCAGCAGCACCACCGCCAGAATGCGAAGGAGCACCAGCGTCGCCATTGTTGGCGATTCTAGCATTTAGGCCGGACTGACAATCCGCCCCGGCGACCCGAGCGATGTCGTTATCAGGGCCATTAATAAAAGGATAGAGCTTGGCCGGTCGGACCCAGAAACTCAGCCAGCTACAAATTATCTCTGGGATGCTTACTTTTCATCCCCTTTCAGGTCTAAGTTGCATTGCATTTTTCCGATCGCGCGGGCAGGCTGGATATCCGGGGAACCGTCGGGCTCTTACGCGCGTACTCAAGCCATATTGGATTTCTGCTGGAGGAACAAAGTGCCGAATGGCAATCATAAGAGCAAGAAGAAAACGCAGCGGCGGATGATCTGGGCCGGCGTGTTGGTGCTTCTCATCGTTGTGGTTGGTGCTCTAGTCACGAAGGCCACGAGCACGAATACGAAGATCGATCCGACCAAAATCGCGAATGTGGATCAGGGCGACATCGCTAAAAGCGTAGTCGCGACCGGCAAGATCGAGCCAATCACAAAAGTTGAAGTGAAATCCAAGGCGAGCGGCATCGTAAAGAAGCTTCTGGTCGATGCAGGAGATCGCGTCAAAAAGGGCCAGGTGCTCGCCGAACTCGACAAAGAAGAACTCGAGGCGCAGGTGCGCGGTGACGAAGCGCAATTGAGCGCGGCTGAAGCCAACCTGCGAGCCGCGCAAGCCGACGTGGAGCGGTCCAGAGTGGACGCTCAAGGTGTGGACGTGCCCACATTACAGCGCGCTTTTGAGCGTGCAAAGAGCATGGCTGCGGAAGGTGTGGTCTCGGCCGCCGCCCAGGACGACGCGCAGCGCAACTACGAAATGGCAGTGAACAAGCGCGACATCGCGCGTGCGCAATTAACGGTAAATGAAGCGAAGGTGAAGCAGGCCCAGGCGCAGGTTACGCAATATAAAGCGGCGCTTTCACGCTCTACTGAACAGCTTAGTTACGCGACCATCGAGTCGCCAATCGACGGACAAGTGCTCTCGCGCGACGTAGAAGTTGGCGATGCTGTGAGTTCGATCCTGGTTTTGGGCTCTTCCGCAACGCTCGTGATGACGCTCGGCGACATGAAAGAAGTTTACGTGGACGGCAAAGTCGACGAGAGCGATATCGGCAAGGTCTATCTCGGACAGCCGGCGCGGATCAAAGTCGAGTCGTTTAAAGACAAAGCATTCAAAGGCAAGGTCACAAAAATCGCTCCCATGGGCGTGGAAAAAGACAACGTGACCACGTTCCAGGTGCGCGTCTCGATCGACAATTCGGGCGGGGAACTCAAGGCACTGATGACGGCGAATGCCGAAGTCATTCTGGAAGAACACAAAGGTGTGCTCATCATCCCTGAGAATTCCTTGATCTACGACAAAGATAAGAAGGCGTCAGTCGAAGTCCCGGATCCCAAAGGTAAAGACGGCAAGCGCAAAGTGGCAGTCGCCGTCGGCATTTCGAACGGCGCAAAAACCGAGCTACTCAGCGGATTGAAAAAGGATGACAAAGTCGTCCTGCAGTAAGGCTCTCGAAACTATGCGCTACCTGTGTCTGTGATTTTGCTTTCTACATTTCTGCAATCTAAAGCTTACGAATACTGATTTCCTGCAGTCCAAACGACGAAGAGAGGGGAAAGTCATGAGGAAGCTTCAAGTCTCAGCGATTGCAATCGTGCTGCTCGCCAGCATGTCGGCATTTGCCGCCGTTGAAGGCTCGTTTGACCGCACGCTAAAGGTGAATGGCGCGGTCGAACTTGAGATTCAGAGCGGATCTGGAAACATTAATGTTCATCAGGGCGACTCCAATTCTGTCGTCATTCACGGCCACATTAGAGCGAGCGAGTCGTGGTTTAACTCGAACGGGATGTCAGCGGAAGAAAAGGTAAAACGTATCGAGCAGAATCCGCCGATAGAGCAGAATGGCAACAGCATCCGCATCGGACACATCGCCGATGAGTCGCTGCGCAACAACATTTCCATCAGTTATGACGTGACTACGCCTAAAGGAACAGGCCTGCACAGCAGCACCGGCTCCGGCGACGAAAAAATTTCTGACATCGACGGACCGGTTCGCGCAAATTCCGGCTCGGGCAATCTCACGATCAGCAACATTGGGTCGGAAGTGCGCGCCAATGCTGGCTCCGGCGATCTTTCGATCAGCAACGTCCACGGCCGCGCATACACCGAAACCGGCAGTGGAAATATCAAAGCGACGCAAATTGCCGGCGGATTTGACGCGCGCGCAGGATCGGGCGACATCACTTTCGACCAGACAGCGTCCGGTTCCGTTCGCGTCCAAACCGGTTCGGGCAACATTCATCTTCACAATGTTTCCGGAAGCGTCGAGGCAGGGGCCGGCAGCGGTGACGTTCAGGTGCAGGGAACAATGGCCGGCGATTGGCGCATTCACACCGGATCCGGAGAGGTCGAGGTAAATCTTCCGTCCGATGCGAAGTTCAACGTGCACGCGCACAGTAGTTCCGGAGGCGTACACGTGAATCATCCGGTCACAATGCAGGGCGCGTTACGCCGCAATGAGATTGACGGCACGGTAAACGGCGGTGGAACTCTGCTCGATATCAGCACCGGATCAGGCTCAATCCGGGTAAATTAGCGCATTCATGTCGCCAGTTATTGCGACAAACTAGATGAGTTAGTGGCTATTGAATCCAAGAGTAGCGCTCGGACATCTTACCTGCATATGTGGTTTACAGTTGAAATCTTGATCTGGGCGACGAGCTTTGCGGTCGTAATTGCTCTTTGTCGCGCTGCGGGAGAAGCTGATCGGCTCGAGGAATTCGCCTTCGCCGCTACAGTTCCCGCCGGTAAGGGAGTCAATCGCGCCGCCTGAACGGCTGTTTCCGGGCGCGAGTAGATTACCGGCAATCTACTCCGGCAGGACTAACTCATCCAATTCCAGGAACTGCCGCAGTATCGGATCGTCAGTTTCGTTCATTGCCTGAATCGTTCCGAAAAAACGGGCTTTTCCTTCGTGCAGAAACAGTACTCGATCCGCTAGCTTTTTGGCCAAACGCATGTCATGCGTGACCACAATGCTGGTTAGCTTAAGTTGAAATTTCAGTTTTTTGATGAGATCGCCGAGCAGTTGTCCCATCAACGGATCGACCATTGTGGTCGGTTCGTCGTACAAAACCGCCTCCGGTTGGGCGGCGAGCGCGCGCGCAATCGCGACTGAGCGCTTCATTCCGGTGGACAAATCCGAGGGCAAAAGGTCGCGCATGGGCTTCACGCCGACCATATCAAGCAGTCCATCGACTACCTGAAATATCTGTTCCTCGGTCAAATCGCGGCGCTCGCGCAGCGGAAAGGCGACATTTTCACCCACCGAGAGCGAGTCAAACAGCGCTCCATTCTGGAAAACCATCGTGACTTTCTTGCGAATCCGCTGCAAATCCAGTTCGGGAAGGTGCGTCATCTCCTCGCCGGCAACCAGTACTTCGCCGCCATCCGCCTTCAGAAATCCCATAATCAACTGCAGCGACACCGATTTGCCCACGCCGCTGCGTCCTAAAATGCACATTGTTTCGCCGGCGTGCACCTCAAAGCTGACGCCATCGAGCACCACCTGCGGTCCAAACGCCTTGCATACGTCCTTGAACTGAATGTAAGGCGGCGACTGTGCGGGCTGATCGCCATTGCCTGCAGCCAAATTGGGTCCGTTATGGGCCATTTACCGTGCTGCCAACGCTTCGGCGCGGGCCAAATCCTCGGGAGTATTGACGTTCAAGAAGCTCTCCGCAGTGAAGCCCGCGTCCCTAATCTGGTCTTCTGCCATGATGCGCGTTGCCGGAATGCGAAACAAGTCATGAATTGAGAGCCGTTTACGCGCCAGTGCAGCCTCGCAAACCGGCAGAAAATCGCAATGATAAGCCGCACATAGCGGCTGAAATGCGCCGTTTATGCGGGGAACAATGGCATTTTTATCGCTCTCAGAGCGGCACATGTCGGTCATCAAGCGCAGAAACGCGGTCGAGATCAGGGGCAGATCGACTCCGAGCACGATATTCCATGGCGTTTCGGTGGACGAAAGCGCGGCGTGAATGCCTCCCAACGGCCCGCTGTCGGGAACCAGATCATGCAAAACTTCGACCTGCGGATCGTCCATTCGGACATCGCCGACGACGAAAACGCGGTCGGTCAGCGACCGCAGGCGGTCGATGGCATGGCTTAGAAGAGTTCCATCGTGCCATCGGATTTGCGCCTTATCGCGTCCCATTCGCCGGCTTTTGCCTCCGGCAAGCACAAAGCCGGAAATGTCATTTTGCGCCACGCGCAATTCTACTTAACACGGCCGGAATTCCGGCGTGTTGGCGCGTGATGTAACAGAAAATCGTGGTAACATTCAGCCCAACTTTTCCCACCTAATCGGGCCAAATGGAACTCCGTCGTAAGGTCAGTTTTGCGCTTTTCGTCCTCTCCGTAGTGTTGGTGGGAAGCATTCTTGGATATCGCATCCTGGGCGGCTCTTCCGTCCATCTGCTCGACGCGGTTTACATGGCCGTCATCACGCTTGCAGGCGTCGGATACGGCGAAATCATCGATACCGCGCACAATCCCGCGCTGCGTATTTTCAATATGTTCGTGGTCATCTTCGGAGTGATGATCACGGTGTACGTGTTCTCGTCGGTCACCGCGTTTCTGGTCGAAGGCGAGATCACCAACATCTTCTGGAGACGTAAGATGCTCAAGCGAATCAGCGAGCTCAAAGACCACTACATCGTCTGCGGACTCGGCGACACCGGTGTCCATGCCATTGGCGAACTCGAAAAAACGCACAGTCCGTATGTGGTCGTCGACAGCAATGAGGAACATATCAAGCGAGTAGTCGATTCCCCCGAAGGATTGCATCGCGAAATGCTGTACGTTGTCGGCGACGCCACCGACGCCGACATCCTCGAACAACTCGGCATCGATCGCGCCAAGGGCTTGATCTCGACACTGGCCAGCGACAAAGAGAACCTCGTCATCACAGTGCTGGCGCGCCAGCGGAATGCCAGCCTGCGCATTGTCGCGCGCTGCATCGACCAGAAATTCGCCGACCGCCTGCTGAAGGCCGGCGCCGATTCGACCGTGTCACCTAATCAGATCGGCGGCATGCGTATCGCCAGCGAAGTGCTGCGCCCGCACGTAGTCAGCTTCCTCGACCTGATGCTGAAAGACAAGAGCCGTACTCTGCGTATCGAAGAGCTCGCAGTTAGTAGTAACTCTCCATGGATCGACAAACGTATAGGCGACCTGAACCTGCGCGGCAAGCACAATCTTCTACCGCTAGCGCTCAAGGACGCCTATCACGACGGAAAACAGCACGGCTTCTGGGTAAATCCACCAGAGAACATAGCCTGTCACGCTGGATTAATAATCATCGTGCTCGGAGACATGAAAGATATCCGCAACGCACGAGAAGAAGCGGGGAAGTTAATGGCTGCTGGTGTTGGAGCTTAATGGGTCAAGGGCGATAGCACGGATCAGGCAGATTGCACGGATCACACGGATTCAGGATTGCTATTGAAGGACAGATGCGCCCCCGGCGGCCTCTTGTAAACAATCTTTTAGAGATATCTTACCCATAGCCAAAGTGCTGTAGATTTCAAAATAGATTTGGATGAGTCGTTCAGTAAGCGCATCGTGCTTCATCAGCCCTGACGCCCTGCTCTCGGTCCAAGTGATCAGTGAAAATCCGTGTGATCCGTGGTGTAGGATTTGCGAAACTATGGTGTTTGCACGTGAACCTCTGCGGCTGACCAACTGTTGACGAACTTCCCCAGCCGGTCCAGGGCTTCGGGAAAGTTATGGGTCATGGCTGCGAAGCCGAGACGGAAATGCGCGGGAGCATCGAAACAGTCTCCAGGCGCGAGCAAGATACCTTCTTGTGCGGCGGCTTCGCAGAAAGCACGGCTGTTCGCTCCACTTTGCAGCCACGGGAATACGGTCATTCCGCCACTGGGTGGAATCCAGCCAAGCGTGTCGCGATGTTCCTTCATGAAACTGTCGAGCTGTCGAAGATTTCTTGTTGCGGTTTCCTGAGTCTTGCCGAGGACGATACCCCGGTTGCGCATGGCGATCTCAGCCAGCATTTCTCCGCCAGTATTGTTGGAGATTGAGAAATATGCGCGCGCGTTCCAGTAGGCTGCGCGGCGCTTGGGATCGTGCTCGATCATCCAACCTGTCCGAATTCCGGCTAAGGGAAAAGCCTTCGAGAAATCGTGGATCACGGTGGCATGCGGCAAACGCGCAGCCGACCTTGTCGCTCCGCGATGATAGATAGGGTGGTACACCTCGTCGCTGACCAATTGAATTCCACGTGACGATGTGAAGTCGTGCAAGCGCTCCATTTCCGCGTCGCTGATTGTGGCGCCCGTGGGATTGTGCGGACTGTTGACGAGGATCAGCTTCGTATTTTCGTCGGCCAGTTTTTTGATCTCATCGACATCGATCTTGAACTGATTTTCCTTGCGAATGGAGTAGAAGCGGGTCTCGAGTCGAAGCGATTTGGGCAGCGCGGAAAATGTGGTGAAGCCAGGATCGGGCAGAATCACGTTGGCTCCAGGCTCGGCGGCCAGCCACATGAGAATGAGCAGCGCCTCTGATGCGCCGGTTACCATTTGCACACCGTCCACATTCACGCCCTGCATTTCGGCGATGGCCGCGCGCAATCCGTCGGCGCCCGCCGGGCGACCGTAAACCAGATTGTGATTCAAAAATCGGCGCCGCTCCTCCTCGGTGCCAAGGTCCAGGATCTGGTTCGCGGTCCACCGCGGTCCAGTGCTCGCTGCGAGGTTGAATTCGATGTCGTGCTCGTGCTGGTCCAGCCACATGTCAAGCAGAAACGGCTTCAGATGCATGGTTGCGCCTCGAAAACTTAGATCAAGCGACGGTTAGTCCGGGTGCAAATCTTTGGTGAAAGTCCCCGCAGAATTGTATCGAGTGCCGGTGTGAATGCTGAGTTTCCTCGGCTGAAGTATGTATCCGTGGTGGTGGGGGCCAAGCCTGGGCTACCGGCGGTCGGCTGTCAGCGTTGGACCAGAGAAGTTGGTGTGTAGCCTCAACATGTTAGCTGTTTGAAGATCCTGACCAGATGAGTGCTACACCGCTGGATCTTCAAAACTGTTCCGGGGCCGAACGCCGACAGCCGAGCGCACGCGCTCCATGGAACTGCGGCTTAATCTTTTTCGTATTTTTATTTCGAAGCTGCCGGACCGCAATTAAAATTTCTTGCACCTGCGACTAACAACTGAGTTCCCGGATTCGTCCCTGGAGGCGAGATGACTCTGACGCGATTTGCCACCAAGAATGCATTCCGCAATCGGCGGCGAAGCTTTCTCACGGCTGTGAGTATTGCCTTCTCATTGCTGTTGTTGACGTTGCTGATGAGCATCTATCGCGGATTCTATTTGAGCCAGGGTTCACCTGAATCGAATCTGCGGCTGGTCACGCGTCACAAGGTATCGCTCGTCTTCTTTCTTCCCTCGTACTATCGCGAGAAGATTCGGACCATACCCGGCGTGGTACACATCAGTCCGTGGAATTGGTTTGGCGGCATATATAAAGACCAGAAGCCGGAGAACTTCTTCGCGCAGTTCGGCATGGATCCGAACGAATTTTTTGATGTCCAGAATGAGAGCAAAATTGCTCCCGATCAGCTCGAGGCCTTGAAGCACGATCGGGCCGGTTGTGCTGTGACTCGCAATTTAGCGCAAAAGCACGGGTGGAAGATTGGCGACCGGCTCATCATTAAGGGGACGATTTATCCCGTAGATCTCGATCTGACGATTCGAGCCATCTACGATCCTCCCGACCAGTTCGATGCATTGCTGTTCAGCACCGAATACATCGATCAGGCATTGCCGAGAGTGAAAGGCCGGACCGGCACGTTCTACACGCGCGTGGATTCTCCCGAGCACGTGGCGACCGTCGCTCAGGCGGTTGACGCGATGTTTGAGAATTCTCCTCAGCCCACGAAAACTGAAAGCGAGAAAGCTTTTGGGCTGAGTTTTGTGAATCAGCTTGGAAACGTGAAGCTGTTCATCATGAGCATCTGCGCGGCGGTCGTGTTCGCCATTCTTCTCGTTTCGGCAAACACGATGGCGATGACGATCCGCGAGCGCACGCGCGAGGTCGCAGTATTGAAGACCCTTGGATTCACCAAGGCAACGATACTGTCGCTCTATGTTTCCGAGGCCGTCACAATCTCTATCTTCGGCGGATTGCTGGGTGCGACCGGCGCCACATTGCTGCTGATTGCGATTGCGAAGATGCCAAACGGAACATTTTTCGGCGGATTCAAAGTGAACGGTCCAACTTTCATCGTCGCGCTTGCGGTAGCGGCGCTGGTTGGGTTCATCAGCGCGGTATTTCCCGCGTACCGGGCATCGCAACGCAACATTGTCGATGGCCTGAGGCATATTGGATAGGAGACGAATTCAATGGCGATTCCCATTTCGTACAACGTCCGCAATATGCGTCTTCGGCTCGGGGCCACGATGATGACGGCCTTTGGCATCGCGCTCACCGTAGCCGTTGCGGTGTTCATCATGTCCCTGCTTGCTGGACTGAAGCAGGCATTCGTATCGAGCGGCGATCCGCTGAACGTGCTGGTGATACGAAAAGGCGCGCAAACGGAATTGCAAAGCGGCGTCGACCGCGATTCTTTCAACACGATTCGTTACCTGCCCGGGATCGCGAAAGGGAAAGATGGCCAGCCGCTGGCATCCGGTGAAGTTGTCGTGGTGATTGTGATTCCGCGCAAGGATGGCACAGGAGAAACCAATGTGACCGTCCGCGGCATGGAGCCGCTCGGATTTGATTTGCGTCCCGCCGTCCATCTGGCGGCAGGCCGCTGGTTCGCTCCTGGACAGCGCGAAATCGTCGTGAGCAGTTCCATCAGCAAGCGTTTCACCAACGCGAGCATGGGCGATGAGCTCTTCTTTGGAAAAGGGAAGTGGAAGGTGGTTGGCGTCTTTGACGCCGGCAGTACTGCCTTCGGCTCCGAGATATGGGCCGACGTAAACCAGATGTCTTCGGACTTCGACCGCAATGCGGCATTATCTTCCGTTCTGGTCCATGCAACCGATCCGGTCGCGGCGGCAGCGTTGAAAAACCGGGTGAACGACGATCAGCGACTGAAGCTCGATGGATTTCTCGAGACCGACTATTTTGCCGAGCAGACCAAATCAGGCGGACCGATCCAGTTTGTTGGGACGATTGTGGCCATCGTGATGGCGATCGGCTCCTGCTTTGCTGCGATGAATACGATGTACGCGGCGGTCGCGTATCGCAGTCGCGAGATCGCGACGCTGAGGATTCTTGGCTTTTCGCGACCGAGCATCATCACCTCGTTCGTATTTGAATCGGTGCTGCTCGCGCTGCTGGGGGCTGCGCTTGGTTTGATTCTTATGCTGCCCTTTAACGGCCTGACTACCGGAACGGCGAACGCACTCACCTTCAGCGAGACAGTGTTTAGCGTGCGCATTACTCTCGCGGTGATGATCACGGCGATATTGTTCGCCGTCAGTATGGGATTGTTCGGCGGCATTGCGCCTGCATGGCATGCGTCGCGAAGAGAGATTTTAGCGGCGTTGCGGGATTGAGATTTTGGATCAGAAAATGGCTACAGACACTAAATACGGCGATCTCAACAGTCTGCGCATCGATCGTTCGCACAAGGAACCGCAAGAACCGAAGTGGTCCAAGCGGTTTATCGTCGCCGGAATCGGTCTGCTTGTACTGCTGGCGGTGGTGGCGCTTGCAGTGCGGCTGTTCTCGTCGTCTGTTCCTGAAGTGCAGGTTGTGCGTGCGGTGCCGGTCGGGTCCAGCGGCGGCGACACAGTGTTGCAGGCAGCCGGCTACATCGTCGCTCACCACACGATCAGTGTGAATTCGAAGGTGACCGGGCGAATCGCGTGGATCGGCGTCGAGAAGGGCGACAAAGTCAAAGCCGGGCAGGTACTCGTACGGCTGGAAGATCAGGAGTTCCGCGCGCAAGTCGAACAGGCCCGCGGCGCCGTCGCGATGGCGAAAGCAAGGCTGCTGCAGCTCGAGCACGGATCGCGTCCGGAAGAGGTTCAGCAGGCGAGTGCAAACCTCGACGAAGCCCGCGCTAACGTTGCGAACGCGAAAGCAACCCTTGATCGAACCAGGCCATTGGTTGAGCAAGGCGTCTTTTCACGGCAGCAACTGGACGATGCTCAGGCCAAGTACGATGCGGCCGTGCAGCACACGCAATCCCTGGAAAAAAGTTATCGTCTGTCGAAGATCGGTCCTCGCGAGGAAGAGATTGAAAATGCTCGTGGCGTCGTAATGCAGGCACAAGGTCAGCTTGACTATGCCGAATCGCAGCTCGAAGCCACCCAGATTCGCGCTCCTGTGACCGGAACAATCCTGGAGCGCACAGCCGAAAAGGGTGAGTTGGTGACGGCGCAGTTTGCATCTGGCGCCGATACCGGGGGCCCGCGCGGATCCGTAGTCACGCTCGCCGACTTGGACGATCTGCAGGTGGAGCTCGATATCAGCCAGAACGATTTTGCGAAACTCGGGCCGCATCAGAAGGCAGTGCTGACTACCGACGCTTATCCCGACCGCGAGTACAAGGGAGCAATCAATGAGATTGCACCGATGGCCAACCGGCAAAAAGCGACTGTGCAGGTGAAGGTGAAGGTCCTCAATCCTGACGACTATCTGCGTCCGGAAGAGAATGCGAATGTGCGATTCCTCGCCGATCATCCCAGCAGCGCTGCGCAGACGGCGCCTTCAGGTGCAGTCGTTCCAAGCAGTGGAGTTCGTGAAGTGAGCGGACGCAAACAGGTGATGCTCGTCTTCAACGGTCGCGCGGTCGCGCGTGAAGTAAAGGTGCTGAGCACTCGGAGCGATGGCTACCTCGTCGATGGCCTGAGTGGCGGTGAAGATGTGATAGTGAATGCGCCCGCAGACTTGAACAATGGAGATCGGGTGAAGGTGAAGCAGTAGAACTTGAGCGTGCGGTTGAGTGAATAAGTCGAAAGAAATTGTCGAAGATTTTCGGAGAGATTACATGGCCCATACGGCGGAAATGAGATCGGCAGCGGTGGCGACCAAGCTAGTACAGGCGAATCACGTCAGCAAAGTTTTCACGCGCGACAGTTTTCAGGTGAAGGCGCTCGACGATGTCTCGATTGAAATCGCCGAGAAGGAGTTCATGGCGCTGATGGGGCCATCGGGCTCGGGCAAGACAACGCTGCTGAACATGATTGCGGCGATCGATCGCCCGACCTCCGGCGAACTCCTGGTGCAAGGCGAGAATGTCTTCCGCTTCAGCGACAAAAAGATTGCCGAATGGCGCAACCGCCATATTGGATACATCTTCCAGACCTTCAACCTGATTCCCGTCCTCACGGCATTCGAGAACGTGGAACTGCCGCTGCTACTGACCAAGCTCAGCAAGCAGGAGAGGAAAGATCACGTGATGACCGCGTTGACGCTGGTCGGCCTAGGCGATCGCGTACATCATCTGCCCAAGCAACTCTCCGGTGGACAGGAGCAGCGCGTTGCCATCGCTCGCGCCATGGTCACCGATCCGACTCTGCTGCTCGCCGATGAACCCACTGGTGATCTCGACAGCCATTCCGCCGCAGAAGTCCTCGAGATCATGAAGCGCTTGAACGAGGAGTTTGGAAAGACGATCGTAATGGTCACGCACGATCCACATGCTGCGGCGTACGCGCACACGACACGGCATTTGGAAAAGGGGATGTTGTTACCGGGGTAAAGAGGCTTTCCTCACTGATTTCCCGGCGGCGGATCCTCTTCCTGCTTCAGCATCTGCGCTGGCGACTTCAGCACGTCGCTGGCGAAGAAGAATTTTCCGTCGGCTGGCACCATCATGACCTGGATCTTGTCGGACAATCGCTCGGCGACGATCTTATTGATCAGCAGCGGATTGCCTTTCAATGCCGACGCCTCTCCGCGCAGGCGCTCGCTGTCGGCGGCTGCGATTACCCGAATGCGATTTGCTTCTGCGTCTGCGAGCAGTTGACGGCGCTCCTGTTCGGCTTTGCTGTCGATTACTTTCGCGCGTGCCGCGGCCTCGGCGCCTTGAATCGTCGCTTCTTTCCGCGCCTCTGCTTCCAGTTTCGTCTGCTCGATCTGTTTCTGTTTGAGCGGCAGCATGTATTTCATTGCGTCGGACTCGCCTTTGGCCTGGAGGACGCGAACCTGCGCCTGACCTTCGGCCTGCTTGATCTCGCGGATTTTTGCCGCTTCGGCTTCGTACTGCGCGATCAGCACTTGCTTCTTCTGGATTTCCGTCTGGAAGTTGAGGCCTTCGTTCTCCTGCTCTTTTTCGATCAGACCTTCGAGCCCTTTCGCGTAATCGGGCGGCAGAATGATGTCACGCAACATGACTTCTTCAACGATCACTCCGTCTTTGCTCAGACGGCGGGTGATCTCGTCGGCAGCAGTCTTGCGGATATCTTCGCGATGGATGGCGAATACATCTCGGATGGTGTAGTTGGGCACGATCTCGCGAAACACAGTTGCGACAACGGGCGGCACAACTTCGTTTGAGATGGAACTTGGAAGATTGTTGTGGATGTACGCCAGCCGGTTCGGATCGAGCTTGTAACGGACAGTGACTGCGAGTCCGAGATTGAGTCCTTCGCGCGCCGTGACCTTCAGCGGCTCATTGTGCTTGAGCTTGTCGGTGATGAGATTTTCGTCGAGGCTGCCGGTGGTCATGGTGTGCGTCCGGGTGTCGTAAATCGCAATGCTTTCGACTGGACTCAGGAAGTGAATGCCAGGGTAGAGTGTTTGCGACTCAGTGCCAGAGATCTGGCTGATGCGGATGCCGGCATATCCGGCCGGGACGACATCAAAGCTGTGTGCGATGAGCAGCGCGATCAGCGCGGAAAGACAAATCTTGCCCGCGAGACGCGCGCGTATTTTGAGTTGACGGTCGTTGAGTCTTTCTTGTCCGCTATCTCCGAGGCGAAGCCGACCTCGCGAGTAAAGGTAGATGTCATAGCCGACAATCGCCGCCGCGGCGAGCAGCAGCGCGATTCCGACAGATGTGAGCAGGTACTTGAGCAGCAGCATAGCGTCCTCCTCGAAGGACATTCGGTAAGCAATCAGCAATTGACGATCGGGTGATTTCGGTTGTCCTACTCACCCGGGCAGAACTTCAAACTCAAACAGCGCGTTATCCGGCCGCGTCTAAGCGCGCATTGCGCGTGGCCGCTGTCCGGAGATCATGTGCACGGCCACCGGCTGGTGTGGAGAGACCATTTCTCTCCGCGTTATTTCTCTGCGCGTTCGGGCGCGTTCGCTTGCGTTGGCCATCACGATGACTACGCAATTCACGAGCGACTGCGCTATGAACAGCGACAGGAGAAGCGATCCGGCCAGCACTCCTGTGATACCTGCGATTCCAATTAGTTCAACCATTGCCATTCTCCTTTTTAGAAATTGTCCTCAGTGCTTTGGGCCTGAGTGCCGACTGCGGAGTTCTCCGCTTGCGCGTCATCTACGACCGTGGCCAGAGTCGTCGTATCGGGACTGGCTTCGTTTTCCGTTGTGCTGCCGAATATCTCTGCGAGTTCGTCGTCCGCCTCGCCGCGAATTTCGACTTCATCTCCGACTTGCAGAGCGGCGAAGAGTTCTTCCAGGTCGGCGCGATGCATGCGGATACAGCCATGCGAGGCGGCCTTGCCGATGGAGTCCTCGACATTGGTTCCGTGAATGCCGTAGCCCTTGGTGCTGAGGCCGATCCAGCGCGTCCCGAGTGGATTGTCCGGTCCGGCAGGAATGACGACACCGGGATGGAAGTAAGTGGGCCGTACCAGGCGGTTCTTGATCGCAAAGGTTCCGGTCGGACTGGGGCTGCCCGGCGCGCCTACCGCTACCGGATAGATCTTCGCGACCTCGCCGTCTTCAATGAGCGCAAGCTGGCGATGGGGAATGCTGACCAGCACCTTGCGTTCATGCCGAAGCTCGGCAGCCACTTGTGGCGCGATTGGCTGATTGGGAACCTGCGAATCCGAGGCGCGGACCGCCATCCCAATTACAACGACAAAAGCGAAGAGACTCGCGGGATGATGCTTGCTGCGTTCGGTCGGTTTTGGCTCTGCGTTCATCTTTCCCTCGTTGTATGCGAAGAGAATGCAGTCGGAGAGCCAGAAGTAAGTTACTGCGAAATCAATTAGTTACGATGACTATGATCGGCCAGA
Source organism: uncultured Terriglobales bacterium (assembly GCA_964559345.1). Taxonomy (GTDB): domain Bacteria; phylum Acidobacteriota; class Terriglobia; order Terriglobales; family Acidobacteriaceae; genus Gp1-AA112. The sequence continues at coordinate 27,304 of CAZLIE010000028.1, forward strand.
ATGTGGAGTATGAGACACAAGTGTGTGGCGCCAGACACGGCGTGAGCCTGGCCAAGAAAATTTACTAAAATGTCGCAAGACTTTGCGCAGAGTTGCAGTATGCTGTCTATGAAAAATGCGTTCCGGGAGTCTCCCCCAAGGCTGTGGGTTTTCCACAGACCAACTTTCCGAGACTCTGGATGCATCTACTTGACTAGACCATGTCCGTCCGACTGGCGGACTCAGACATCAATCTCAACGTCTGAAAGTAGAGGGCTCCATGGTTTCCAAGTGTGCAAATCCAGCCTGCTCAACCCCGTTCCATTATTTGCGCGAAGGCAAGATATTCAGAGTTGAAGTCGAACTAGCGCACCCCGTGCAGGAGACTATTGAACTCTCCAACGGAAGGAAGGTTCCATTCCTGGTTCCCGGTGGAAACAAGCCGGTGCGCAAAACCGAGCATTACTGGCTGTGCGGGCCATGTTCGCAGACCCTGAACGTCCAATTCGATAAGGATGCAGGCTTCATCGTGCTTCCCAAAGAGCAAGCTCGCGCCGCGCACGCTGCCGCCTCGTAGTCGCGTTTCAAGGTAAAGATCAAAGGCCCGCTTTTTTCCGGCGGGCCTTTCATTTTGAAACTCAGTGCAGACGTACGGTTTCAAGTTGCCGCTAAGCGATCTTAGTCACGACTCTTGCTGGCGATGCTGGCGGGACGTATTTCCCACCCACGGAATTCATGCGGATATGGATCAATTCTCCCAGCATGCGTGCGCCGTCTCGAACTGGATTGATCTTTGACCGATGATCGTGCGCCCAGGCAACAGCGACTTCGGCGACGCGAAGGCCATAACGCTCGGCGAGAAAGAGGATTTCGGGATCGAAACCCCAGCGCTCGATCTTCATGTTGGGGAAGATCATCATTGCAGCCTTGCGGCTGAAAGCTTTAAATCCGCATTGCGTGTCGCGGTATGACAGACCCAGGATTACGCGCAGCGCAGTATTGAAGGCGCGTCCGAGAACTCGCCGATGCACGGGCTGCTTGCGGGTCTGGAGTTCGTCATCAAGATATCTGGAACCGATGGCGACATCGGCCTGCCCGGATTCAATCACGGCGAACAGCTTGGGGGCTTCCTCGATCGGAGAAGACAAATCGGCGTCAGTGAATAGAAGCACCTGCCCGGAGGCGTTCATCATGCCATTGCGAACGCTGTAGCCTTTACCTCGATTTCCGGAATTTTCAATGAGGCGGACGATTGGACTGCGAACGGCAAACTCGCGGACCACGTCGGCGGTGTTGTCCACCGATCCGTCGTTCACGACGATTATTTCCGCCGACCAGTTTGATTCTCGGATGTAATCCAGCATCTTTGCGAGGCTCTCGCCTAACCGCTGGGCCTCGTTATACGCAGGGACAATAATGCTGTAATAGGGGGCAGTCATTTATCAGGTTGATTGCTACTCAGCCCTTAGACGCTAAGCATTGTACGTCGGTTGTAAGCGATGTAGCCGGAAACCTGTGCAGATTGTGCAGCTTACGTTGTAAGTATAGACAGATAAGGCACTTAATACGCTGGCGATTCACGCAAATAGGCGAAACTCGCCGTCCGCGGGACTCGGGCTGACACCTTCGGCGCTGGTGCTTATCCCGTTTATGCCGCGCGACGTTGCACTTCCAGCATACTGAAGAATTCACGCACGAGTTCGTAATCCCACAATCCGCGTTTGGCTTCGTAGAGCATCGTCTCTTTTGCCTGATTCTGGGGCAGCGCTGGTTTATACGGACGCGCCGTGGTCAGCGCATCGTAAACGTCCACCACTTGCAGCACTCGCGCGAGCACGGGGATGTTGTGGCCTTCGACTCCATCGGGATATCCCGAGCCGTTCCAGTGCTCATGGTGATGGCGGATGATCGGCAGGACTTTTCGGAACGCTTTGAGAGGCTGGCAGATTGCTTCACCGGTAATGGGGTGTTGCTTCATCACCTCCCATTCTTCCCGGGTGAGTTCAGCGCCCTTGTTGAGTATCTCGTCGGGGACTTTGATCTTGCCTAGATCGTGAAGGTATCCGCCGCGTTCGAGTGCGACTACGTTCTCGTAATCGAAGTGCAGGTGACGTCCGAGTTCGCCAGCGTAATTCGCAAGACGAACGCAGTGGTCGCCGGTAAACGGGTCGCGGGCCTCCACGCCCAGCGCCAGGCTGAAGAGCACGGCCTCGGCGTTCTCAAGCTCGTCGGTAAAATGCTTCAGCTTCAACAAGCTCTTTACGCGCGCATAGAGCTCTTCGGGATAAAGGGGTTTTGAGAGAAAGTCGTCGGCCCCTGCTTCGATGCCGCGAATGCGGTCGCTGCGGTCACTCAGGCCCGTGATCATCACGACGGGAATCAGACGAGTGGCCGGGTCCTCTTTCAACTCGCGGCAGAGATCGTACCCGGATCGGCCGGGCATGATCACATCGAGCAGGATCAAATCCGGCTTCTCGGCCTTGATAGCCTGAAGGGCCTCGTCGGCGTCGCACGCCGTATTCACGTTGTAGCCGCGAGAGGTGAGTAGCTCACGGACAAGCAGGAGAGTGTCCAGCTTGTCGTCCACTACCAGAATTGTCTGCGATCGACGTGACGGAGAACCGGTACGAGAGCCCTGAACCATCTCTAGTTGAACCATTCGGAAATGTGAGGCGGACGGGAGTTCCCGAGTTGCTAAGCCCGGCCGCCGGATTCTATTACTATTGTCCCAGCACCTTCGCTGAGCTTGAAACCTTATACCCTAATTCCGCGATGCGTAATCGTCTAGTCCTAATTCTAGTTTTTATCGTGCTTATCGTGCCGGCGAAGTACTCGGTGGCGAAAGCTCATCTGGTCACGTTTGGGGAATGGATGCAGGTGCAATTGTTCGTCGGTCCGGATGTCGACCATGTAAAGGACATGCGGGTCCGCGCCCTGCTGGTGGATGGTCACACACGTGAGTACCTGGTGGGCGAGGCTCATGACGTGACCGATCGAACGTTTGTAGTCCGGCGCGTGTTCAGAATGAACGACTCGTTAACCTCGGGACGCCCGCAATGGAAATGGCAGCGCGGCGGATGGATCATGGTTGACCGCACCAGCGGCCGCATATCCAAGATCAACCTGCCGGATTTCGATCCCTTTTACTCTGTCGTGAGCTGGTTCCGCGATTATGCGGCTTATTGCGGAGTGAATGATGGTCAGAAGCTCTATGCGATCGTCTCCCAGATTGGAGAGCGCAGGCCGGTGCTGCGGTCGTATATTGGTCCGGCGCTCGACAAGGACGAGCCGGACTCGCAATGCGATGCTCCCATCTGGCAGAAGCAGCCATTGCATGTGAGCTTTGCGCCCAAGCAGGGTCAGAAGCTGAGTTTCTCGATTCACGGACGGTCGGGCGAGGCCGAGCCCAGCGCAGAAGCCGAGCAGAAGGAGAGCAGCAAGCAGTGAGTTGCTGAAGCCATGGAGACGCTCGACCAATATCTGCGCGAGGCCGAGATCGCCCATGGACATCTCTGCGCCGGGCAAGTGCTTGGGGTCCGCATGGCGATGGCGGGCGTTACGCGGCTTGGCATCCATGATCCCCGCGGGAGGGATCGCAAGCGCCTGGTCACCTATGTCGAGATCGATCGCTGCGCCACCGATGCGATTGGTGTAGTCACCGGCTGCCGCCTGGGAAAGCGCGCGCTGAAGTTTCTTGATTGGGGAAAAATGGCGGCAACATTTGTGGATCTGCAATCGGGGCAGGCCGTGCGCGTTGTCGCGAGGGAATCCTCGAAGGAAGCTGCGAAGCGCCTGCATCCCGAGCTCGACGACAAGAATCGGCAACAGATGCTGGCCTACCGCGAGCTGCCGGAGGACGCGCTTTTCGCGTTCGAGAATGTGCGTGTCGAGCTGAGACCCGAAGATCTGCCGGGCTATAAAGGCGAACGCATCGTGTGCGCAAAATGCTGCGAGGGCATCAACTTTCGTCGCGAAGTATTGCGCCATGGAAAGACACTGTGCCAGGGCTGCGCCGGCGAGAGCTACTACACCAAAGCTGACTGAGGTCCTTAGATTCCAGTTGACCTGTGAATCCGATTTCTTAGACGGGCATCTACATGGCTATGCAGCATGCGCTCATTTCTGACGCGGCGTTTCCACAAGCTCCGGTTCTAAATCCCGTCTCGCCTCACCTCGACGATTCTGAACTTATGGATTCCTATTCGCGCGTGGTAACCGCCGCGGTGCACCAGGTTGGACCGGCGGTTGTGCACATCGCTGTGAAAGGACAGCAAAAGTCGCGCGATCCGCGACGGCAACCGCGTGAATCGCAGGGCAGCGGATCGGGGTTCATCTTCACGCCTGACGGCTTTGTGCTCACCAACAGCCACGTCGTGCATGAGGCCACCGAGGTTATTGTCACCTTGCATGACGCGCAGACGTGCCGTGGTGTCCTAATCGGCGACGATCCCGATTCCGATTTGGCGGTGCTGCGTATCGATCTCGCCGGACAAGTCCCATTCGCATCTTTGGGTTCGCGGCACCCACTTGTTGTCGGCCAGATGGCGATCGCTATCGGCAACCCACTCGGCTTTCAGCACACGGTCACGGCGGGAGTAGTGAGCGCTCTGGGACGCAGCATGCGCTCGCGCACTGGCAGACTGATCGACAATGTGATTCAGACGGACGCTGCTCTCAATCCGGGAAATTCTGGCGGACCGCTGGTGAATTCGCGCGGCGAAGTCATCGGCGTGAATACTGCGACCATCATGGGCGCGCAAGGCATTTGCTTCGCGATCGGAGCCGACACCGCGCAGTTCGTGGCCGTGCGCCTCATTCGCGATGGACGTATTCAGCGCAGCTTTATCGGCGTTGCGGGTCAAGATGTTGCATTACATCCTCGGCTCGTCCGCCATTACTCGCTTCCGCGAACCAGCGGCGCGATGGTGATTTCGGTCGAGCCGGAGAGTCCGGCAGCCAAGGGACACGTGCGCGAGCGCGACATCATCGTCCAGGCGGGCGATCGTCCGATTGCGGGCGTGGACGATCTTCATCGTTTGTTAACCGAGATTCCTTCCGGCAAGGAGCTGGCGGTCACGGTGCTTCGTGGTACGGAGCTGGTCCGGCTGACGGTCTGGCCTCAACCTCGCAATTGAGTTGGCACAATCCTGAGCGACTGCGTAAAACAGGCACTCAGGCCGCGTAAATAGCAGGTTTCAGAGTTGGTTCACACCGGTAATTCTCTGGAAATTCATCGAAGTTACTCTCTGGTTGCACCACAATATGGGCATGGAGCGCGTATTCGATACGCTCATCCTCTCCGACGTCCATCTGGGGTCGGAGATCAGTAGAGCGAAAGATGCCCTTGAGTTACTTAAGAGCGCCTCTTTCCGTCGCCTGATTCTTCTTGGCGATATCTTCAACGATCTTAACTTCCGCCGACTGAAAAAAGAACACTGGCAGTTCCTCTCGTATATCCGCAAGCTGTCGAACCCAAAACGAAACATAGAAGTTGTCTGGGTCGAGGGCAATCACGATCTGGGACTCTCGGACTTGATGTCGCATCTAGTGGGCATTCCGGTGTATCAGCAGTACCTGTGGGAATACCAAGGCCACAAATATATGGCCATCCACGGACATCAGTTCGATCGGTTTGTAGTGAATAATTTCTTGATCAGCCGGATCGGCGAAGCGTTATTTCTCATGATCCAGAAAATGGACCAAAAGAAGAAGGCATTCTCACGCTATCTGGACCGCCTGAATACAAGATGGCTGCGCCTCTCCGACAAAGTTGCGCGTGGCGCGCTGGCGTATGCCGAGCATCACCGTGCTGATCGCGTCTTTTGCGGACACACCCACGTTGCGCTCAAGGTAGAGCGCAACGGTGTGATGTACTTCAATTCCGGATCATGGGTGGATCAGGGTTGCAGTTACATCACGGTCTCTGACCAGGGTGTGGAGATTCATGCATTTGACGCTGAGAAAGTCGCACAGTTTCCGGCAGAAGCGGCCCGCGAAAGTGATAGTGATCCTTTCGATTTCGGCGAATCTGGGGAAATGCCGTCACACGCGTTTTATCGCCCGATGCGCGGCTAGTTGTTTCGTTTTTGTTTAAGCGAGATGGCGAGGAAGAATTTAGCCCCGGGGGCGCCAGCCTTGTACGCTCCGACCAAAACACGTCACATCTTCGTTGTGAATTCCAATTGCTCTACCTGGGACGCTCGCGCTGGAGTTTCCATCAGACCACTGAGGATTTCGACTGCTTCGAATACGGCGCGATTCTCATGCGAAGCCGCATTGGCGCGCAACTGTTGCAGCTTCGATCCACTGAGCAGGTTGCGGACTGCCGGCTCGATTTGACGAAAATTGTTGAGCACAATTCCTACTTTGTGCTCCTCCACCCATTCGGTGTTGTAGCGCTCCTGCGGCATGGTGCAGGCGTTGCGTTCGACAATGACCGGCAGATTGAAATGGAGTGCCTCGGCGATGCTTCCCGGACCAGGCTTGCCAATGAAAAAATCTGAGAGCGACATGTAGTAGTCGACCTGCTTGGTGAACCCTTCAACGAAGGTCGGCTTCTTTGTCGGGATCTGACGAATACTTGTCGCCAGCTTTTCGTTATGACCGCAGATGAAGATCATCTGCAGATCGAGATCGCTGTTCTGCAGGCTTTGCGCAATCTGGAACATCGCTGGGGATCCATACCCGCCAAAGAGAACCAGGGCGGTTGGCAGGTCGGGATGCAATCCGAGTCGCTCCCGTTCTTCCGCACGATCTATTTTCGCGGTTGCATAGAAGCGCGGATTGAGGACCATGCCCGAAGTCGCGAACAGATTTTCTTTCTTGAGTCCAAGCGCCAATCCCTGCTGTGCGGCCTTGTCGGTGCCGCAAATTACGTACTGCGACGCAGCTTCCATCCAGAAGTGCGGAGGATAATCGGCGAAATCCGTGATGAGGGTTAAGAACTTTGTACTCGGAGTTGCGCGTTGCAGGCTCTCCGCCAGGGCACGGTTGAAGTTGGGAATAACGGAAAGAACCACATCGGCTGGATTCGCGCGCCAATATTTCTCCAATGCGCCCACCACGATCCTATGCCAGAGACGAATCGTCAGATGAAGAATCTTCAGGAGCTGCGGGGTGAAGCGCGTCCACCCTTTTCGCAGAAGCAGGTTATAACCGTCCTGCAGCCGGATGTGAGTCAGCTTCTGCAGCGGATCAATCGTGTCCAGCAGTTCT
>CAZLIE010000029.1:0-5437 GCA_964559345.1 uncultured Terriglobales bacterium
TTTCTTCATTGGTAGCTCCTCTGAAGCACGGTTTACACATTATGATGCAAGTCTTTCCGACAAGATCTCGTATGCAGGCGCCCTGCTCCGTTATTGAGCATCATGCGAGTACTCTCCCCGCTTCCCTGCGAGTACTACCTACCGCCATGCCCTCAGTTAATTTGGCGAGCCCAAATGCGCTGAGTGCGAGACCAATATCGCGTAACGCAATGTCGAAGAAATGGCCGGTGGTGAGCAGGTTAATAGCGATCAGTACCAACCAAATGCTCGCGATATAAGCGCCAATGCGCGTCCAGCGCGTAATCACCATAATGCCCACAATCATTTCCACCACGCCAACCATAAGCATGAATGGATGGCTTAGATTGCCGAGGATATGTTGCGCAACCGGACTCAGATACAGATCCCAATTCGTAAGAAGATGAAAAAACTTGTCGAGCCCTGCAAGGAATGGTCCGAGAAAAAAATGCCAGTCGCAAAGCGCCCCAAGCAATGCGCAGTTGCTGATTCATAGAGTCCTCCTTTCAACTCTGAAGCACTAGCCAGCTGGCTGAAGTGCCGCGACGGATTCCCGCCGGGCTTTCGCACTGCTGGCTAACTCTCGTTAACAGCGAACCTTAGATTCCGATTCCAACAGCTCGAACGATCTCAGTGCGTGTCAATTTCGGCCCAGCGACATCCCCGCATGGCACCGAGCGGTTGAGCAAGGTAGCTGGTATCGTTTAGTTCCCATGAAATTGTCAAACAGACAGATAAACGCAACCATTGAGAAGGATCGCGCAGACCCCAGTACCGTCTTTTGTGATCAGCCAGCTACTAGGCAGTTGCTAGACCGGAAATGTGGCGCAAGTTGGCCATTCTCGAATCCGACCGGTTCCATTCTGATTATGGTTCCTCGGTCGAGCATCTCTATGCGGTGACTTCGCGGAGAAAGCCTGTTTCGACTCCAAACACGAATCCGCGAAGTGAGATGTTTTCTTCCCGAACCCAACTGAACGCCTTCAGCTTTGCCACTTGGTCTCGCACGTTCTGGTCCACATCGCGGAATGCGTGGAAGCGCATGCCGTCCACCTTTGAGATTCCGATCTTCGCTTGAAGGTCTTCTTCACTGGCTCGCATCAGGCCGCAATCTGTGTGATTGACGACCATGAACTCCTGCGTGCCGAGCAGGTAATGGGAAATCAGCAATGAACGGATGGCATCGTCGGTGACGATGCCGCCGGCGTTGCGAATCAGGTGAGCGTCCCCGGGGCCGAGGCCGAGAGCCTTGCGCGAGAGACGCGTGTCCATGCAAGTGAGTACCGCCAACCGAAGGCCAGGCCGCGGAGATATAAGCTTAGGATCGTAATCAAGGGCGAACTGTTTGTTGGCATCCAGCGCTTTATCGATGCTGCTCATAAATCGATTGTAAAGTCTCGACTTGTTGAGACGAGATCGGCGCGCGAGCTAGTTGTTTGCAACCCGGCTACCGGTAGTCCATCCAGCGGACGAATGGCGCTGACGGCCCTTGGTACACTTCCTTTTCATGCCGAAGAAGCTGGGCCGTTACGAGATCGTCCGGGAGTTGGGACATGGGGCGATGGGGATGGTGTACGAGGCCCTCGATCCCACGATCGGACGCACGGTCGCGCTCAAGGTGGTTCGATTCGACGTGCTGGGGACTACTGCCGACGAGATGGCGCGACGCTTCAAGAACGAAGCTCGAGCAGCCGGCGGACTCAGCCATCCCAACATTGTCACCGTCTATGACGCCGGCGAAGATGGCGACGACCTCTATCTCACGATGGAGTTTATCGAGGGCACAACGCTCGAGGCTTTGCTGAAAAAAGAGCGTCGATTGTCGCCAACACGCACACTCGAAATTATTCGACAGGTCTGCGCCGGGCTTGACCGCGCCCACAGCAAAGGTATCGTCCATCGCGATGTGAAGCCCGGCAATGTGATGATCTCGAATGATGGCGTAGTCAAGATCACCGACTTCGGCATCGCTCGTGCCGGTGAAGTGATGACGATGACTGGCCAAGTCGTCGGCACCCCTAATTACATGTCTCCCGAACAAGTAGTCGGCGGACAACTGGATGGACGCAGCGACCTGTTCAGCGTGGGGGTGATGCTCTACGAAATGATCACCGGTGAGCGTCCGTTCGAAGGGCAGAGCATTACGACGATCATGTACAAGATCGTCCATGAGACTCCCATAGCTCCGCGCAAACTGGATGCCGGCATCCATCCCGGCCTGAGTTTCGTAATTGAGAAATCTATCGAGAAGTCGCCAGATTCCCGGTATCAAACCGGCGCAGAGCTAACCAATGCACTCGAGAATCACCGGACCGCAGACATTGCCACGCTGACTTCACTCGATGCGCCGACGCGAGCTGCGCCTGTGTTTACGCAATCGCCGTCGCAGCCACCTGGCACCGGAGCGTCGGCGGAACCTGTCGCGGGCTCGACGGGAAGTGCAGCGGGTTCAACGAACACGAGTCCTGCCGCTCCTGCACCTTCGGCCGTCGTTCAGATTCTCGATCGTGGGATCGCGTTGTGGTCGCGCTTGTCACGCAAAGGCAAGCGGAGAGTGATTTTCGTGTTAATTATCGCGGCGATCTGGCTGCGCTGCGAGTTCAAGTCAGGCGATGACTCAGAACGCAAGAGCCAAACTGTACAAACAGCACGGCCGGCCGTTGCACAAAACTCGGGAAGTAGCGATGAGGAGACCGATACCGAACAGCGAGCAGAAGCCCCGCCAGCGCCGAAAACTCCAGCGGTAGTAACGACACACAAAAATCCGGAACAAGGTCGTGACTACGCGATGCTGAAGGTGCTAAGCGATCCGCAAGCCGCAGAAGTACTGGTTGATAACAGGGCCACCGGATCAAGAACGCCCGCCGATCTGCGGCTGGCGCGCGGAAAGCACACCGTCACCGTGAGGATGCCAGGATTCGCACCGGCAAGCGCAAGCTTCACGGTGAAAGGCGGAGAGGAAGTGGAGTACTCGCCGCATCTGAGCGTGGCGGTAGGCAATATAGACATTCCGAACGTCAACGTACCGGACTTGTCGAAGCTCCAGGCACTGTCGAAGGAAGCGCAGGCCGATCCCTGGCGAGAATGGGCGAAGGCAAAGTCTGGAACCAAGCAAGAGCTGGCGGTGAACAGCGGCCCGCCGGGCGCGACGGTGTTCGTCGACGGCAAAGACACCGGCAAAACAACGCCGGCGATGATTCCCATGCCGCCCGGCACCTATCATGTTCGAGTTGAACTAGAAGGTTTTCATCCTGCCGAGAAAGACGTGGTGGTCGGGGAACATCGCACTGGGATGGCGATGTTCAACCTCAAGGTCATCACGGAATAACAGCCGGTTCAAACACCGCTTCGCTCTCGATACAAATCGCCGGCCAGATACTTGAATCCCGTATCTACTGCCACGGTAGCGACTGTCTTTCCCGGACCTAACTCTCGCGCGAGTTGTAGGGCCGCGGCCACGTTGAATCCCGACGATGTCCCGGCAAAGATGCCTTCTTCTCTCGCGAGGCGCCGTGCCATCTTCCGCGCTTCCTGCTCTTCCAGGGTGCGGACTTCGTCGTAATCGCCGTCGCTCAAATGCGGCGGCCTGAATCCGGCGGCAATGCCTTCGACGCGGTGTGGCCCTCCTTTACCAGTGGTGAGCGCTGGAGAAGATGCGGGCTCCAGCGCGACGATGCGCGCGTTGCATCCGGCCTCCTTCAGAGCGCGGGAGACGCCGACGATCATCCCCGCTGTGCCAACTCCGCCGCAATAGGCGGCGATATCCGTTCCAGCTTGTTCAACTAACTCTTTGCCGATTCCCATGTACGCGCGGACCGCGTCTGCGTTGTGAAATTGGTCGGTGTAGAACGTGCCCGGCTCCTTCGCGAGTTCTTCGGCGCGTCTCTTCATGCGCTGATAAAGCTCGGGCACGAGCTTCCCGTTCTCGGCTGGAAAAATCTCCATATCGCCGCCGAAAAGACGCATTGTCTGCAGCTTCTCGTCGGCAAATCCGTCCGACGAGATCGGCGTAAATTTATAACCTTTGATCGCGCACACCATCGCCAGCGACGACCCAGTGCTGCCTCCCGTCCACTCGACCACGCGCATTCCCGGCCGCAGCTCTCCACGCTGTTCCGCACCTTCGATCATCGCCAATGCCATGCGGTCTTTATACGAGCCGGTCGGGTTGTAGTACTCCAGCTTGACCAGCACGTCGGCCATTCCCGGCGTTACGAGCTTGTTCAGCCGCACCACGGGCGTATTCCCGATCGCCTGCAAAACAGATTCCCGAACTCGATTGTTCTGCACTATCTTCCTCCCTGACCTAGCCTCATCCACCGTCATCCACTGCGCCTGCGTCGAAGTAGGTAATATACGCGGACGGCCATCGCGACTCGTTACGGGTCGCCACGTTTCCAGGAAATACACTGGCAGCAGACCCCAAAGTGAAAATCGCTACCTTCAACGTCAACGACATTAACAAACGCCTGGACAATCTTCTGGCGTGGCTCTCGAAGGCCAAGCCCGACGTGGTCTCTCTTCAAGAGCTCAAGGCCGAGCAAAACGCATTTCCCGCGGACAAGCTGCGCGCCATCGGTTACGAATCGGTTTGGTTGGGCGAGCGTTCATGGAATGGCGTGGCCATCCTTGCGCGCGACCGGCTTCCTGTCCTCACTCGGACGACATTGCCTGGCGACGAGAGAGATCGTCAGGCACGTTACATCGAGGCGGCTGTGAGTGGATTTTTGATTACGTCGCTCTATCTGCCCAATGGGAATCCTCACCCCGGGCCGAAGTTCGACTACAAGCTGGCTTGGTTCGAAGGTTTGATTGCTCACGCTGCCGGATTGATGAAAGCGGGTGTGCCGGTTATTCTCGCCGGAGATTACAACGTTGTGCCTACTCCACAGGACATCTATCCAACGCGATCTTTGGACAACAATGCGCTGATCCAGCCTGCAAGTCGTGAGGCATTTGCGCGATTACTAAGTCAAGGCTGGACCGACGCTCTGCGGAGGCTGTATCCAGTGGGACCGCTCTGGACTTTCTGGGACTACAAGCGCGAGCGATGGCCGGCAGACAAGGGAATGCGGCTCGATCATCTTCTGCTGTCGCCAGAGATGTCGAAGCGACTCGTCCGCGGGGGAGTCGATCGCTGGGTACGGGGCGAAGCGAACGCGAGCGACCACGCCCCAGCGTGGATAACGCTGCGCGGGGGTTAACAGCGGTTTGATTTTGTGTCCTCACTTTACTGATTTCGTGAGCTTCGTGTTAACCCACTTACTGGGCTCTAACTTCAGACTTTGCTTGCTTTGCGAAGGCCTGCTTCATGGGGGCGGTTACGTCGATGCGGAGTTGGTATTCGCCAGGAACTAAGCCGAGCTGGTTCAGCGGAATTTCTGCAAGTACGGTCCATCCAGATCTGGAAGCGCGCTCA
>CAZLIE010000029.1:5447-34476 GCA_964559345.1 uncultured Terriglobales bacterium
GCCCCCTTGAGAACTAGATATTGAGATAGAAGCATGCCATTTGTCCGGGAAATCCTTAATACGTGGGTTGCCCGTGTAAATCCTCAACACGACTAGCAACTTGTCGTTCTCGACAAACACCGGAGTAGCCAGAGGTTGCAATCGGCAGTTATTTAAGGCGAGTGGATCGAGCAGATTCTGACGCTCGAGCCCTGTTGTTTAGATGCCAGCAGAATCGAACTTACAGCCAGTCCGCCGGTGGGATTGGGGGGTGAATCAGAAAGCGCCAGGCCGCATTTACCGTGGCGTTGCTCCTCGGTTGGATTGCAGCGGCGTGCAACTGATACGAACCCGGGGCAGGTGCACAGTATGTTGCCACAATGCATCTTCCACGGCCGATGGCTTGCCTGAGCTGTCGCGGTCGCTCCAGGTCAGGTCGCCTTTCCATGTCCCAATGTAGTTGCCCAGGCGTTCGTCAAATATTCCGGCCGCAAAACGTGCGGTGGTATTAGTTTGCGAATTGATTTGCGAAGGCCAATAGCTGTCCCGACTTGGGAGTCGTTACGTCTGTGTTCAACGCGGCGGGAACGGGACTAGGAGTCTGAGCGGCACAACTGCAGATCATGTTTTGTTACGTGCTGCGTTATTTCGATGGGATATCGCTGTCCTGCCTCCTCGACGATCAAGTCGTCTGCCGTCAGGTCATTGACTGGATCGCCACCAGGAGTGCGCACGACGACTTAGATATGGAGAATATTCGTCTGATTTGTTTCACTAGGGGGAGGGTTACCCGGTTCTGCTTCAGAAAGACTGGCAGCAACGATTGCCATGCCATCAGATACGGGATGATTCGCCGCATGGTATCTGCTCACCCGCTGAGCGAGACGATTGTCGCCATCAATGGCGACTTAATTCAATTATCCAACGACAAAACGCACCTCAGACGCGAAGGATCATTACTTCTGTGGACTTGATGAGGGCGGCGGCTGATTGGCCGGGTTTCAATTGCATTTCTCTCGCGGATCTTGAGGTGATGATCGACGTGATCTGCTGGTTTCCGATTGAGAGGGTTACTTCTGCCAGCAGGCCACTGATTCGGACTTCCTCTATGCGGCCGACTAGCTGATTGCGTCCACTGACGCGGCGGATTACGTTCTGGCGCTCTGTCGCGGTCTTTCCCCGGGCACGAAACAGGAGACGATCGACTTCGCTCTGCGGGATGCGGTGATGGCCTCCGGGCGTCTTTATGCTTCGGATCTTCTGTGCGTAGATCCACTGCTTGATCGTCGGAAAGCTGACCCTGAGCTGGAGAGCGGCTTCTCGCAGACCGAGTACGGCGTCGTCTCTCTTCTGGGGTGAGGGCGGGGACTTCCGAATCGATCGCTGGCGAGGCATAAACAATCTCCGCGCGCGATTATAAGCCATAGGAGCTGCCTGGAAATGTATAAAAACGTATTGATACGGCATTGCCAACTGGCGTGGTTGTACAATTGTCGCTTCTCTCAACACGGAGCTGGTTATGTGGAATCTCGAGCGACGAGTGGCGCTTCTTTTTGCGGTTCTACTCTTTGTCTGTGTGTCATCTGGCCGAGCGCAGGTATTGGCTGCTTTGTCGGGAGCAGTTACCGATCCCTCCGGAGCGGCTATACCTGCGGTGGTGGTAACGGCGAAGAATCTTGATACCGCCGTTTCGCGTGCTGCCGTCACGGATCGCGCGGGACAGTATCAGTTCTTCGCTCTGCCGGTCGGACTTTATGAGCTTCGGGCGAAGAAGGACGGCTTTGCCGAGGAGGTCCGGACGGGAATACGCCTGGTTGTCGGTCAGGATGCCAGCGTCGATTTAACTCTGCATGTCGGGGCTGTGAGCGAGCAGGTGAATGTGAGCGCCGATGCTCCCCTCGTCAGCGTGACCACTCAGGACATTTCTGGAATCGTCGGCGAGCGGCAGGTGAAAGACCTCCCTCTGAATGGGCGCAGCTACGATTTGCTGCTCACGCTGAATCCGGGAATCGTCAACTTTACGTCGGAGAAGACCGGCGGCACCGGCATATCCAACTCGACCACGGGAAACAACTTCGCTGTTTCCGGCAATCGGCCGCAGCAAAATCTGTTTTTACTGAACGGCGTGGAGTTCACCGGCGCTGCGGAGAACAACATGCAGCCGGGCGGCTCGAGCGGCATGTTGCTGGGCGTGGATGCGGTGCGCGAATTCAATGTGCAGCGCGATTCCTATGGCGCTGAATTCGGCAAGCGGCCGGGAGGGCAGGTTGTGATCGTGACCCAGTCGGGCAGCGATCGCTGGCACGGAGACGTCTTCGAGTTCTTGCGTAACAACGCGCTCGACGCTCCCAACTTCTTCGATCAAGGTTCGGCTCCGCCGTTTCAGCGTAATCAATTCGGAACCTCGATCGGAGGGCCGATCCAGAAAGACAAGACTTTCATCTTCGCGAACTATGAAGGATTCAGACAGAACCTGCACCAGACTTCCGCCGCATTCGTTCCTGACGCTGCGTCACGGGCTGCTGCCGCGCCGAGCGTCCGGCCATTCCTCAATCTGTGGCCTACGCCTGCGCCGGGCGCGCCTGATTTCAATGGAATCGCGGAGGTCTTCAGCAGTCCGCTGCAGACGATTCGAGAAGACTTCGGGACCGTGCGTGTGGACCATATCTTTTCTCAGAAGGATTCACTCGCCGCGATCTACACGATTGACGATGGCGGCGACGTGACTGCCACGCCGGGCAATCCATTTAGCTCCGACATCCTCAACTTGCGGGAGCAGGTGCTGAGCCTGGAGCAGACGCACATCTTCTCTCCGAACACACTGAACTCCAGCCGCTTCGGATTTTCGCGAGCCGGCTACTTCTTTACTGGAGAACCCACGCCGGGCACTCCTGCTGCGAGTGTTCCTGGATTGCTCGTTGGCCGCCCAGTGGGCGCGGTTGTAGTGGGCGGCAGCGCCGCATCGAATCCTCAAGCTCAGCTCGGACTCGCCGGTAGCAACAATGGCAGCAATCTGCGAATCGCGCGCAACCTGTTTACCTTCGAAGACCACCTATCGATGAGACGCGGCCGCCATCAGTTGAGCTTCGGCGTGTGGTTCCAACCTTTCCAGTCGAATGAAACGATCGCATTGAGTCAATTTGGCCAGGCAACATTTACCAGCCTGCAGACGTTCCTGCAAGGAACTGTGAGTTCGTTTTTGTTCGACCCCGCGTCGACGGAGATGAACTGGCGATCCAAATTCGGCGCCTTGTATGCCGAGGACACGATTCGGGTGGCGCCAAGATTCACGTTGTCGCTCGGCTTCCGCGATGAATTCACGACCGGGTGGAATGACGTCCACAACCGTGCGGCGAACTACACGTTTGGCAGCAATGGGATCATCTCGACACAGCCGCGCGTGGGCGGTTCGCTATTCACGGTCAATAACGCAAAGTTCTTGCCGCAGCCTCGAATCGGAGTTGCGTGGAGTCCGTTCGGCGGCAAGACTGTGCTGCGCTCCGGCTTCGGGATATACAACGATCTGCAAGACGCGCTCGGATATCGCGCGGACCAGAATGCGCCGACGAATCCAACGTACAGCATCGCCTCGCTTCCGGTGTCGAAGCTGCCGATCGATCCTACTACCGCTGTGCCTGCAAATTCAAAACTGATACCGGGCGGAGTTCAACCGGACATGAAGACTCCAACTCTGATCTCGTGGTCACTCCGGGTGCAGCGGGAGCTTTCGGCGAACACGGCCGTCAGCGTCGGATACGTCGGCTCGCACGGCTACCACGAAATCATTGGACTGGATGCGAATGAACCAACACCGACGATCTGCCCGGCGTCGCCGTGTCCGGCTAACTATCCAGCTTCGTTTCCGGGCGCGCTAGCGAATGCTCCGATCCCGGCAGGCACGTTTTTCATCCCGGCAGGTGCGCCCAAGGCGAATCCCAGTCCGATCTTGACGAATACGTGGACATGGTTCTCTCTCGGAGTTAGCTCGTACAACGCGCTGCAGGGGGATGTGAACCATCGATTCAGCCAAGGCTTGTCGCTGCGAGGCGTCTATACGTGGTCGAAGGCGCTGGACGATGGAGATTCGCTGAACGCAACGGCGGCAGGGAATGCTCCGGGATTGGTTTCAAACCCATTTAATCTGCGTGCCGACTGGGGTCTCGCAACATACGACGTGCGCAATATGGGCGTGATTAGCGCCGTCTATGAGCTTCCATTCGGACGCGGCAAACGATTTGGAAACGGACTTTCGGGATGGGCGAATGGATTCATGGGTGGCTGGTCCACAAACAGCATCGTGACCTTGCAGTCCGGGTTTCCGTTCACCCCGCAACTCAGCTACAACCCGTCGAACAATGGCGATACACGGAATCCGGTGCGGCCATTTGTGAATCCGAATTTCGCCGGGCCGGTGATCATCGGCAAACCGGATCAGTGGTTCAATCCCAATGCATTTCTGCAGCCACCAGCGAACAGCGGGTTCTACGGCAACCTGCGCAGAGATACGCTGATTGGTCCGGGACTCGCTACCTGGGACTTCTCTATGCTTAAAACCACATTGATTGGCGAACGTCTGAACCTTCAGTTTCGGACGGAAATTTTCAACCTGCTTAACCGGGCCAATTTCAGTACCCCAAACCTGATCGTCTTCACTCCTTCGGGACTGTCGGGCACCGCCGGTGCAATCACCAGCACATCGACAACCTCGCGGCAGATCCAGTTCGGCTTGAAATTGCTCTGGTAAAAAAACATTGCACCACGAAGGGCACAGAGGAATTCTGGTGGATTCTTCTGGGTATTGATGTTCAACCTGAAATTCTGCGCAACGTTCACTACAATTGTTTTTATCGTCACGGGCGCGCGGCGCCTGTCACGCGGTCACTCTAGCTCAAAAAAAATCTATGGCCACAGTTCAGCACGCTCCTACGGAGACTCCGCGATTAGCTGATTTCACAACCGATTTTCGGGTCATTCCTCTTTCTATTATTGGCATTGTTGTAGGCGTGATTGGCGCGTATTTAGCGCTGATCCTGCTTAAGCTCATCTATCTGTTTACGAACCTTTTCTTCTTCCACCAGTGGAGTTTTCAATTCCGGTCGCCCGCGCTGAATACCTTGGGCTATTTCGAAATCCTGGTGCCAGTGGCGGGTGGACTGATCGTCGGCTTGATGGCGCGCTATGGCTCCGAGCGCATCCGTGGCCATGGAATTCCGGAGGCGATTGAAGCGATTCTGTTGAGGGGTTCGCGTGTGGAGCCCAGAGTTGCGGTGCTGAAGCCGGTGTCGGCGGCGATCGCCATTGGATCCGGAGGACCGTTCGGCGCGGAGGGCCCAATCATTATGACGGGCGGCGCGGTCGGCTCGCTGATCGCGCAGTTTTTTCGTCTGAGCAGTGCCGAGCGCAAGACGCTGCTGGTGGCCGGGGCTGCGGCGGGAATGTCTGCGACCTTCGCCGCTCCAGTTTCTGCTGTCTTGCTCGCTGTTGAGTTGCTGTTGTTCGAGTGGAAGCCTCGCAGTCTAATTCCTGTGGCCATGGCCAGCGCGACCGCGGCGGCGGCGCGCCGTTATCTTTTGGGGATGGGCCCGTTGTTTCCAATCCCCGAGCACCACATTGCCATGACGGCTTCGGGATTGGCCGCGTGCATGATGGTGGGGCTCTTGGCCGGCGCTCTAGCTGCTTTGCTTAGCTCGGCGATTTATCTGGTGGAAGACGGCTTTGCGCATCTGCCGATCCACTGGATGTGGTGGCCTGCGATGGGCGCTCTGGTGGTGGGCGTTGGCGGCCTCTTCTTTCCGCAAGCGCTTGGCGTTGGCTATGACGTGATTGCCTCACTGCTCGACCATGACCTTCCGCTGAAGATGTTGCTTGGAATCTTCTTCGTGAAGGGAATCATCTGGTCGGTATCGCTCGGGTCGGGGACATCCGGCGGAGTGCTTGCTCCGCTGTTGATGATGGGCGGCGCGCTGGGCGGACTGGAATCGCGATTTCTTCCCAATTATGGAATCGGCCTGTGGCCGCTAGTCAGCATGGCGGCGGTGCTTGCGGGTGCACTAGGCGCTCCATTGACGGCGGTCGTGTTTGCGTTTGAACTCACTCACGATCCCGGTGTGCTGTTGCCGCTGTTGATTTCTGCACTCGTCTCGTATGGCTTTGTCGTGCTGACGCTGCCGCGCTCGATCCTCACGGAGAAGCTCAGCCGTCGCGGCCATCATTTGTCGCGCGAATACATCGTCGATCCTATGGAGAGCCTCTCGGTGGACGAAGTGATGCGCACCGAGATCTCGACACTCACTCCCGAAGCAAGCCAGGAGGATGTACGGCGCGCTTTGGTGGTGGATGAGAAGCTCGGAGTTCAGCGTCTGTTCCCGGTCATCGACAGGAGTGGAGAGATGGTTGGGGTGATACCGCGCTGGGACGTAGAGCAGTTCGCCGCGGGAAGGAACGGGAACTCGCTGGCCGGGCTGATCCGTGATCGCCCGGTGATCGCGTATGACAATGAGCGGCTCCGCACGGCGCTTGAACGCATGGCCAATACCGGATTCACGAAGATGCCGGTGGTAAATCGCGAGCGTCCGAAGAAGGTCCTCGGGATCGTAGCGCTTTCAGACTTGATGAAGGCCCGTTTGGCGGCACAGGATACCGAGGAGCGCCGCGAGCGGGTCCTGCGGCTGCGGGTCCCACTGCTGTTTCGTGGTCGGGACGAGGATGAGTCTGAATGAGAGTAGAGCAACGCCCTCCTGAGGGGCAGAACCGCAAAGATCTATCGACAAATCTACCAGTCAACCCAGCAGGCACTCTGGACAAACTTTGGTGTTACATCACACCATTGGGCCGGTTCCCCGGTTCCTCCATGTCGGCCGAAGTGGCAAAAAAGGAAGAAGAAGAGTCGGAAATTCCCTGTTAATTCCTATTTTCGCGAAATTGCGGATTTGGGTACAAGTCGGCGATCTCCTGGTCTCACACCCAAAAACGGCTATTAATTTCCCTGTTATTTGCCGATAACAGGGAATTGTAGCCGTCCTAGCGAGTGAGAGCTGGGGTTGCCGACGCCGTTCTTATCTCGTCGGTTGGAGTGGGTAAGGCACCGAACTGCTTCAGAATAACCATCCTGGATTTGCCTTCACGTCCACCGGGGAAGTAGATCACCTTGCGCGTGCTGTCATAGGCGAGGCTGTGACCCTTTACGTCGGTCTTGATCTCACTGTCGTAGGCGAGTTGACGGCCGTTGATCTTGAGTGAAGTCACCGTGCCATCGCTGGAAGCCGCGTAGAGCATGTTGTCCGGCGCATTGAGCCATAGACGATCAGTGCCACCGGTCACGGGCACGCGGCTGAGTTCTGCGCCTGAGTCCGCGTCGAGCGCCAGCACGGCAAACCGCACGGCGACATACAGCGTGCGTGAAGTCGGATTCAGAACGATCCCTGTGGGCTCCGACGCATTGAGACGGATGGTATTCAGCGGTCTCGCCTCGCGCTCGAGAGAAGCGCCGTAGGAGGCCACACTGTTCTGGTCCTCAAGCGTGACCAGCACCGCATTGCGTACTGGATCAAATTGCATGAGCGCAGGGCGTCCAGCGACATCGACGGTCTGCATTTCGCGGTTGATTTGCGTGCTGATGAGCGTCAGCGAACGCGCGTACGGATTCGTCGCAACCAGGTTTGTGGTGCCGGGAATCAGCAGGAGATTTTCCGGCGTGCGCGTGAGCACAATGCGGTCTTGCACCTGCCAATTGGAGGTCGAGACTACGTCGATGGAATTCGATCCAGCGTCCGCGATGAAGACTCTTCGGTTAGGTTCGTCAGAGACAACTCCGCGAGCGCTCACGATGCCGGTGATCTCGGCCACCAGTCGCCGTTTGACAGGATCGAAAATCTCCACTGACCCGGCGCCGGAGTGCGCAATTACCAGGAAGCCCTTGGCGAATGCCAGAGTCGCGAATCCAGGACGGCCGGGGATGTCGAGCGCGCCAATCTCTCGCAGTTTGACGGCGAACAACGCGGGGACGAGAAGTAGAACAATAAGAGCTGTCTTGAAAGGACGCATCACCAGTCCGGAAAAGAGCTATTTACGTCAACAGCTTGGGATGCACTCCAGAGCTGTTCTGCTGCCCGCAACAGGAGGCTCGGCGAACTAAACGCCGGAATGGCCGCAGACCAGCAGTTCTGCATCAGAGTAGCCAAACGAGTACCGGATATGGCCTTTCGGCGACACGTTTTCCGGCTGGGTCGGTGATAGCCTATAAACTCAGCAGCTTAGAATCGAACCTTATATCTGAAGTAGAAAGCCTGGAAGCCATCATTCATGCCTGAAAAGGTCCTGATCGTCGAGGATGAAGAGAACGCCCGCACGGGCCTGGCCGAACTTGTGTCGGCCTGGGGATACCGCACGGAAACCGCCAAAGATGGTCTGGACGCGTTAGACAAGGTCATTGCATGGTCGCCGATGATCGTGATAACCGATTTAAAAATGCCGCGCATGGATGGTCTCGAACTCCTCGAGCGCTTGGCCGACCAGCCGAACCAGATCGCGGTTGTACTCCTCACTGCGCAAGGTTCCATCGACAGCGCTGTCGATGCCATGAAGATGGGCGCGTATGACTACATCCAGAAGCCGGTCGATCCCACTCGGCTGCGCTCCATTCTGCAAAATGCGGCGCGGCAGCAGGGAACTGAGCGCGAGCTAGAGGTAACCCGGCGTCAGCTTCGGGATGCTGGCATCCTCGGACGGTTGGTAGGAAAGTCGAAGACGATGCAGGAGATATTCGCGCTTACAGAGCGCGTTGCTCCGAGCACAGCATCGGTGCTCATCACCGGCGAAAGTGGCACCGGCAAGGAGATGCTGGCGCGCACTTTGCATGACCTGAGTCCACGTAAAGGAAAGCCATTCGTCGCCATCAACTGTTCGGCGATTCCGGAAACGCTGATCGAGAGCGAGATTTTTGGTCACGAAAAAGGCGCATTTACAGGCGCACTCGAGCGTCGGGCTGGCTGCTTCGAACTGGCAGAGGAGGGCACGCTCTTGCTGGACGAAATCGGCGAGATGCCGATCGCGACCCAGGCCAAACTCTTGCGCGTCTTAGAAGACCGCAAGCTTCGGCGTCTGGGCAGCAAAGTGGAAACGGAAGTGAACGTTCGCGTTCTTGCAGCTACGAATAAAGTTCCGGAAGAGGCGGTTGCGCGTGGCGAACTGCGCAATGATCTCTACTATCGACTGAATGTCTTCAACATCCACATGCCGCCATTGCGCGAACATAAGGAAGATATTTCCGATCTGACTCAGGCATTAATCGAGGACCTGAACGAGAAGCACGGACGCGGGATCGCGGGAGTCGAGGCCGACGTGATGAAGGCTTTTCAGGCCTATAACTGGCCGGGAAACGTCCGTGAATTGCGCAATACGCTCGAGCGTGCCGTGATTCTGGCGACGGGAAAGCTGGTCGAAACGCGACATCTTCCGCCTGGATTTGGTACCGCCTACGTGAAAACGGCGGACATTGATCCCAATGCAATCCACCTTGGGGTGGGGACCACCGTCGAGGAAGCTGAGAAGCAATTGATCCTGCGCACGCTGCTCAGCACGAACAATAACAAAACACGTGCAGCGGAGATTCTGGGCATCAGTTTGAAGACGCTGCACAACAAACTGAAAGAGTACGGTTCGAACGGTAGCGCGGCCGAGGCTGCCGGGCAGTAGCTCTCATCTGCGGATGAGGGCCGGAAGCGATCAAGTCTGTGCCTCAGATTCGACTCAAAACGAAGCTGGTGATCGCGATAAGCCTGATGGTCGTCGCGATTGTAGTGACTCTTTCCACCATCTATGTTGCACAACTTGTCCATCAGGTCATCAATGACGGCTTGACCGATGGCGACTTTGCCGCGCGGGAAATTATCCACGCCTCGCGAGATGCTCTCGATGAGACGAATATCAACAGCAGGCGAATCGATCCTGATGACACGCAACAGGTAAACGACTTCATCCAGGAAACATTGCAGACTGATCCTGGTCTGAACTCGCTGATGGAATCGATCGTCGGCTACTCTCCCATCATCAGCGACATTGCCGTAGTCGGTCCCGATGGCCGCGCAATTCTGCACAGCGACGCGGTGATGATCGACAAGACCGTGCCGCCCAGACCTGAATTTCGCGATCTCGCGAACGCGCGTTTCTGGCAGCAGCTTCGAGTCGTGTATGGGCCCATCCGGACTTACGTGGTGAAGGTGCCGCTCGATCGCGGAAATCGTCCCTTCGGCTCGGTACAGATCGGCATCTCGTCAGTGTTTCTTAAGAACACACTGCAACCGCATCTGGCGCATGCGCTGATTTTTTCCGCGATTGCCATACTGGTCACACTCGCTCTCGCAGCCGGGCTGTCGAATTTTGCGTTGCGTCCACTGGAAGCCATCTCTCGCCGCCTCGATCAAATGACGGCCGGGGAAGTCGTTAGCCCGGTGCCGCAAGAGCTCAATCGAACCGACGAATACGGAAATGTCAGTTCGAAGATTGAACGCATCGGCCGGCAGATGCGGACGGTAAATGAAGTCTTCTCCGCATTGCAGGAAAACGTTGACCAGATCATGGCCAATCTCCAAGACGGTTTGATGCTCTTCACCCGCGATCAGCGCGCGGTCCTGGTGAGTGCCTCGATCGAGACATTTCTAGGCAAGCCTCGCGGCGAAATGCTCGGACATCATGCGCAGGAAATCTTTTCGCGTCACACGCAACTCGGCCGCAGCGTGCTGTCGGCGTTCATGCAGCATCAGCCGATGTACATGGCCGAAATTTCTGGCGACAACGGAACCAACGTGCAAGTCTCGCTGGACTTCATCGAAGAGGGCGGACAGCAACTCGGAGCTCTGTTGACAATGCGCGATGCCGAATCGATGCGGAAGATTGAAGATGAAATCGAGGTATCGCGGCGGCTCGCCAATATCGGAAAACTTACGTCCGGCGTCGCTCACGAGGTGAAGAACCCGATCAATTCCATAGTTGTGCACCTCGAGATCCTGCGCAATAAGGTAAAGCAACCCGATGCTGACATGCAGCGACATATGGATGTGATTGGCAGCGAGATTCAACGTCTCGACCGCGTGGTGCAAACGTTGGTGGACTTTACCCGCCCAGTGGAGCTGAAACTGATGGATCTGGATCTGCGTACCCTAGTCGAGCAGGTCGCGTTCATGGCAGCTCCGGATTGCGAGCGGCACGGCGTGCACATCGTCAGTGAGATATCGCCTGAGCCGTTGCTGGCCAAAGTGGATGCCGATCTTCTCAAGCAGGCGTTGTTGAACATCATCATCAATGGCGCGCAGGCGATGGAGGCGGGCGGCACTCTTACGGTTCGCGCTCATAAGAGCGAAGGCGATGCGCAAATTGAAGTCCAAGACACCGGGCCGGGAATTCCTCCGGCCATTCGCGACAAAATTTTTAATCTCTACTTCACGACGAAAAAAAGTGGAACCGGCATCGGCTTGGCAATGACCTATCGCATACTCCAGTTGCATAATGGTTCAGTACACTTCGATACGCGGAGTGGAGAGGGAACCACCTTCTACCTGACGCTGCCTCTGGCCCGTTCTGAGCAGCGCCCGCAGCGCGATCTGGTGGCGCAGTCCTAACATGAAAATGAACCGTCACTGCAGAATTCTCACTGCCGAACTTGCGCTTACGCTGCTGCTGATTTCCGGGTGTCAGAAGAAAAAGCCGCCCGTCCCTCAACCGCAAGCGCAGGCTCCGACGGTTGCGCCCTCGACCACGACTGCTGAACCGGCCAACACCACTCCGACCACTACGGCTCCTGCAACAGTGACTCCGAACCCTGCCCCGCCTGAGCCAGAGAAACAGACCCAGAAGCCCTCACCTATTCCGCAAAAACGAGCTTCTCGGAGCGAATCCAGGCGGCACTCAGGTGGCAAGAAGACGACGAATCAGAACCCACCGGCGACAGTCGCCAAGAACACTCCTCCGCCGGAGCCAAATCCAACCCCGGAGCCGGCTGTCGGACAAATTTCTCCGGATATGTCCAAAGCCGCGCAGTCGGCGTCGGTACAGAGCACAACCAAGCTGCTGGATGACACTGAGCAGAACCTGCGAAGCCTCACTCGCACGCTCAGCACGGACGAGCAGAACACCGTCTCTCAGATCCGCGGCTACATGGTGCAGTCGCGTTCCGCATTGCGAGACCAGGATTTCGAACGCGCGCATAATCTTGCGGTGAAGGCCCACAGCCTGGCCGACGGACTGCTGAAGCAGTAGGTCGGTACCCCGACGGCATTTCCGAGCCGCCAACATTACCATTTTTTTGCCCGGCTGGCGTTTCCGAGTCCGCTAACTCAGCATCGAACTATGTTAACCGCAGAAAGAGAGACCCGGATGAAGGAGATAGTCCAGGCTCGTTTACAGATGACCGTCGGAGCAAAAGACCGGCTGGACTGGTATCGCCTGCATGAAGGCCGGGTGGAGTTCCGGGCAGCGGGAACCAAGGCTTGGCGTGCGCTGGACTACCCTGAAATCGAGCATCACCTTACCTTGAGCACTCCCGTGGGTAAGTGGCTCGGACATCTTAGTAATCTCGGCGAACTGGCCAGGTTTCTATCCGCTATCCCACCGGATGAAAGCACTTATCGCAGCGATCAATTTCCCGAGTTCTAGCTGGCTCGCCGAATCCGATCGCGTTGACGTTCAGCATCGATGTCCCGATCTGTCGTGCCGCGATGGCCGGCAACGCGCAACGCCGAATCCTTTCTATCGATATTTCCGTGTACGCGGCTGCGGCCCATCAGAATACGAATTACCAACAAAACAAGAACAAGCCCGAGCGTAATCCAGAACCATTGTCGGCCAGTGCGCGGACTTGCGGCGGTCTGCGTATCGCGACCACTTGCTGGATTGGTTCCGCTGTTTCCACCAGCAGGGTTGCCGACTGCCCCAGTTGGGGTTGCGCCTTTGTCTGACTGAGACCCGCGTACCGCGCGCCCATTCGCTTTGCCTTCTTTAGTGCTGGCGTTAGCTGGATTCGCGTCGCCAGGAAGAGATTGATTTGGGGCTGATGGAGTGCCACTGGCCGCACCCTGCGGGTTGGAAGGCACGCTCCGACTGGTGTTCGGCGAGGTGTTTACGCTGTTGCCGTTCGGCTGAGTTCCACCGTTTACCGGCTGCTGGTCGGTCACTCTGCCCTGAGCGAATCCCATGGTGCCCGTGAGAATACAAATCGCAGCGAGCCTGAGAGGCGTCTGCATACGTCCTCCTGAGGACTTTAGTTAGTCACGAGATAGGAACAGTCTGGGCGAGGGTTTCGTTGCCCAATAGGGGGCAGGACAGTGTACGATTCGCGGAACATCACGTCAGGTCGCAGAGGCGAGACGGTGATGGTCAGACCGGTTTCACTCCGAGTAGTTCACTCATTTCGTCGTAGAGGAAGCCCCGTCCGGGTTTGTAGGGCTGTACCCATTTACCGTCAATTACGAACTGCGGGATGGCGCGCTTGCCGACGTTCTTGATGAGATCATCCGCCGCTTCGGGCGTGCTTTCAATATCGACTTCCTTAAACGGGATATTGTGTTTTTTTAGAAAGTTCTTGGCCTCACGACAGTCGCGACACCAGAATGCTGTATAGACGGTTAAATCCATTTGCCTATGGTAGCAAGAACGAAGCGCGCTCCGGGGTTTTAGGAGTTCAGGTATAGACGCGACGCTCAGGAAGCACAACTCGGAAACCACTACAATATGAGAATGCGACGCGTTTACCTGGACAGCAACGCCACCACTCCGGTGCTCCCCGAGGTGCTGGAGGCGATGCGTCCGTTTTATCTCGACCAGTTCGGAAACGCTTCGTCCATTCATCATCATGGTCAGCACGCGCGCGCTGCGGTGGAAGCGGCAAGAGAATCCGTGGCACGCTTGCTGGGATGCCGGGCGGCTGAAGTGGTATTCACCAGTGGAGGTACGGAGGCCGATAATCTCGCCGTCTTCGGGATTGCCCAGCCTGGCGATCACGCCATCACTTCGACCATCGAGCACCACGCGATCCTGAATGCGTGCAAACAGCTCGAGCGCAGAGGATGTGAAGTCACGTATCTTCCCGTAGATTCCCGAGGGCTCATTGATCCCGACGAACTGCGTCGCTCACTTCGTCCAAACACCAAGCTCATCAGCATCATGATGGCGAACAATGAGACGGGAGTGATTCAGCCGGTCGAGGAGATTGGACGCATCACTGCAGAAGCCGACGTTTACTTTCATACCGATGCCGTGCAGGCAGCAGGCAAGGTTCCCATTGACGTGAAACGTATCGGTTGCGACCTGCTTTCGATTTCAGGCCACAAGTTCCACGCGCCTCAGGGGACCGGCGCTCTTTACGTTCGCCGAGGCACTCTGCTCGAGGCATTGTTCTATGGCGGCAATCACGAACGGCAGCGGCGCGCGGGTACCGAGAATCTTCCAGGCATCGTCGGGTTGGGTTGTGCAGCCGATATCGCGGTGCGTGGTTTTGAAGACGGCTCGGTTCGCCGAATCGAGGAACTTCGCGATCGTCTGGAAAACGACCTGCTTTCGACCATCGACGCCAGAGGTCTGAATGGTGCCAACGCTCCGCGGGTTCCGAACACTTCCAACATCTACTTCGATCACATCGAGGGCGAGGCCATGGTCATCGCACTCGACCTGAAGGGGCTAGCAGTCTCCACGGGCGCCGCCTGTTCGTCCGGAGCCATTGAGCCCTCGCACGTTCTCACAGCAATGGGACTCGCACCCGAACGGGCGCGCGCCAGCATTCGATTTAGTCTCGGCAAACATACTTCCGCCGAGGACATCGACTTTGCGCTCTCGATTGTTCCCGCTACTCTCAGCAGATTGAGAGAGCTTTCGCCCACCTACACGTCAGCGACCGTGGGCCGCGTGTAGCGCCTGAGTACCAGACTATTTACAATCAACGGATTCAGATCAGCATCAAGTCGGGAGCGTGGATGAGGTTTTCAAGGTTGGCCGCCGTGGCCGGGGCGGCGCTTTTCTGTGTGCTCATTTCTGGATGTGGAGACACGTTTCGCCCGGTAGCCACGCCGCTGCCGCAACAGACTGGCGACCCTCAGACATTCCGACTGGCAGTGTTCGTCTCAGGTTCTCCCGGCATCCAAGGACAGGTCAGCGATTTGAACGCCTCGGGCGACAACGTCTCTGCCGTCACACGTGTTGGCACAAATCCAGTCTTCGCGCTCGCAGAGCTTTCGAGAGTGGTCACCGCCGATTTCGACAGCGATACCGTCACTTCATTCAGTCAGCTGGATCTCTCGAATACATTAACGATCACCGGTCTTACTACGACCACTCTGCCCAAGGGCGCCAAGCCAATATCGTTGGCTGACGCGAACAATTCGGTTTATGTTGCAGAGTCGGGACGAGGTGTTGTCGGAGTACTTGCCGGCAGTCCGCTGGCACTTACTACCGAAATTCCAGTTGGGGGGAATCCTGTTGCACTTGCTGCGCTCCCTAACGGACAAAAAGTGTATGCAGTGAACCAGGCGGGCGGATCCGTGGTCGCAATCGCCACTCCCGACAATACTGTCGCAGCCACGGTGACTGTAGGGACCAGCCCGGTGTGGGCCGTAGCTTCAGTGGACAGCACGCGCCTCTATGTCGTGAATCAGGGTTCGAACAATGTCAGCGTGATTGACCCAAACACGAACACACTCATGTCCACGGTGAACGTTGGAACGTCGCCCAACTACGCCTTCTTCGACGGCAAGTTGCAGCGGCTGCTGGTGACCAATCCTGGCTCCAACACATTGAGCGTGATCAACGCCGATCCGTTATCCCCGGCGTACTTGAGCGTAACCACCGTGAATGTCGGCGCAAAGCCAGCCAGCGTGACCGCTCTCGCGGACGGTACGAAGATTTATGTCGCCAACAAAGGGTCTAATAGCGTCACTGTGATAAACGCGACCAGTTTGGCGGTAAGCAGCACCGTCCCGGTGGGGACGACGCCAGTTTGGATCGCCAGTGATTCGCCGAGTCTCAAGGTATTTGTGGCGAACATGGCCTCGCAGAACTTTTCGATCATTCAAACGTCAAATGATTCTGAAGTGAAGGATGCGAGTGGGAACCCGGTGCGGCCGTCCGCGCCGAACGTGGATCCCAACTGCACTGGAACCGGTTGCGCGAAAGAGACGCCGGTCTTTGTCGCGGTTACTCCTGGATAGGAATTGACCGACTAGCTACGCCCAGTAGCTTCGATCCAGTGTCCGGTAGTGGATCGCTTCCGCAATGTGCTTCGACTGGATTTCAGGAGTCGAATCGAGATCCGCAATCGTGCGTGGACGCCGTTTCCGCTGTTGATCAATTCCACAACTTGGATCAGCGATTTGACGGGATAGACTTTGATGCCGGTTACGACTGCGGCTTCGCGCGCATTAGCTTCAGGCACGATCAGGTTGGCAATCTTGCTGGCCCGAGCAGCAACAGCGATCAGCCAGAGCTCCGCGGATGGCGCGGATTCCGCCGTCCAGGCTCAACTCGCCGCCGAGTACAAAGTCTGGCAGCTCACGCTTGAGCAGGCCGTTCTACGCGCCGAGGATCCCCATTGCCATCGGCAAATCAAATCCTGAGCCGTCTTTCTTCAGATCGGCCGGAGCCAGATTGATGGTGATCTTGGTCGGAGGGAATGTCATATCCGCAGTTCTTCAGCGCAGCCCGGACTTGCTCACGACTTTCCCGCACCGCGGCCTCGGGTAAGCCGACCGTTCTGAAATTGTCAAGCTCGAGACGATATGGAGCCACATCGAACTCAACATCGATCGATACCGGACAGCTGCGCTCAATGTGCGGAAGAGCATGGGCGCACGAGTATAAACCAGAGACACACAAAGCACGCAGCGCCGTCATTCGTTAGAATCTTCCGTTCCCATGAAGAGCTGCATTACAGCCGCGCGTCTGTTCACACCCATCGATATCATCGAGCAGCCAATCGTCATTTTTGAGGATGGTGTTATTCAGTCGGTCACCTCATGTTCCTCGGCCGAGGCTCCTGCTGGCGGTGAGTGCTTCGACTTTCCCGAACTGGTTCTCGCACCCGGCTACATCGACGTGCACGTCCACGGAGGGGCCGGCCATGACGTGATGCAGGACGACCCCAGCGGACGTCTGGCTTTCGAACGCTTGCTGGCCAGGCATGGTGTCACGAGCTATTTGCCGACCACAGTCACGGCCCCAGTCGATCGGATTCTCGGCGCGTTGGATCGCCTCGGAAACGTTATCTCTGCCGCTGAGGAGTCGCATACTCTTGCGGCACGTCCGCTTGGCATCCATTTGGAAGGCCCATTCATCAGTCGCGCGAAATGCGGTGTGCACCCGACGAACCAGTTGGTTGACCCCACACAAGAACTGTTTGACAGATTTTGGCAAGCAAGCGGGGGAACGGTGCGCATGATGACCATTGCACCTGAGCTGCCCGGCGCTCCCGAAGTGATAAGTGAAGCTCTAAAGCGTGGCGTCCTTTCGTCCATTGGTCATTCCAACGCAACCTACGCCGAGGCAATGAGCGGTATCGAAGCTGGAGCTTCGCACGCAACGCATACCTTCAACGCGATGCGGGCACTCGATCATCGAGAGCCAGGAATCCTGGGAGCTGTCCTGAGTAGTGACCAGGTAATGGCCGACATCATTGCGGACGGCATTCATGTCGCGCCGGCGGTCGTGAAGATTTTTCTCGAGTCCAAGGGACCGGAGCTTGCTGTCCTGATCACCGACGCAATCAGCGCGACCGGTATGCCCGACGGCACGTATCAACTTGGTCCTTTTCGCGTCGAAGTGCGAGGCGATCGTGCGGAATTTGATGGCAAACTCGCCGGCAGTGTCCTCACCATGGATCGCGCGGTTCGAAACGTGATGGAATTTTCCGGATGCAGTTTGCAACGGAGCGTCGCACTGGCCACCCGCAATCCGTCATGTCTCCTGGGCATCTCGCCCAGAAAAGGGATCGTGGAAAAAGGCTGCGATGCCGACCTGATACTGCTCACGCCCTTGGGTGAGGTTGTGCACACTTTCATTGCTGGCAGGATGCTTAAGGACTGAACCGGGCCCTTCAGCTCTGTTCCGCTAAAATCGATATCTCTATGCCCATTTCAAATTCTGAGGACAAGAATGGCTTTCCGCACTACATGCTCAAGGAAATCTATGAGCAGCCCGAGGCCGTGCGCCAAACCATCGAAGCATGCGTGACAAGTTCCGGCCACGTGGCGCTGCCGAGTCCCACAATTCCTGACGACTACGTGCGCAATTTGCGCAAAGTGCAAATCGCAGCCAGCGGCTCGAGTCGCCATGCTGGACTCGCTGGCGCTTTCATGATCGAGCGTATGACCGGGCTACCGGTGGACGTCGATTTCGCTAGCCAGTATTGCTATCGCGATCCGATCGTGATCCCGCACGAACTGGCGGTATTCATTTCGCAGTCGGGGACGACCGTCGATACGGTTGCGGCGCTCCACGTTGCTCGCGATAAAGGATCGAAGACACTGGCCATCTGCAACGTTGCGGATACGCCTCTCACCCGAGATGCCGATGCCATGCTGCTGACCTACGCGGGGAAAGAGATTTCCATCGCAGCGACGAAGAGTTTTACCACGCAACTGACGTCGCTGTTCCTTCTCGCTGCTCATATTGGCCGCGTCCGCGGCAGTTCGGCTGCCGCGATGGGCTCAGCGCTGCGCGCAGTGAGAAAGCTGCCCGATGAGATCGACGAGGTGCTGAAGCTCAATGAACAGATACAGAAGCTGTCGCGAAAATTCTTTGAATACGAATCGTTCCTGTTCCTCGGGCGTGACATCGATTATCCGATTGCCCTTGAGGGCGCTCTCAAGCTGAAGGAGGTCTCGTACATCCATGCGGAGGGCTATCCCACAGGCGAGACGAAGCATGGACCGACCGCAATGATCGACGAGAGTCTGCCGCTGGTCGTTCTCGCTACACACGACCGCTCTGACGATGCCTCGCAGTTGCGGTTCGAGAAGACACTGTCGAACATTCGTGAACTCTGTGAGCGTGGAACGCAGGTGCTTGCATTGATCACTGCGGGAGACCGAGAGACTCAGAAGGAGACACCGTACGTAATCGAGGTGCCGGACGTTCCGGTGTTGCTGCAGCCGATCCTTGAGGTAGTTCCGCTGCAGCTCTTTGCGTATCACATCGCCGTACTGCGTGGGCGGGATGTGGACCAACCCAGGCATCTATCGAAATCGGTGGTGGTGGAATAAACCTTGGGCGCTGACCAGGTCAGCGCTCAATCGCCAGCGCTACAGAGTTTCCGCCGCCGAGGCAAAGTGCTGCGATGCCTTTGTGAACGTCTCGCCGGATCATCTCGTATAGCAGCGTCACCAGCACACGAGCGCCGCTTGCACCGATAGGATGGCCGAGCGCCACTGCACCGCCGTTCACGTTGACTTTGTTCATGTCAATGACGAGTTCGCGCACAAGCGCGACCGATTGGACCGAAAAAGCTTCGTTCAGTTCGTAAAGATCCACTTCGTCAGGCTTCCATCCAGTTTTGTTCCAGATCTTCCGGACGCCATCTACCGGAGCCATCATCACCCACTTGGGATCGACCCCGCTGGTCGCCTGCGCGACGATGCGGGCCATCGGCTTTAGCCCAAGCTCGTTGGCTTTAGCTGCGCTCATCACGACTACCGCTGCGGCTCCGTCATTGATGGTCGAAGCGTTGCCGGCGGTCACTGTGCCGTCTTTCTTGAAAACGGGCTTAAGTGAACGCAACGTGTCAGTCGAGGTGTCCTCACGCGGGCCTTCGTCTCTGTCGAAGATCACCGGCGGATCACCCTTCTTGCGCGCGGGGAGTTCCACAGGCACTACCTGTGACTTGAAACGGCACTCCTTCCACGCCTGCACGGCC
Organism: uncultured Terriglobales bacterium; assembly: GCA_964559345.1. Lineage (GTDB taxonomy): Bacteria > Acidobacteriota > Terriglobia > Terriglobales > Acidobacteriaceae > Gp1-AA112. The sequence goes on from CAZLIE010000029.1 coordinate 25,315, forward strand.
TTGCGGTGCGAGCTCACGGCGAATTCGTCCTGATCTTCGCGAGTGACTCCGTATTTCTCCGCGACGTTCTCGCCCGTCATGCCCATGTGGTAGTTGTTGTAAACGTCCCAGAGTCCATCGTTCACGACGGAGTCGATGATCTGCGAATTGCCCAGCCGATATCCCTTGCGCGCCTGCGGCAGCAGGTAAGGAGCATTCGTCATGGATTCCATGCCGCCCGCGACCACAATCTCGGAGTTGCCGGTCTGGATGGCCTGTGCCGCGAGCGCGACCGACTTCAAGCCTGATCCGCAAACTTTGTTGATGGTCATCGCGCCGACTTCGGGAGGCAAACCGCCGTTGAGTGCAGCCTGACGCGCAGGATTCTGTCCCAATCCCGCCTGGAGTACGTTTCCCATAATGCACTCGTCCACCTGCTGCGGATCGAGCTGCGCACGCTTGACGGCCTCCCTCACAACCAACGCGCCGAGTTGCGGCGCGGAAAAATCCGAGAGTGATCCCTGAAATTTTCCCACCGGCGTGCGAACGCCAGACACGATTACTACTTCTTCAAGCACTGGGCCCTTGCCCGCTCCATGCTGCGCTTTATCCATAACCTGCCTCAGAGTCCACCAAAATCAAGCTAAGAAGACTTCCCATTATAAGATGACGCCAGTGCATACTTCGGCTCACGAGGAAGTCCATTGGACAACTTCAACACGTTATCTCAACCCGCGGAGGGCACAATCTCAGGCATGACGACGCCTGAAGCTGCGCCTCGCCGCTCAGCCTGGCATTACCTCTACACATTCGTTTTGATCGCGCTGGTGCTCGGCATGTCCTTTGCGGGAGCGAATCAACAAGGAGAAATCGCGCAGAAGCACGGCCATTTTCTCTTCTACGTTCTCACCATCGCGACAGAATTGATACTGCTGGGACTGTGCTACATCGGAATACGTCTTTCAGAGATGAAGCTGAGTGAAGTGATTGGCGGGCGATGGCACTCCGCCGACGATTTCTTTCTCGACGTGGTCATCGCCTTCGGATTTTGGATCGCATCTTATGCGGTCCTCATTGGCCTTGCGTTCGCGATGCACATGGCCAAGCCAGGAGCGATCGACCAAGGCAAGAAGACGATTCAGATGCTCGCTCCGAAAACAGCATTGGAACTGGTTCTTTGGATTTGCATGAGCATGGTTGCCGGTTTTGTAGAGGAGATCGTCTTCCGTGGCTACTTTCAGCGACAGTTCGGCGCCTTGCTCAGGAATGTCTGGGCCGGGATGCTGGCCTCGGCGGCAATTTTCGGTCTTTCCCACGCCTATGAAGGGCGGCAGCGCATGTTCCTCATCTTCGTTTATGGTTCGATGTTCGGTGCTCTCACAATTTTTCGTAAGAGCCTACGGCCGGGCATCATGGCACATGGAATCTTCGACAGCTTCCAGGGTGTCCTGCTATTCGTCGCAGACAAACTGATCAAGAGTGGTGTGGTGAAATGAGCGATGTCGATTTCACTTAGTGTTCATCAGTGTTTTAAGAGGTAGATGTTGCGGTGATTGAAAAACTTTGTTTCTTTTCGAAAGTCCGGCAGCAGAAAAAAATGGATGTGACTTTGGTCATCTACTCTTTTTGAGTGTGGGAAGAGCTGAAAGAACAACTCGCGTCAACCATTTTTTTCTTGACATCGTTTTTCAATGACTCTATACATTCATCAATTGCAACAAAAGATCGTTGCGAACTCGATCACTGATCGAAAAAGGGAGAATAGAAACCATGGCAACCAAGAAAGCCGCGAAAAAGAAGTCAAGCTCGAAGAAAAAGAAATAAGAGCTGACCAGGCAAAGTAGAAAACGGGGGACGCCAAGAGCGTCCCCCAAGTTTTTGTGCCCTGAGCTTCAGTTCGCCGCCACTTTCAGCGCGGCGCGCTCCCCTTCGAATAACGCGGCCTGCGGTTCACCGCCGCCGTTGCCCAGCACTTCCACCCGATTCTGAATCTTGTCCAGCGCCTTCGCGCTCTCATCGTATTTCGCGGAAGCATTGCGAAGATGCTTGCCGGTGACCTCGAAGGTGTCGCTGAACTTCGTCATCTCCACTCTCAGCGCCTCGATTTCTCGCAGTATCCATTCGGCGCGCTGGCTCACCCGCATACTGTTTAACCCAAGCACGATCGTCTGCAGATAGGCATAGAGCGAGTTTGGAGAGACCGGGAGCACGCGCTTTTGCGTGCAGTAGTTGTACAGATCGTTGCCTTCTTCGTCGCGAATGATGGCTTCGTAGTAAACGTTCTCCGCCGGGATATACATGAGCGCGAAGGGAAGCGTCCCTTCTGAAGGACGAACGTACTTGGTTGCAATCTCGTCGATCCTGCGCTTCACGTCCCGCAGGAAGTCGCGACGCAACGCCTTCTTATCCGCATCCAACTCGGCTTCGGCCATTCGACGAAAATTCTCCAATGGGAACTTGGAATCGATGGCGACATGTCCCTGCGGAAAAAACAGCACGGCATCGGCCTTCTCGCCTGAGGAAAACGCGAACTCCATCTGGTATTGATCGTTGGCAAAAACCATGCGCAGCAGGTTTTCGAGCTGGGCTTCACCGAATCCACCGCGCAGCTTGGGAGCGCTAAGCACGCGTTCGAGAGTGGAAATAGATTTGGACATCTCTGCAAGCTGTCGAGCCTGCTCGCTCATCTCTCCTACTTGCTTCTGCAGACCGGCGAAGGTGTTCTGAACGGCAGAGATTCGCTGGGTCACCGAATTAGAGGTATCGGAGACGAGTCTGACATTCCGATCAAGCTGGTGATGCATGCGCCGATCCATCTCCTCCAGCCGGGTATTCACGGCCTCAGAGACGGTCGTCAAAGCGCCCTGTACATGAGACGTGACTGTTTGCATCTGAGCAGTAAAGCCCGCACCCATGGCCTGAATGGACCGCTCGGTACTTTCGCGGAGCAGCGTCACTTCGTGCCGCATGAGGTCAACCCGCGGGTCGGGCGCCGCCTGGCTCGCGCGCCTGGTCCAGATGGCAGCACCTACGAGGGACGCAATCACTGCAGCGAACAGCAGAATGTACACGCTCATTTCACTCCTACGGCGACCTTGGTCTCAGGACGCACGAAGATTTGCTCTACCGTGGCCGGGCAGAGACTGCGATATCCGCAGTAGTTGCATTGGAAGCCGGGCTTGGGGTCGAAGCGCCCCGCGCGAATGCCCGCGGCCACGTCGAGTACCGTCTCGTGCAGCTTCTGTTCGTTAATGCGCTCGGTTTCGGCGGTGCTGTTGTCTTCGAGGTTGTAGAAGACCATCCGGCCGACGGTGTTTCCCTCGAGCTGAATTGCCAGGCCGTACAGTCCCAGTTGGACGCTCGTACTTGCGTCCAGATCGTTCTTGGGATTGCCGGTCTTGTAATCAATTACCACCAGACTGCCATCGGGGGCACGGTCGATGCGATCGATGCGGCCGAGGATGGCGACATCTTCGATCATGAACCGGATCGGCTTCTCCGTAGCAACCACGTCGGGAGCTTCTTCCATGTCGCGTGCGGCAACGAATTGGCGAAGCTGCTCCGCTCCTTGGCGCTCGTAAAGCTGGCGCTGCAGATCTTCTTCAATCTTTGCGGATTCAAACAGCCGCATGAAGATTTCGACCGTCTCCTCGGACGTGCGTCGCTTGCCCTGCTTCGCCGCATCGTAGAAGTCTTTGAGGGCGGTATGCATGGCCGAGCCGTACTGCAACGCCGCCGAGGGCTCCTCCGGCAATCTCCATAGCTTCTGCAGCGAGTACTTGAGCGGACACCGGTCGTAGGCTTCAATCGCCGACGCGCTTAGCTCCACAGACTGCAAAGGCAATCGCGCGGGAATCTGAATCCATCGCGGAGAATCGGCAGGGACGATTTCGTGATCGATGATCTTTACATCTCGCAGCCTGAACTGTGACTTCAGTTCCTTGTCGTCGAGCAACTCGGTAATGTATCCGGACGGCGTCTGCTTCTTGCTTCTCGGGTTCTTCTTGCCGTACAGAGTGAGCGTGTCGCGAGCCCTCGTGATCGCTACATAGAACAGCCGGCGTTCCTCTTCGCGATGCAGGTCCTTGTCTTCCTTCTCCGTCGCTCCAAAGGAGGTACGCAGCTCTCGCGGAAATTCGAAGAGGGTTTCTTTGTAGTTGCTCGGGAACGAGTTGGACACGACCCGCAACACAAAGACGTGCTTGAACTCGAGGCCCTTCGCGGCATGGACGGTCAACAGCTTCACGGCATCGCGCGTATGCACATCGCCGGCAGAACCATGGAACTCATCTTCCGGCCGTTCGGGAGGCGCAAGATCGAGGCTGCCGCCACCTTGTCGATAGAGTTCCAGGAATTCCAGAAACTCCGGCAGACGCTTTGTGTTCGAAATCCTTTTTTCTCGCCAATTGCGGGCGAATTCCCGGAAGCGCGCGAGTTCAATCGATGAACGCTCGACATCAACCTGCTCGGCGGCTGCATCAATGACCCACAGAGGGTCCGCCGTGGCGGGGCTGTGGCGTTCACTGAAGCGTTGGAGATTTGTCACGAGCCCTGTACCGCCTTGTACGTCCTCGAGTATGGAAACGAGCTTCGTCCCCCGCTCGGCTGACGCAAGTTGCTGGTGAAGCGCGGTGAGATTCACGTCATCGGCGAATCGCAAGATGAGGCGGAAGAGACTGATGTCGTCGTTCATCGAGAGCGCACAGTGCAGCCATGCCATCACGTCACGAAGCGCCGCGCTGTCGAACAGATCGGTATCTTGAACTTCGAACGGGATGTCGCGCGACCCGAGCGCCTCCACCAGATCATTTGCGTTCGCGTGCGAGCGAAACAGGACGGCGAAATCGCTCCAATGAGCACCCTGGTCCTTCAGTTCGAGGATGCGTTGGGCGATGTCGGCCGATTCGTCGGCGTAGTAGACGTAGGGAACCGCGTCCACCGGCTCGGTTGCAAATAACAGTGCCGTGCCCGCGCGCTCCTCTTCCTGATCGCGCGCAGAGACCAGCCTCTGGCGGTCGAACTGCAAACGGCCACCTTGCTGGGAAAGGCTGGGGTTCCTTCCAATGGCGGCAAAGCCGCAGTCGAGAATCTTCTGTGTCGAACGCTGGTTCTCGGCAAGGTTGATGATGTTTTTCTGCTGAAGCTTGCCGAAGACAGCTACGAACTCGTTGAATGCAGCGCTCGATGCGCCCCGGAAGTGATAGATCGCCTGATCCGGATCGCCCACGGCGAAGACGTTCTGTTCGTCCCCGGCCAGCACGCGCGTGAGTTCGATTTGCGCGTGGTTCGAGTCCTGAAACTCATCAACCAGCAGAAAGCGTCCACTGCGCCGTTCTCTTGCCAGCAGTTCGGTATCGGACTTCAGAAGGGAAGTGGCGCGCGCTACGAGTCCACCGAACGTCAGCAATCGGTCCCGTGTAAGCAACTGCTCAACCGCGTTGAAGATGGCGGAAATCTCGCGGCAGCGCTCCAGTACTTCTTCTGCCGTCATCATCTCTGATTGTTTTTTCTTGGCTACGCGAGGCGGCGGAAGCTGGCCGGCACAGACTCGTCTCACGTATTCGGAGTACTTATCCGCGGTGATTAGCTCATCCGAACAGCGATCGAAGAATGCGAGCAGGTCCTTGAGAAAACGCCCGGGGTTTGCCGCGCGCAAGAAACGATTAAGCGGAAGATCAGCAACACGCTGTCGCAGGAACGTCCACAACTCACACTGATCGAGCAGTTGGAAGTCTTCGCCGGCTTCGCGCAGCAGTTCATAGCAGTAGCCGTGAAAGGTAGAGGCATGCAGCCCAACAGCGGAACCAACCGAGGCAGCTGCCGGCACTCGATTGCGAATCTCCCGCGCAGCCTTGTGGGTAAAAGTAAATGCGCGAATCTCGCTCGGCTGAGCGTGTTTGCTCGCAATCAGTCGCGCTATGCGGTGGACGAGGACACTCGTCTTGCCCGTGCCCGCTCCCGCCAGCACCAACATAGGTCCGTGGACGTGGTTCGCTGCCTGCTTCTGCCTGGAATTGAGTTGCGAATATGCGATTGCCACGTGGCCCGAGGTCCCCCAGCAGGCATTATGCGAAAGAAAGGCGAAAGACGCAACGAGATTCGGATGTGTAAATGTGGAGAAAAAGCTCTTACCACGGAGCCCACGGAGACGGAACCAGGCAGGTTATGCTACTCCATATCGTCGTGTCGATGCCAAGTGGAACGCCTGGAGTGCGGCAACCGCCGCAATCGCCGCAGTCTCAGTTCGAAGGATCGTCGGGCCCAGCGATGCGGACGTCCAGCCGTTTTGCGCGAAGGCCGTCAGTTCTTGATCAGTCCAACCACCTTCAGGACCGATCGCCAGCGACACAGTCTGAAGCCGATCGGCGACGGTCCCCAAAGGCTGCTCGCGTTCATTCTCCGACAGGACGATCTGCAAACCCGGGGCTTCCGAAATTACTTTGTCGAGCTTAATGGCCGCAGCGATTTCGGGCGCCGCGTCGCGACGCGACTGCTGCGCGGCTTCGCGAGCAATCTTCCGCCATCGCTCCACGCGCTTTGCCGATGCCGCAGCCAGCGGCGAATCGGTGCGTCTCGCAATCACCGGTACAATGCTGGTGACGCCAAGCTCTGTACATTTCTCAATCGCCCATTCCATACGATCGAATTTGAAAATCGCGAGATATAGGTGGGTGTCCAACACCGGCTGATCTGAGGATGATTCGTCAGCCTTGGCGAGAGCAAACACCACACGTTCGGCTTCGATCTCGACGATCTCGCCGAGGCGTACCCCCCTTGGCGTTGCGATTTCAAATTGTTGGCCGATGCGGGAGCGAAGCACCCGCGAAAGGTGCTCCGCATTGCTGCCCAGAAGGAAGGCCCGGTCGCCGGAGACCTCATCGGCAATCCAGCGGCGGCGTGTCATCGTCGAAAGACTACTGCAGCATGGCTTTCACGCGGTCAAAGAAGCTGCGCTTGTCGTGCTTATCATCGACCTCGGTGATTGTGGAGAGCTCTTCAAGCAGTTCGCGTTGACGCGCGCTCAATTTTTTCGGGACCTGCACTTCTACATGCACAATCAGATCGCCGCGTCCGCGCGAACGCAGCACCGGCACGCCCTTGTTCTTGACCGTGAGCCGCTGACCGCTCTGGGTCCCGGCAGGAATCTTCAGTTTATGTTCTCCATCGAATGTGGGAACGGCGACTTCAGTCCCCAAGGCTGCTTGAGGAAACGAGATCGAGACCATGCTGTGCAGGTCGTTGCCTTCGCGCGCATACAGCGGGTCCTCTTTCACATGGAGGACCACATAGAGATCGCCGGCAGGCCCGCCGAAAACACCGGCTTCACCTTCGCCCTGATAACGAATGCGCGTGCCATCCTCCACGCCTGGAGGAATTTCTACCTGCATGGTGTGCTGACGCAACACGCGGCCTTCAGCGCGGCACGTCTTACACGGATCGAGGATCACTTGCCCTGTGCCGCCACAGCTTCCACATGTCCGCGCTACGCTGAAGAAGCCTTGCTGATACCGAAGCTGTCCGCGTCCGCCGCAGGTGTTGCACTGGATCGGCTGGCGTCCATTCGCGGCGCCGGTGCCCTTGCAGGCATCACACGTCTCACTCTTGCGGATGGTGACTTCCGTCTTCTTTCCAAAAATGGCGTCCTTCAGCTCGATGGTGACATCCACGTGCAAGTCGGCGCCGCTTTGCGCACGGCTTCTGCGGCGACCGCCACCAAAGACGTCGCCCATGCCGAACAGATCGCCGAATATCTCGCTGAGGTCCTGGAACGAGGACGCATCAAATCCGCCGCCGGGTCCTCCGTTCACACCAGCGTGTCCGAAGCGGTCATATTGCGCACGCTTGCCTTCGTCGGAAAGAATGGCGTATGCCTCGCTTGCTTCCTTAAATTTCTCTTCGGCATCCCTGTTGCCGGGATTGCGGTCCGGGTGGAATTGCATGGCCAGCTTGCGGTAAGAACTCTTCAGCTCCTGCTCGGTAGCCGTGCGGCTGACGCCCAAAATCTCGTAATAATCACGCTTCACGTTTGTAGGCAGTGAGAGGCCCCCCTTTACTTCTTAGCCGGAGTAGTGGCGACCCGCACCATGGCCGGTCGCAATAAGCGGTCTTTCAACTTGTATCCGTGCTGCAATTCTTCGATTACTTGATGATCGGGATGGTCGCTGGATTCCACCATTTCGATCGCCTCGTGCACGCGAGGGTCAAATGGCTGTCCTTCTGCGGGCACGGTCTGTACACCCAGGCGGGTCAGCACGTCTTCCATTTGCTTGCGAATCAGTTCGATTCCAGAGCGCAGGCCAGCATCGCCGTTGTCGCCCTTCTGCGCTCGCAGCGCCAGATCGAAGCTATCCAGTACCGGTAGAAAATTCTTGATTGCGTCTGCGACAGCGTATTCGCGAAAGTCTGCCTGTTCTTTTGCGCTGCGCTTACGGTAGTTGTCGAATTCCGCCTGTGTACGGGCCAGACGGTCGAGCAGGGCCTCGCGTTCCTGAACCGATCGCTCGTAGTCCTGACGGCTGACTGTGCCCTGTGAGGCCTGCGCTGCGTTATCGTTTGACTCGGCGGCGGATTGTGGGTCCGGTTCGCCTGCGCCGTCTTGTTGATTTTGTACATCCATTTGTTCGAGCTCTCTATCTACCGCCATAAATCCATTCCTATTGGTTCCCGTTGAGTACCTTGTCAAATAGCTGTGCGATGTATGACACAGCCGTAATTGTGTGTTCGTAATCCATGCGCGTAGGACCGATCACCGCCAAGGATCCGATCATGTGCGATCCCACTCTCGCCGGAGCGCCTATGAGCACCAGGTTCCGCATCTCCGGCAACTGGTCTTCCAGCCCGATGACGACGCGAACTGCTTCCTGCTTCGTGTCCACATAACTCGACAGAAGCTCGACAATCCGCTGCTTCTCCTCGAGCACGCGAAGCATGTCTCGCAGACGTTCGCGATCGGCTTCTTTGACCACGAGGTTTGACACTCCATCGACGAATACTGTTTTCGGATCACCCTCATGATTCAACGCTCCAGAGCGGTAAAGCTGCTCGAGCGACCCCATGAGCTTGTCGTAGTCGTTGCGCTCCCGCTCCAGGCGACGGGCCAGTTCTGAGCGAATGGACTCAATCGTCCATCCCTGAAAGTTATTGTTCAGGTATTGCGCGGCACTCTCAAGTTCTGCTTGAGTT
>CAZLIE010000030.1:0-34436 GCA_964559345.1 uncultured Terriglobales bacterium
ATGTTGCGCAGCTCACGGACATTTCCCGGCCATGAATACTTCTGCAGTTCTTCGATTGCATCCGGAGTGAATTCCGCCGGCTTCCAGTTGTTCTGCTGAGCGATCTGTTTTCCGAAGTGCTCGAGCAGGATCGGAATATCGTCGCGCCGATCACGCAATGGCGGCAGCAGAATCGGGAAAACATATACGCGATGGAAGAGGTCCTGCCGAAACTGTCCCTCGCGTACATGGGCGGCAAGATCGCGATGGGTTGCCACCACAACCCGCACATCGACCTTGATCGCGCCGCTCCCGCCTACCCGCTCGACCTCGCCTTCTTCCAAAACGCGCAGCAGCTTCGCCTGCATCGGCAATGGCATGTCGCCGATCTCGTCGAGGAAGAGCGTGCCCCCATTTGCCTGCTCGAATTTCCCCAAATGACGCCCGGCCGCGCCGGTGAACGATCCCTTCTCGTGCCCGAACAGTTCCGACTCAATCAGTTCAGCGGGAACTGCGGCGCAGTTCAACGTAATGAAAGGACCAGCGCTGCGTTGGCTCTTCTGATGCAGGGTGCGCGCGACGAGCTCTTTGCCGGTTCCGGTCTCGCCGAGAATGCAGACGCGTGTCTCGCTTGCGGCTACACGCTCGATTTGCGCCATGAGTCGCGTCATCGCTTCTCCGCGCCAGACCAGTTCGTGCTTGCCCATCGCGCTGCGCAGTTCACGGTTTTCCTGCTCCAGGCGCGTTAGCCGCAGCGCATTTTCAAGCGTCAGCAGCAGCTTGTCAGTCGAGATGGGCTTTTCCAGAAAGTCGATTGCGCCCATGCGCGTCGCACGTACCGCCATCTCGATGTGGGCTTGTCCCGACATCATCACGACGGGCGTAGTCACGCCGCGCGATTTGATTTCCTCGAGCAGCGCAATGCCGTCTTTGCCCGGCATCACCACATCAGACAAAATGAGATCGAAGCTCTGCGTCTTGATCAGCTCCAGTGCCTTTGCCGGCTGATCCGAGACCGTGGCCTCGTGTCCCGCAAGGCGAAAGGCGCGCGAGAGAGAAGCCAGCGTGTTCGGCTCGTCGTCGATGATCAGCAAATGAGCTTTGCGCATCGATCAGCCTCTGCTCGCGGGCACAACCGACATAGGCTGCGCTGAAGCGACGCGTGGAAATTCGATATGAAACGTAGTGCCTTGCCCCTTGTGACTGGATACGGAGATTCGCGCGCCGTGATCACTGACGACCGATTGCACAATCGCTAGCCCGAGTCCGGTGCCGTGCTGCTTGGTTGTGTAATAAGGAGTGAAAAGGCGGCTGCATTCTTCCGGCGTGAGTCCGCTTCCACTGTCTGCAATATCAATCATTATGCTGTCGCGCCTTGATGACGTTTGAATCCGAAGTGTACCGCCATTCGGCATAGCGTCGATGGCGTTGAGCACCAGGTTCTCAAGACTCCTGCGCAGCAGGTCAGGATCTCCAGAGATATGCGCATGATTTGTGTCGCGCGCAACCTCAATCTTGATCGGATTCGCCGCGGAGCCGAGCTGAGCAGAGAAGAGCCGCAGCACTTCATCGATCAGCGCGTTTAGATCCACGTTTTGGAGTTGTGGCGCGGGCATTCTGGAGAAATCGCTGAAGCGTCCGATGATCTTGTTCAAGTTGCTCAACTCGCCGAGCAACGTCCGGGTGCTCTCGACGAATATCTCGTCGAACTCCGGTGAGTTCTGCTGGCGCGCGCGCACGAGATTTTCGACGGTGATCTGCAACGGAAACAGCGGGTTCTTCAATTCGTGCGCCAGTCTTCGCGCGAGTTCTCTCCATGCAGCGACGCGTTCGGCTTGCACGGCGCGATCGCGTTGCCGCAGCAACTCGTCCGTCATGCGATTGAAGGACGCAATCAACTGCGAGACTTCGTTCTTGCTTTCCGGATCGGCTTCGACCTTCCGCTCCCACACACCGGCGGCAACGTCCTGCGCAGCCTCGGACAGGTCTTCGATGGGCCGACTGATGCGCGTGGCAGACCATCCGCTGGCGACAATGCTCAACGCAACCCCGATCAAGGCGACGACGATTGCGACATTGCGAATGCTCGATTGAAGCTGGTTGACTTCACGCCGGCTGCTGGCGACAACGAGCACCGCGAGGGGCTCATTCGAATCGAGGCCGGTCAAGGGAATTGTGTGAGCGATGTACGAATCATTGCCGAATGCCACGCGTCTCGTGATCTCGGCGCCGCCGCTGCGCGATTTGCCGATCACCGAGCTAAGATCGGCATTTGGTACTACATCGCCGGAGGCGTCATAAAGTTCTCCCGTTGTGTCCGGCGGCTGCGACCACAGCAGCAGGCGCGTGCCTTCCGGGAGTGCCAGACCGTGAAGAAATGGGGTATCCACGCGTCGGCCGGCGACGAGATAGAACTTACGATCGGTATCGAAGATCAGGCGCACGCTTAGCAGCGCGAGTTCGCTTCGTTGCGGCGTCTCTTCGTACCGCAAGAACGCGGGCTGATGATTCCAGTCGGCAATCGTCTTGATCCAGGGTTCGCGCACGCCGAAGCGCGCCGGCCACTGCGCCGAAGAGATGATCGCCCCATCCTGATCGAGGATCTCGAGAAAATCGAGCTGCTGCTCACCGGCAAGTGTAGGAGCGAGATTGAGGTACGGCGCAGGGTCCGCAGGCGGACGGCTGAGATCGAGCACCATGTTTCGCACCTGTTGTGCCCGAGCTATGGCCGCGGTACGCAACTGCAAAGCTTGTCCTTGCTGGTCGAACTCACGCCGGAACTGCGCAACGATAGCCGCTGTTCTCTGTTCATCGACAAGCTGAAAGGCTTTAGCAGCACCGACGGAGACGCCATACGAGACCAGCAGAACTGTGATCACCACGATGCTGCCAAAAATGAGCAGCAGTCGACTGCGCAGAGTCACCGCGACGCCTCGATCCAGAGTTCTCCCAGCCGCAAGCTGCCCCATGGGGTCATCACCCAATCATGGACGGACGGGGCGGTGCTGAAGGCTTCGGGTGCGTGGGCAATCGGAATGACGGAATAGTACTTGAGTACATCGCCTTCTAATTTGTAGAGCGCGTCCGTGCCGGAAATCGCCGAAGCCTTGTCGAGCGACGAGAGCGCGAGCGTCTCCCCGAGGCCGCTGAGCGCGGCTGCCGGATCGGGAGAGGCGATGCGCACCCGAACGAGCCTGATGTCCGCGTTCGGCGTCCGTGATGCGAAGACTTCAGGATAAGGCTGGATCATCGTGCCGATGTCACGCGCGTTCACCGCCACGCGATCAGCAATGAGTTTGGCCGTGGGATCAGCCGCATCGTAGGCCAGCGACAGTGTCGGAGCATTCGCCACAGAATTGCGTGCCTGACGCGCGAGCGCCAGATCCTGCGCGGTGTTGAACAGATGCGCGTAGCCAGAGATCCATTCGGGCAGCAACGCTGCGGAAGCTTCGCCCTGTTTGCGCAGGATCACGGAAACGATTGCGTTGCGATCCAAAGACAACGCGATCGCCTCACGCAAATGAGCATCTTGTCCGGCGGGCCGTCCCGATGTGAAGACCAGCGCGATGAGATCGATGGGCGCGGTGGCGCGTGAGTCGACGGAATTCGCGGGCTTCTGCTGTGCGGGATCGGACTCGACCACATCGGCTCGTGCCAATTCGACGTCCGCAGACTCGTCGCTCAAGGGAGTACCGGTTTGAATCTCGACGCGATCGAGGAACGGACGTCCGCGCCAGCAATCGTCAAAGGCGCGCAGTTGGAGATGCTTACCCGGTTGAAAGTCAGCAATGTAGAAAGGACCGCTGCCGATCCATTGTCCATTTTCTCCGCGTAAGCAGATCGAGTTCTTCGGCATCGCGAGTTGCGCGAGCATGTCAAGAACGGGCGCATCGGACTGAATGAGTATCTCGCGATCAGTGGCACGAACATGCCAGGTTGGATTCACGGCGGCCAACGCGCTGACCACGATCTGCTGGGCCAGCATGCTGCCGTTGTGCAGTGGAACGCCCGTGCGCAGAGTGAAGTACCACGAACGTCCATCGCGTTCCGAACGCCAACTGGCGGCCAGCGCCGGACGTGGAGTTCCGTTCGCATCGAGCGCAATCAGGCCGTCGCAAACAGCTTCGAGGACGCGATCACGCAGGGCGTTGCGGTCCGCGTTGCCATCTTGCGGAGTAGGATCGAGAGAGTTCAGCGCACCGCGGGCTTCCATGCGCAATGTGCCGCCGTAACGCGGACGCATCGCCGCACTGGCCGGCAGCCAGGCAGCGAGACTAAAGGTCGCAACGAGCAGTAACGAGATACGCTTCATAGCGTCCTGTGGAAGAAAGAGAAGATGTGATCGCGATCGCCTGCTGACGGTCGGCAGAAGACTTGAGGCTGAGGATGGGCCCAGTGAAAGCAATCGGATCGGATGCGGCAATCGTCTCGGCGCCGGCAATGCGCCATGCAGTCAGCGAGTCCGGCTGGGTGAAGTCGCCGGTATCGGATGTCAGCATCAGATCGGGCTCACATGGACTCTGCAACGCGGCAACCTCAGCGCCCCAATTGCGATTCACGATCGCTGGACGATGTCCAGCCTGAAGAAGACGCGCATGACCATCGAGGGCCGCGTAAGCCGTGGCTCCGCTCAGCAGCGCGGCGGAATAGAACTGATCTCCATTCGTGCTCTGGCTGGTGTTGCCGACCAGCACCCCGGTGAAGTAGTTGCGATTCGATGCATAGAATGCCAGCGTCCGGCGATCGTCGGTGAGCGGCCAAGGATCGTCACTGTCGCGACACGCCACTGAAATGGTGGCGGTCACTACACCGCTGCAGTGACTTCCCGGCAAAAATGCATCAAAGGCGTTTCCAGTATCTGGAACAATGCGTCCCCGCAGATCGCGTGCGTTCGGGGCGCGTCCAAGTGGCTGAGTCTGGATCCGCTTCCATTGTCCAGACTGAGACTGATACAGATCGACCGTCGATGCTCCCAACGCCAGCAGATGTGCGCCTTCCGTCAGTTTTCCTTCCAGCAGCGTGGCATCGAGCAAAGGATGATCGGTGCTGATAAGCAGCGTGCGAGCCAGCACTATCTGATTTCCTGAAAGTGGGCGCATTCCGGCTGCTGGCCGCGGCAACTCATAGAAGACCACGTCGCGCGCGCCTGCCTCGTCGATCTGCGCCGTCCAGATGTACTTCGAAAGATTTTCCGCGAATGTGACAGTAAGGGACGCATCAGCATCTTCAGGATTTGTGAGTCTCCATCCGCGGCCCTGAAGCGCTTGCAGCAGCGCAGAACGCAGGCTGTTGATCGTCTGGGCTCCCAGGGACGAGTGGTTTTGGAAGGTAATCGAAACGGCTGTTGGCGCGGCGCTATGTTCGGTAATCTTGACCGCGAACTGTTCGGCTGCGGTTTCCCACTTCTGGCCGTGAGCGATGGCTGCCTGCGAAAGAAGGCAGGCGATCGCAATCAACCACCGGAAGAGCAGCTTGGGCATGCGTTATCGCGGAGTTTAGCATGATTGCTGCAGGAATTGAGGCGACTCCAGCTTGCTCCCGTGCCCTCAGGACTCTAAACTTGACTGTTCAGCAACTCAGATAGAAATCAATCTGTTCCGCTGCCTGGATCGGCAAATCCGCACACTTTTGCGGGGTTAGTTCCTGGCATCGGGGAGGGTTCATGCGCTTTTCTTTGGTGGCCCGGCTTGCGCTCTTTAGCGCAGCTGCGGTTCTGGCATCATGCGGCGGTCACAAATCCACGACGACTACAAATGCACCGGCTTCCATTGTTACGAGCCCTACCTCGTTTTCGCTGACTCACGGAGACGTCACCCAGTTCATTTCCGTACAGGTTCTGAATTCCAGCAATACCGCAATAACGCCGACACCCGCCATCACCTACACGTCGTCGAACACGAATGTAGTTACCGTCAGCTCCACCGGGCTGGTTTGTGCCGGAATCTTCGATGCCAACAATGTCGTTTGCCAGACCAGCAGCAACGGCAGTCCGCTGCCGGACGGATCAGCAAACATCACCGTCGCGTCCAGCGGATTAACGACGACGATTCCCGTCTTTGTTCATGCCCATGTGGACAATATCGCGGTCGCTGGGCCTTCCAACGCGCCAGTTTGCGTGTCACAAAACCAGACCGAGCAGTTTTCAGCGCAAGCATTTAGCGGCGGGACCGACATCACGTCGAAGGTTGGGCCTTTCACCTGGACGTCCGCGAATCCGGCCGTCGCATCCGTGGACAGCAACGGAGTGGCTACTTCGAAATCCCCAGGCGTGACTACCGTGGTCGCATCATCGGGATCGAGCACTGGAACGCCGGCGACCTTTATCGCATGTCCGCCGAAAACCATCTCGCTTCACGTCACCGCCGCCACGGGCACCAGCTTTTCCGTTGCCGCTGGAGGCACGGCAAGCCTTACCGCTGATGTGACCGACACGCTCGGACGTGCAATCAGCGGCGCGCCGCTAAGCTTTAGCAGCTTTGTCCCGACCGCCGCCACGTCCACAACCGCAGGCGCGGTGACCGCGCCGGGAGCGGGAAAGACGACCATTGTGGCGTCTTGCACACCGCCGACGTGCAATCCTGCGTCCGGCCCCAATGTGAACTTGAATGGAACCGGCGCCGGACTGGCAATCTATAGCAATCCTGTGATCGGAACCGTAACCGGGACGACGGCCACAACGATCTATGTCACCGGCAAGGACAATCCGGATGGCAGCGCAAACACGAGCTTGATCCCGATCGATAGCGGCACGAACACTGCGGGAACTGCGATTACGTTGCCAGGTTCGCCGAATTCTATGATCTTCAACCAGGCGGGAACGAAGGCATATCTGGGAAGTACCGTGGGACTGATTCTGTTCGATGTTGCGACGAATGCGGTCACAGCAAGCGTTTCGTCAGTCACCGGAACGGCCCTTGCTGTGTCTCCTGATGGGGTAAAAGTTATCGTGTCCGATACGGCTGCCAACCCCGCCAGGGTCTTTGTATTCGACACCAGCGCCAACAGGCAGCAGAGCTTTGCATTAACAGGCGTGACCGCTGCCAATTTCGCTCCGGACAACAGCAAAGCCTATCTGACGAACGGCACAACCGTGTTCGAATACTCGCCGACCACAGGATTAAAGACGCTAACATTCGCAGCAAACGGCGTGGCGGTCGCTCCGCAAGCGTCAGTTGCGTACTTTGGTGGGACCTCACTCTTTGCTTTAGCGACTTGCAACGACGCCCGGGTGGACAATGCCACCGGCGTAGCGCAAGTTCTGGCTCCTGCAGTGGACGGAACTCACATGATTGGCGCAGGAACGGCGGGCTGGGTGGATCTCGCAACCGCGGTAAACAATGCCACCGGATGTCCTCCGACCGCGACTAACACGGTCCGAACGGCAACATTTCCGGCCTTTGTCACCACTCCAACGCAGGTTTCAGTGGCTTCAGACGACTCACTCGCTTACCTGACAGGCTTCACTGGCGCAACTGCAGCAACCGGATTGCCGTTTTTCAAGTTCGCGGATGGAATGTCAGGAGCGGTTCAGTTCACCGGAACAGGCGGACAGGTATTTTCCGGCGGCATTACTCAGGACGCCCACTCGCTTTACGTCGGAGTCGGAGCCAATGGCGGCGTCGGGCCGCAAGTGCATCGGCTGGATCTGGTGACGGCAGGCTTTCCGTTTGACGCTCAACAGATCAACGTCACGTTCAATCCTCGGATTGTGGTCGTGAGGCCGAAGTAGGGTGGCGATCGGCTTTCGGCGGTCAGCTTTCGGCCAAGACGCGGTGACGTTCCGCGCGATTTAGAACGCCATCAGGCTAACTTTATCGAGCCACACGTTGTAGGGGTCGGCGTTCGCGTCCAAGTCCATCTGGAACGCGACGTCGATGTCCTGCATTACCCATCCAGCTTCAAACGACTGCAGCATGTCCACGGGAAAAGTCTGATTTCCAACCGTCACGCTGACGTAATGAACCTGATTGCCGACGCGCTCGAATTGCCAGACCAGGTGCGTCCACTTGTTCGCTGGAAATGAATCGGGAGTGCACGGGATCTTCGTCGCATTCCAGCCATTTTTGCCGTCCCAGACGTCCCACGTCTTGTGATCTTTGAAATTGCATTCAGTGCCGAATACCCAACGATTGTTTCCGAAATTCTGGTTCACGTCGAACTCGAGCGCTTGCGGCCGCGTTGGATCATCGACCATCACGTACATCTCATAAGTGAAGTGGCTCACATTTGATCCGCTGGCAAAATACTTCGTCCAAAGCACATTCGAATATCCGGTAGGTCCGCTGTCAGTGAAGTGCGCGACCGTCGATCCGGAGCCGCTGACCGGAGTTGGCGTGCTCTGATTTTCTGTCAGCGTGGACTTCACGTCGTCGCCAAATCCGGCAGCGCATATCTGGCCGGCTCGAGGATGTCCGGGGGGGAAGTGTGCGTCACAAGGCTCCCAGTTAGGAACAGTTTGAATGTCACTGAATGTGACAGAACCAGCCGGTGGCGCGGTTTCTGTCACTTGAAGTTGAGTGCCGACGTTGTTGCCCTGTGTGTCGGTTGCGATAACGATCAAGTTGTGAGCTCCGGGGCTGAGCAGCATCTGTGCATCGACCGTATTGAAGAAGGTAAAGAATTCAGCCTGTCCATCGACGAACACTCGCATGTGCTTGATCCCGTTCACCAGCGTTGCGGGTGCGACCAGATGCATCGGCGAGCTCACCGTTGCGCCATTTGCCGGAGTGCTGACGCACACAGATCCAGCAGGTCCGGGGCCTGGATTGCTAGGATTCGACGGAGCAGTATCGGGGAATGGTGCGACACCGGAGTTAGGTCCCTTTGCCATCACGATTGGCACTGCCTGGCAAGATTGCTGCGGAGTGCTCGGCGTGGGCGACGGCGCCGGAGCAGGAGCAGGTGTCGGCGCCGGCGCAGGAGTGCTTGGGGTAGGTGCAGGACTCGCGGGCGCTGGTGGTTGATTGCTGCTGGTCAAACTGGAGGTGTGCCCGCCGCAGCCTATCGAGAAACAAAGAATCGATAGAGCGCAAACAGCCATAATTCGGAGCACAAACGACGAAGACGATCGAGACGCCGCAGACGTGCCTTGGCGCAGAAGGCTGCTCACCGGAAAGAACCCCGCATTTCAGATTTGGATTGCTGCCTTCAAAAGATGCGAGGCGAAACGGAAGAGTCAGCCGGAGATCTCGGAAATCGAGAGTTGGCCTGAGTAGAGCCTCGCATGCCGCCAATTTAGTCGCTTCTCTAGTTGAGAAGAAGCACTTCAATCCTGGCCTGCATGGTTTGAATTGGCGCCAGCTCGTAGAGAGCAGACGTGAACGAATCCTCTCTGCTCAGACTGATGATGCTTTCGAGAAAGAGATGGACGACTTGGTTCGCCAACTCAAGACAAGCCACACGGGGTTCCTGCATCGACGCAGCCGCCGAGTGCCTGCTCGCAACGCAATCAGCGCAACTTTCCAACGCTGGGCTCTCGACGGTTCAGCTTGCTGGATGTTCCAAGATGTCCATCCCGGTGGCGCAGCGTTCAACGCAGGCGTTCAACCCGGAGACGTTTTATTAAAGATTGGGGATCGAGCAATTACGCCGCCTGAACAGCCAGAATTTGGATTAGGCGAAAGCACTTCCATGACAGTCCGGAAGCGCGACGGTAAGACCGTTCGCGTTCCGCTTGAACTGCCTGGTCTGAAGTCCAAGCGAATAGCAATCTCAACACCTCAACCTGTTTTGTTCAACGTGCTTCCGAACGATATCGGTTATTTGAAAGTGACAATGTTTCCTGGCGCTGTTGGCATTGACGTTGCTGCTGAGATCGATAAAGCCATTCAGTCATTCAAAGAATGCAGCAGGCTCATCATTGATCTTCGTGGAAATACAGGCGGCGGAATCGGTGGCCTCCGCTTGATGGGTTATTTGGTACCCGAACGGCGAGAAGTCGGCTACAGCCTCACTCGAAAACGTGCCCAAAACGGCTATAGGAAAGAGGAGCTAAAGCGTTTTGGCAAAATACCCAAACATAAGCGTTCGCTGATCCCGCTTGTACTTCGTTACGCTTTCGCGGAGAAGTCAATCGTTGTTGTCACTGAGGGTCTGGGCCCCCAGCCATTCCACGGACGAATCGTGATTCTGGTAAACGAGCACACCGCAAGCGCCGGTGAAATGGTTGCGGGGTTCGCTCAAGAGAACAATCTAGCCACAATTGTCGGGACAAAAAGTGCCGGCCGGCTCCTCAGCGGAGATCGATTCAATCTCGGTCACGGTTATCTTCTGGGGCTAGCAACTGCTCAGTATCTGACCTGGAACGGGAAGCTCATTGAAGGCGCAGGTGTCACGCCTAATGTGGAAGTTGGTTTAGATCCTGATCGCTTGCAGCAAGGTCGCGACACTCAACTCGAGAAAGCAATCGAAATTCTTCAGATTGCCGCCTGACTAGAGCATTTTCACGGTTAGTGTAGACACAGATTTAGGGATAGCGTCGGCGTAGGCGAAGACTTGAGGGCCGGTAGGCCCGGCTGCTAAATGTCAGCCCACGGTGGAAAGCCGCAGGCCTGGAGCCGTGGGTACCGCAACCGAAACATAAGAGCACCGGAGGCGCGGCATCAAACTGGCTGACGGCAAAGGTCTGTGCCGCGCCTCCGGCGCTCCATCGATATGCGAAGCCAACCCACGGCTCCGGCCGGAACGGCCTCCGCCGTGGCTGACGTTTGGCAAACGGGCCTACCGGCCCTCGCTTGTTGCTATAGCATCACGATTTTTCCGCGTGCTCCGAATCAGTGCGCTTCCTTAAAACCGGTTAACACTAACTCTGAAAATGCTCTAGTCGAAACAAGAGCTTGAGACAGAGGAGAACCGGCCGCCCTCGGCCGGGTTTCGTTTGGACTTCTAAATCGTCGAGATGAAGTGAAGTGTTGGTAAATGCTGTTTGCGGCTCTTGCGAAAGTCAAAGCCCGGCCGGGGGCCGCCGGTTCTCCTCGAATACTTGAAAAAGTCTGCTAACCGGTTTCATAGGTAGCCAGTCTTCACATGTAGGACGTCTAGATACCTATGGCAGACGACAAATCGGAGCTCCTGCAAGGCACGCTCGACATGCTGATCCTGAAAGTGATCGCCCTGGGTCCCATCCATGGCTACGGAATCGCGCAGCGCATCCGGCAAATCTCGAAAGACGTTCTGCAGGTGCAGCAGGGATCGCTTTATCCGGCGCTGCATCGCCTGGAAAAGCGAGACTGGCTGGAGTCGGCATGGCGGGAATCGGAGAGCGGCCGGCCGGCGAAGTTCTACAGATTGTCGGTGAAAGGGCGCAAGCAACTGGCTGAGGAAGAGATCTGCTGGCAGCGGCTCACTGGCGCCATTGCATTGATTCTTCAGACGGCCAAGTAAGGAGTCGCTATGGACTGGCTAAAGCCGTTCAGACGGAAAGACTCACTGGAGCAGGACTTCGATCGCGAACTCCGCTTCCACATCGAGGAGCTTACCCAGAAGAATTTGGCTGCGGGCATGGCGCCGGCGGAGGCTCATCGCCAGGCGATGCTGGAGTTCGGCGGCAAGGAGCAGATGACCGAGCGATTGCGCGCGATCCATGAAATTCCCATTCTCGAAACGCTGGCCTTGAACTTGCGATTTGCCTGGCGCCTGATCCGCAAAGCGCCGGTCTTTTCCGCGACCATCATACTGACACTGGCCCTGGGTATCGGCGCAAACAGCGCGGTGTTCTCCGCGATCGATGCCGTACTTCTGCGCCCGCTTCCTTTTCCCCATGCCGATGAGCTGATGCTCCTGCGGCAGTACACCCCAAAGGAAAAGAATCCGGAAACCGTCGTTGCGCCCACGCGATTAGAGGACTGGAACCGGATGAATTCCACGTTTCAAGCGCTCACCGGCTACTTCACCGAAGACGACTCGGAGATCTCCGGTCCACTCCCAGAGAAGCTGACGCATGCTTATGTGTCTCCGCGTTTTCTGCAGGTGTGGGGCGTTGCGCCCGCTCTGGGCCGGGATTTCCTTCCGGCCGAAGAGCTCTTTGGCGGACCCGATGCCGTTCTCATCAGCGATCGTCTCTGGCGACGACGCCTTAACGCAGATCGGGACGTCGTGGGCAAGACGCTGCGATTCGGCGCGACTGTGCCTGGGCGTGCTCCGTGGTCGTTCACCATCATCGGCGTGATGCCGCCGTCGTTTCTCTTCCCGGATCGGGATGTCGATCTGTGGTCGCCGTCGCCGGTCAATTCTCCCTATTCGCAAGACCGGTCCTCCACCTGGTATAGCGTCGTTGGACGACTCAAGCCGGGCGCCAGCATAGAAAAAGCCAGAGCCGATATGGCCAACGTGCAGGCGCAGCTCGGCAGACAATTTCCCAAAACAGATTCCAGGTTCTCGGTAGCTATTTCACCGCTCAAGCAACATATGGTTGGGGCTTCGCGGCGTTCGCTATGGATTCTGTTTGGCTCGGTTACCTTGCTGCTCTTGATCGCCTGCACAAACATCGCCGCCCTGCTGCTGGCGCGCATGACCGACCGTGAGCACGAGATCTCAATCCGCTTTTCCTTGGGAGCGTCGCGCAGCAGCGTAATCGCGCAGGTGCTCACCGAGGTCTTTCTGCTGGCGCTTCTCGGTTCTCTGGCGGGCTTGGGACTGGCGGCAGGAGGGGCAAAGCTGTTTCGCGCGTTCACTCCCGATCTGCCGCGGGTTGCGGAGATCGCGCTCGACTGGAGGATCGTCGGCTATTCGCTGGTCTGCGCTCTTGTGGTCACCTTCGCTTGTGGAATACTGCCGGCTCTGCGCGGCGCCCGGCACGGCATCGCTGGATCGCTGGCCAAAGCCAACCGGACGCAGGTTTCGGCCGGCAGTCCGGTTCAATGGACGCTAGTGGGAGTACAGGTAGCGCTGGCGGTAACGTTATTGGTGGGCGCCGGTCTCCTGCAGCGCAGCCTGGCGGAGCTCGGGCGGGTGTCTCCGGGCTTCGATTCCAGCCACGTGCTCACGCTGCAGATCAGCGAGAGTTATGGCGAGACTGCAGACATGAAGGCGCTGACGCAGCGCACGAATCGTATCCTCGACACTTTGCGCGCGGTTCCAGGCGTGGAAGACGCTTCACTGGTCTCCACGCTGCCCGGCATTCCCGGACGGCAGCAAACCGAGATCAAAATTGTCGAAGGCGAGCAGGACCCGAACCGCAAGATGATAGTCGATAGCCGCTTTGTCTCCACCGGCTACTTTGACGTAATGCATATTCCCGTGCTCCTGGGCGACCCGTGCCGGGACATTCCCAATTCGACCCCGGTGGTGGCGGTGAATCGCAGCTTCGCCAACACCTATTTCGGACAGAATCCGGCCATCGGCCATCATCTCACCACTGCTGCATATCAACTTCCCTTATCGGGAGAGATTCGCGGCATTGTTGGCGATGCGCGAGAGCAGGGCCTGAATACCGAGCCGCAGCCCACGGTCTATTGGTGCAGCAACGTTGCCTTTCCCGGTACTTACTACGTAATTCGCACTCGGACTGAACCCGTGGCCATGACCGATACGCTGAGGCGCACCATCCACGCAATTGAGCCCAGCCGCTCCGTCTTTGACGTGCAGCCGCTGGAAGAACATCTCAGTAGCTCCTTTGCGGAAGATCGATTACGGACGGTTTTGCTTAGCCTGTTTGCCCTTACGGCAGTTTCGCTGGCGTGTCTGGGACTGTATGGCACGCTGAGTTATTTCGTCAGCATTCGCCGGCGCGAAGTAGGGCTTAGGCTGGCGCTGGGAGCGCTCCGCCATCAGATAGGGCTTCGTTTTCTTCTACAAGGTTTGCGCGTCTCGATCGTGGGCTGCGTGTTTGGATTGGCGCTGGCCGCGGCGAGCGTCCGTTTACTTTCGGGAATGCTGTATGGCGTCTCCAGCTTTGATCCGGCAACGTTTAGCGGAGTGGTGGCGCTGATGCTGGTGGTGGCTGCGCTCGCCACTATCCTCCCGGCCGCTAGGGCTGCCCATACCGATCCAATGCGAGTGCTGCGCGAGGAATAGAGCTGGTTCGGTTCTTCTGCTTTTCCCGTGGGAGGATGAATAAGCTTGAGAAGATGCAGCCCCTCAGGCGGGCGGCGTCTCTACTAGACTAATGCTAAGAATGCCGAGCTGTTTGAATCGCTTTCGGTCTACATTCCCAACCCCATTTTTCCGTCTGCGATGCTGCGACACTGCTCGGTGAGGCAGCGTCCCCTTAGCTGTTCGACCTCGCCAGTGGTTAGCTTCCAACTTTTTGCCCGTGTCAACGCTGATGCGAGCGCCTGTTCGAGACGCGCGGCTTCGCTCTGCGGAGTTGCGTCGAAGCCGAAGATAGCATCGGCCGGGTGTCCCTGCCACGCGCTTCGCAACGACTCCAGACGTCGCCACAGCGCGTCTTGAGCTGATGCGGGTTAGCTGCGTTGATGTTGGCTGATCGAAAGCACGTTGCCGTCGGGGTCCTTGAACCAGCCCACCTTGTCGCCATTCGGAGTGCTCCAAATTCCCCGTTCGTGATCCTGAACGAAAGGATATTTCTCCAGCGTCACTCCTCGCTCCATGAGCCAGGCGGCGACAGCTTCGATCTCGGCGACTTCCCACCCAAGGATC
The DNA here is from genome assembly GCA_964559345.1 of uncultured Terriglobales bacterium. Taxonomy (GTDB): domain Bacteria; phylum Acidobacteriota; class Terriglobia; order Terriglobales; family Acidobacteriaceae; genus Gp1-AA112. The sequence goes on from CAZLIE010000030.1 coordinate 14,578, forward strand.
GTGCCCTGGAGCGGAGTGAAATTGGGCATTTTCACAATTCGAATTTTGTGGCCGCCGACACTCATCACTAAAGCGAATTGATCGAGGCTTAAAAATTGGAATCCCAATTTGCCTTCGTAAAAGGCCCGAGCTTTGTCATAGTCTTTTGTCGGAACGAAGCCGACCATCTTCCCAGAATCCAACATCGCGGATCTCCGAGGGCCGATCGCCCATGTTCCGGAATCATACTTCTCCTGTGCACCAAATCCGGGGAATTGACCGGTAATCTCGCCGGTGTTACTGTCCGTCCCATAAGTTTCGGGACCGTTCCAGTTGGCAGCGGCGCACATCGGCTCCCGGTCACTCCTGAACCACCGCGCTCGTCCGCGGCGATTTCATTCTTCTCTCTGCCGACACTTCTCCCGAAGCTGAAGGAGCAAAGCATGTCCAGCGACAATCAGAAGGTCACATTGCGCGGCAGCGAAAAGGCTGCAGTTGCAGGTTCAAAGGTAATTGCATCCGCAAATCCGGACGAAGTGATTCAGGTAACGGTGCGCCTCAGACCCAAGAGCCCGCTCGACAAGAACACCATCCAGAAGAACGGCACCTTGCCGGCGCACGAGCGCAAAAATCTGACTCACGAGCTGTATGAAAAAGAGCACGGAGCCGACCCGAGCGATATAGCAAAGGTAGAGGAGTTTGCGAATGAGAATCACCTCGCCGTCGCCCAGGCGGATGTCGGACGGCGCACGGTACTACTCACAGGAACGGTGGCCGCGTTCAACAAGGCGTTCGACGTGGATCTGAAGCAGTACGAGCACCAGGGCACTCGTTTCCGCGGCCGTACCGGCGGCATACAGATTCCTCAAGATTTGAGCGAGATCGTCACCGGCGTCCTCGGACTCGACAATCGTCAAGTAGCGAGGCCGCATTTTCGGCGCGCAAGCGATGTAGCGGGTGTGCAGGGCCATGCGGCGGCGGGTACCTCATTTACTCCTCAACAAGTGGCGCAAGCTTACAACTTCCCCGGCGCCCTGGATGGAACTGGCGAGACGGTGGCCATCATCGAACTCGGCGGAGGCTATCGGACAGCCGATCTGAAAACGTATTTCAAGAACCATCGACCGATGGTGACGGCGGTCTCGGTAGATGGCGGTCACAATCATGCAGACGGAAATCCAGGCGGCCCGGATGGCGAGGTGATGCTCGACATTGAGGTTGCGGGCTCGGTCTCGCCGGGCGCCAAGTACGTGGTGTACTTCGCTCCCAACACCGATGCCGGATTTCTCGATGCCATCACCACTGCTGTGCATGACAAAGTGCGCAACCCGTCGGTGGTCTCAATCAGTTGGGGCGGGCCCGAGGCAAGCTGGACGCAGCAGTCCCTGCAGGCTTACGACGAGGCCTTCCAGACAGCAGCGGCACTCGGCGTGACCGTACTTGCGGCCGCTGGAGACAGCGGCTCAACCGATGGCATGAACGACGGTAAGCAGCACGTCGATTTCCCGGCATCTGATCCGTTCGTAGTCAGTTGCGGCGGCACGAGCATGCAGATTCAAAATGGCAAGTCAGTACAGAAAGTCTGGAACAACGGAGCAAACGGCGGAGCGACTGGCGGCGGCATCAGCGACGTCTTCGGGCTGCCGGACTACCAGAAGAATGCGAACGTGGACAAGTCGGTGAACGATGGACAGGTGCGCCGAGGCGTGCCGGACATCTCTGCCGACGCCGATCCACAAACCGGGTATCAGGTTCTGGTCGATGGCCAAAGCACGGTGTACGGCGGGACGAGCGCGGTCGCGCCGCTGTTTGCCGCGTTGATGGCGAAAGTGAATCAGCAGGCTGGACAGCGACTAGGCTTCATCCATCCGTTGCTCTACAAGAGTACGAACGCTGTCACCGATATCACGGACGGTGACAACGGCGCGTATAAAGCACGAAGTGGATGGGACGCGTGCACCGGACTCGGTTCGCCGGATGGATCAAAGCTCGCCGCGCTTCTGGCACCCAAAGGCAAGAAAGCTCAAGGTGATGCGCACACTGTGAGTGCGCGCGCGGCGTCGTAGTCGATATTGAAGTAAAGAACAAAAGGGTGACCCTCGGGCCACCCTTAATTTTCATTTCAGCTGGTGCCTAGCCGATTTCCTCGCTCCACTTCTCGAGATAGTTGCGCACGGCGACCATGAACTTGTCTGCATCGGCGCCATCAATGATGCGGTGATCGTAGCCGAGGGTCAGGCGAATGATCGAGCGGATCGCGATCATGTCGCTGCCGTTCTCGTCGGTGATCACCACCGGCTCCTTGAAGAGTCCGCCCATGCCCAGAATTGCAACCTGCGGCTGCATGATAATCGGCGTCCCGAACTGTGGACCGAAAATTCCGGGGTTCGTGATTGTGAACGTTCCGCCCTGCACCTCGTCCGGCTGAAGTTTCTTTGCGCGGGCGCGTTCGGCGACATCGTTAATTGCACGCTGCAGTCCTAGGAAGCTGCGCTCCTCCGCCTGTTTGACGACAGGGACAATCAATCCCCAATCGAGCGCAACGGCAATGCCGATGTTGACGTTCTTGTGATAGCGGATGGCCTCACCTTCAACGGATGAGTTAACAATCGGCATGGCTTTAATACCGGCGATCACCGCGCGTCCGATGAACGGCATGTATGTCAGCTTCACGCCGTTGCGTGCTTCAAACTTGGCACGCTCGCGCTCGCGGATCTTCACGATGCGCGTCATGTCGACTTTGAAAACCGTATGGACGTGCGCGCTGGTGTGCTTCGACTCGACCATCCGCTTAGCAATGATCGACCGCATTTTGCTCATCGGCACCAGCTCGCCGGGAACGGGAGCAGGCAACGGAGCGGCTGGAGCAGCAGCCGCTTGCGGCTGAGACATTGCGGGCTGTGGATATGCAGGAGGTTGCGCCGCTGCCGGACGTCGTTCGGCCGGAGCACCGGCTGGATGCTTCGAGATGAAATCGAGGATGTCGTCTTTGGTGATGCGTCCCGCGGTTCCAGAGCCGGGCACCTGCGCCAGATCGACGTTGTTGTCCTTGGCGATCTTGCGCACAAGCGGGCTCGAACGCAGACGCTCGCCCTCACCACTGCTGATCTCAGTGACGTTCGACGGCTGTGCGGCCTGAGGCTTCTGTTGCGGCGCGCCCGGCATTTCGGTTTCAGTCTCGTCGGCTCTGGCGGTGGGCGCTGAGCTGGGTTGCGATGGCTGGGCAGCGCGCGACGGGCCATCTGTGGAAGCTGCACTTGGCTCTCCAGCGGTTTTGGCCGGCTCGGGTGCAGTCTGCGCAGGAGCGTTCGCGCCCGCGCCGTCAGCATCGATTACGCCAACAACAGTGTTCACCTGCACGGTAGCGCCTTCCTTAACTTTTACCTCTTTGAGGACGCCGGTTGCCGGAGCCGGAATTTCGGCGTCAACCTTGTCGGTAGAAATTTCAAACAGAGGTTCGTCGCGCTGAACTTTGTCGCCTGGCTTCTTGAGCCATTTGGTGAGCGTGCCCTCAAAGATGGATTCGCCCATCTGAGGCATGATTACATCGGTCGGCATGGAGTCCTTCCACTAATAAGAATCGGGGAGATAAAGCAACCGACAATTATAAATGGTGCTCTCGGCTCTACCACAGAGGACACGGAGGGCACAGAGGAAAGCCCTTTAATGATCTTTTGATAGCCATTGGCTTCATTTGATCGGCAGAGGCTTCATCCAGATCTGCGAATGCGGTCCCTGCGTTCTTCTTGATTTCTTCCAGCGAGGAGTCTCGGAAAGACAAGTTCATCGGTTCAGCGTCTTCGCTAACAGCAGAACCGAACTAGTCGCAAAGAAGCCACAACAAGGGTCTTCCTCTGTGCTCTGTGGGTTCTTCTATGTTCAGAAGTAAACGAATCGGCCCCAGGAAGCGCTCCCCAAAGGCTGTCGTTCCGTGAACTCCGTGTCTCGGTGGTGAACCGCCTCAAAGCTAAGCGTAAATTCCGCGCTGCCGAATCGTGAATTGCACTCGATCGACCGCTAGCATGTAGGCGGCGAGGCGGTTGTTCACGCCGTGCGTCTCGGAGTAACGCACGACCTCCTCGAATGATTCCTTGAGGATGTCCTCGAGCTGCTCGTTGACCACGGACTCTTTCCAGAAGAAGCCCTGACGGTCCTGCACCCATTCGAAGTAGGAGGCGGTCACCCCGCCGGCATTCGCAAGGATGTCGGGAATTACGAAGATGTTTTTGTCAGCAAGGATGTCGTCCGCGACTGCGGTTGTCGGACCGTTCGCGCCTTCGGCAATGATTCTAGCTTTGATCTTGTCGGCGTTGCGGCTAGTGATAACGTTCTCAGTTGCTGCCGGAACCAAGATGTCGCAGTCGGTGACGAGCAGATCATTAGCATCGTGCGCCTCTGCGTCTTTGAAGCCAGTGATTGTGCCATTGCGATGGCGATGCGTGAGCAGCGCGTCGATATCAAGTCCGTTTTTATTGTAGAGGCCGCCATCGTACTCGGCTATGCCGATGATCTTGTATCCGGCATCGGCCATGAGCTTTGCGGCATTTGAGCCTACGTTACCGAATCCCTGCACGATTACTCGCGTAGTTTCGGGCTGCATTCCCAGTTTGCGAATGGCTTCATTGCAGACGATCATCAGGCCGCGACCCGTGGCCTCGCGGCGTCCGCGCGATCCGCCGATGTTCAGCGGTTTGCCTGTCACCACCGCCGTGACGGTCTGGCGCATGTGCATGGAATAAGTGTCCATGATCCATGCCATCGTTTGCTCGTTGGTGCCCATGTCCGGAGCAGGAACGTCTTTCTCGGGGCCAATGAATTCGATCAGTTCAGCGGTGTAGCGTCGGGTGATCTTCTCGAGTTCGGTCTGCGAAAGTTTTTTCGGATCGCAAATAATGCCGCCCTTGGCTCCGCCGAACGGAATATTGACGACAGCGCATTTCCAGGACATCCAACTCGCGAGAGCGCGAACTTCATCGAGCGAGACATCGGGACTGTAGCGGATACCACCCTTCGCTGGGCCGCGCGCGATCGAGTGCTGGACGCGAAATCCGGTGAAGACCTCGATGCCGCCGTTGTCCATCTGCACGGGAATGTGCACGATGATCTCGCGATTGGGGTAGCGCAGGACCTTCCAGATGCCGGGATCGAGCTTCAGCTTCTCCGCTGCGAGGTCAAAGCGCGCAGCCTGCGCCTCCCACGGATTGAATTCCTGCTCGGCGGAAAAGTTCCCCGTATGTTCCTTCGTCACAGTCGTCATAATGCTCTCTCTTGGTGGACCTCTGAACACGCGGGCATACAAGACTCATTGGGAAGCTGCCGCCTGCGCAAACGGGTCAGTATAGCTGCCGGAATTTGTCTAGGCAAACTTAGACAGATCAAACCGGTGTTCGTTTGTCGTTTGTTCTTCGACCGCTATAATTCCGGCCTTGTTCTCCGGCAGCTTCATCAGTGTTGGCAGATATAAATCACTCTTCCGTCTCAGATTTTAGAAGGATTGAATCGATTATGACGCGCGAGGATCGAGTTATTTCGGCCGGCGATTGGCGATATCCAAAAGCTTTTGAAGACGCTGTCGTCGGCGATCGGGGGAAAATTGTTTAGCCTTCTTGGAGATGTTCCTGGACAACGTTTTCGCCAACTCCCTCAATTTGCGTTGTTGGCCCTGGGTGACACATTGAGTTCCATTCTGAAGGCTCTTTCTGCTATTCAGCCACGCGTCTTTGCAATCTCTGGAAAGTCACCCGTATCTTTTTCGCGATCGTCTTTTTCGTGCTCGGAAGGTTCCGGTCGAGCTTGCTGCGGCTGCAGATGATATTTGGTAAGCGATTCCTTCAGCATTTCAAATCCTTCTTCGGGTGAATCAACATAGCAAAACAGCTCCTTGTCATCGGGAGAGATTGCGCCCGCATCCACGAGGGCGTCTAAGTTGAGTACGCGATTCCAATAGTCCTTGCCATAGATCAAGACCACGATCTTCTTCGCCAATTTGTCAGTCTGGGCGAGCGTGAGTATCTCGAATAATTCGTCGAGTGTGCCAAATCCACCGGGGAAGATCACCAAAGCCTTGGCGAGATACGCGAACCAATACTTCCGCATGAAGAAGTAGTGGAACTCGAAGTTCAGTTCGGGAGTGATGTAGCGGTTGGGAAACTGTTCGAACGGTAAACGGATGTTAAGGCCAATGGTCTTGCCACCAGCTTCATTGGCGCCGAGGTTCGCAGCTTCCATGATGCCTGGGCCACCACCCGACGTGACTACGAATCGGTGGCGCTTTGAAGGGAGCTTCATCGACCATTTGGTGAGAAGAAAGGCCAGACGTCGGGCGTCTTCATAGTAGCGAGCCATATCCACGGCTGCGCGAGCGCGTTTCAGCTTGAGCGAATTCTCACGGCCTTCCAATGCTCCTTTGAGTGTCGCGGGTTGTTCATACTCGGGAGCAGGACGGGCCGATCCCGGCTTATCAAGCAACTGAAGAGCACTCTGCGCCTCCGACATGTTCGCGAATCTTGCCGAACCGAAGAAGACGACTGTGTCCTGAATGCGCTCACGTCGAAATCTCCCCAGAGGTTCCTGGTATTCGGCAAGAATGCGCAGCACGCGTCCTTCAGGACTGTTGATGAATGCACTGTTTTCGTAGGCTAACGGCGCTTTGCCAAGAGGGGGTTTCTCGCGTTGACTCATTGTTTGGCTGGAGTTCTGGAATTACAAAGATTGCGCTGCTTGCTGCATTCTACGCGCTTGAATTTCGATATAGACGTGGATCAGTGACACGGCCGCCGGGGTCACTCCAGGGATTCGGCCCGCATGACCTAGAGTACGCGGACGAACACGGGTAAGCTTCTCGTTCATCTCGCGCGAGAGTCCGCTCACCTGTGAATAGTCGAACCATTCTGGAATCGAGCTCGCTTCTGCCTTCTTCAGGCGATCGATGGACCGCTGCTGTTGCTGCAGGTAGCCGGCGTACTTGATCTCAGTCTCAACCGACTTCAATTCATTGCGCGCTTGCGAAGAGAGTGGGCCGTCGAGCGGCGAATGGCAGGCCGCAAAAAATTGCGGTAGGAGTTCACGAAGCGCGGGAGCGAAATCCTCGATCGCGATCTCTGGCCGCCTGAGCAGTTGAGCATACGTCGATCCCGCCGCATTGTTCAGCGCGCCAGGCTTCTGCGGAGCAGCAGCGGCCAGCTTATCCAACTCCGCCTTCGTGTTTTCCAACACGGACCGCAGCGCCGCGGCACGTGCTTGCTTCGCCAGATACTCGCGCCAAGCCTCGTCAGAGATCAGACCGAGCCTGCGACCGTGGGGTGTAAGCCTCCGGTCGGCGTTGTCAATGCGCAACTGCAAACGAAACTCCGCCCTGGAGGTAAACATCCGATACGGCTCGTTTGTTCCCTTGCTGATCAGGTCATCAATCAAGATTGCGGTGTAGCCTTCAGTCCGGTCGAGGATGAATGGCGGCTCACCCTTTACCTTCAGCGCCGCGTTGATGCCCGCCATGATTCCCTGGCATGCTGCCTCTTCGTATCCCGAAGTGCCATTGATCTGTCCGGCGAGAAAGAGGTTGGAAATCTTTTTGGTTTCGAGCGTGCGCTCGAGCTCGGTCGGATCGATTGAGTCGTACTCGATCGCGTAGCCGGGCCGCAGCATCTCCGCCGTTTCGAGTCCCGGCACGGATTTAATCATGGCGAGCTGCACATCAATGGGCATCGATGTGGACATGCCATTCACGTAGATCTCGTGCGTGTTCAATCCCTCTGGCTCGAGGAAGAGCTGGTGCTGCAGCTTGTCAGGAAATTTGACGATCTTGTCTTCGATCGACGGGCAATATCGCGGCCCAATGGACTGGATCTGTCCGGAGTACATCGGAGAGCGATGAACGTTTTCACGGATGATGCGATGCGTTTCCTCCGTGGTGAACGCGATGTAGCAGGGCACCTGCTCCTGCTCGATCTGCTTTGTCCGGAAGCTGAATGGAGTCGGATCGTCATCACCGGGCTGCTCAGCGAATCGCGACCAATCGATAGAGCGGCCATCCAGACGCGGCGGCGTGCCGGTCTTCAAGCGGCAACCACGTAGTCCCAGTATCTTTAACGATTCGCCTAGAAGCTGTGAAGGAGGTTCTCCGGAACGTCCAGCGGGATAGGTCTGCTCGCCGCAATGGATGAGCCCGTTCAGGAATGTGCCGGTCGTAATTACAACTGCGCCAGCATGAACGCTGCGTCCATCCCGCAGCCGAATGCCGGTCGCGATTCTGTTTGTGGAACCTGTGGCAGATCCGTTTTCGCCTGTCGAAGCGAGGTCGTCAGACCGGAGATCCTCAACGATCAGCTCGGCAACTTCTGCCTGCTTGATGTAAAGGTTTGGCTGAGCCTCAAGCACCTCGCGCATTTTGACCCGATACTGCTGCTTGTCACACTGCGCGCGCGGAGACCACACGGCCGGCCCTCGCGAGGTATTCAGCAGTCGAAATTGGATGCCGACTGCGTCGGTAACCTCGCCCATAATGCCGCCCATGGCGTCCACTTCACGGACCAGATGACCCTTGGCAATTCCGCCGACTGCGGGATTGCACGACATCTGAGCAATGAGGTCAACGTTGAGCGTGAACAGGGCGGTTCTCAGGCCCATGCGCGCACAGGCCATTGCCGCCTCGCACCCAGCGTGCCCAGCGCCGACAACTACTACATCGTATTGTTCCGTGAACTGCATTGCTTCAACTCTTCATTGTATCGGTTTAGACCTCGTAAGGACGGACTGATGGTTCGTCTCAAACGCTGGTTTCTCCTAGAAAAAAGGCAGCCATCGCTGGCTGCCTTGCTGGAGATTTGCCTTCTTCAGAACGTGAACCGTACCGCCAACTGCACCTGCCGCGGAGAGTAGGCGAAGTTGCTGTTCGCATTCGTGATTTGCCCGAACGTGGGGTTGAAGTTGAGTACCGGAATCCCGTTGCTGATCGAGCAAGTGCCAGTCGCACCAGGATTCAATTGGCAACCCGCCGAGTATCCGAGCGTATTTTGGTTAGTCGGGTTGAAGTGGTTGAAAAGGTTGAAAGCCTCACCAATGAACTCAGCGCCGTAGCGGTCGTGGAACGTGAAATGCTTTGAAAGGCGCAGATCCATGACTTGCGTGTTCTGGACGCGGAAGGTGTTGCGTTCTACGCCCGGCAGGCCCTTTCTGCCGCCGGAATCGTTGATGCCGGAGCCGCCGCTGAAGAATGGGAGGCCGCTTGGCGGGTTACCCGAAGTGGTCAGAGAGTACGGCAGCCCGTTCTGCTCCTGGAAGATCGGAGCCAGTTCCCACCCATTCAGCAGAAAGCCTTTGAAACCTTCCGCCTTCCATGGCGAGTCAGCTACGGCGCTGAACACAAACCGGTTCGGCACGTCATAGATCGAGTTGCCATATTCGCCGCGCAGGTTATACGGATCGAGCAGGTCATTGGTATCGGTGAATGTGGCCTCGTTCTGCACGTAATCCAACGCGTGTGCCCAAGTGTAGTTTGCGCTGAACTGGACGTTGTGCGTGAGACGATGATTCAACTGAACGGCCAACGCTTGGTAATTCGAGTTGATGCCGCTGAAGATGTCGGTCATCGCTCCGAAATTATTGTTGATTCGGGTGGTATAAAGCGGCGAAGTTATCGTCTGTCCCGCCAGCGGCCCGCCATTAACGAGATAGCTGATGTTCTGGGTTGCACGAGCGATGTTGGTATCGACGAAGCCCGGCAATTGGCGCCCATAGCTTCCGAGGTAACTGACCGACATGACTGTGTTCCAGCCGAAGTCCTGCTCGAAGGTCAGGTCGGTTTCGTGAATCTGAGGCGCCTGGAAGTTGTGATCAAAGAATTGCACTGCTGGTTTGGCCGCGGTGGCTCCAGGTAGTACAGAGGAGTTACCCGCGGGCGGTGGAATGATCTGCGGGAATGGTGGTGCCCCAGAGGTTGTCGCACTGAACGTGTATGACGCCTGGCCTGCGGGCATGCCGGTGTTGATCAGAGCGTTGTAGATGGTCGAGTTGATGATCCTGCCGAAGAAGATGCCGTATCCGCCGCGTAGAACCTGCTTGCCGTTTCCGCGCAGATCATAGGCAAAGCCCACACGTGGGCCGAAGTTGTTCTTGTCATCCGGTAGTGTTCCAGTCTGTGGAATTGCGGGATTGACCAGATTGCTGAAAGGCGAAGGAAGTTTTTCGTAGTCCCAGCGCACGCCGAGATTCACCGTAAGACGCGGATGGATCTTCCAGTCGTCCTGGACGAACACGCCTACTTCATCCGTATTAAAGGTAAAGCCCAACGGCCCGAATGCCTGCTGGAAAGTGCTATAGCAGGGCTGGTTGGCCTTGCCGCTCACGGTGCAATGGTTTGGACTAATCACGTCGGAGAGATAGTTCCCGAAGCTGGTATAGGTGTAAGAGCCAAATTGGAAACGAAGGTTTTGGCTGACGTCATTGGTATGCACGTAGTCGCCGCCGAATTTAAAGCTGTGATTACCGTGGGTCCAGCTGACGGTATCGGCAAACTGGTTGCGTCGTTCGTCGGGGAACTTCGGACGAGTGAGGAAGCTTGGTGTGCCGATGTCGAAGGAGTTGAAGCTGAAGAACACATCAGGAGCGACTCCGAACGGATTGGTATAGGTCGGAGTTTTCGTCAGATGAGCTTGCTCGTAAGCGGTCGGCGATTGCGGGAATTCGAATTCGAAATCGCGCCCATACTGATATCGAGCCTCGTTGACCAAAGCGTTGGTGATGTAGGTATCGAGTTTGGCGATTCCCCAAGTGTCGCGCACGTAGTCACTGCCAAAGCTCGCGACTCCGAGGGTGTTGCTGGCCTGCGTCTGAATGCCTTGCGGTGACGCCCAGCGCATCCGGTTCACCTCGAACGACGCGTGATTCTTCTGGGTGATGTTCCAGTCGAGTTTCGGCAGGAAGATCGTCTGATCTCCGGTTCGAGGTACCGGACCGAGTTCGCCGAGGATGTCGTTGAGGCCGTTGTTGTAGTTGGTTAGAGCGGTGGCATAAGGAATATTCAGGTTGCTCGCCAACGTGCAGACGTTCTGAGTAGCCAGACTATTGTTCTTGCTCGTAGCGCAGGTGGCAGGGCTCTGGCCAGCGGGTTGTGTGGCGCTGGCTGCAGCGAAAAACTGGGCGGGACTGGTGAGAGTCGCCAATCCCGGGAAGTTCCGCCGATACTGGTCGTAGGCGAAGTAGAAGAAGAGTTTGTCTTTAATGATTGGGCCACCGATTCCCAGGCCCCACATCTTGCGCCAATCTTTCGGCTTGATCACGCTTTGGCTGAATACACCGGGCGACGTTTGCGTGAACACCTTTGTGAACGGATTCTTGGCGCCCCAATCGTTGTCGCGATCGAAGAAGTACAGCTCTCCGTGATAAGCGTTCGTGCCGCTCTTCGTGACTGTGTTGATGACGGCTCCGGCAGCACGTCCATATTCTGAAGAGTAGTTCGAGGTGTTGACCTGGAATTCTTGGATGGCCACCTTTGGAGTCGAGTAGCCAGCGCGCGTACGTCCGCGCTCTTCGGAGAAGAACGCTTGATTGTTGTCAGCGCCATCAATGGTGTTGTTGTTTAACAACGCGCTGATTCCGCGGACGCTCACCAAACCGAATCCACTTGGGTTATTCAGCACCGTCGGGGTCAGCAAAGCGAAATCGGACCACCGTCCGCCGTTGATCGGCAAGTTCGCGATCTGCACGGCATCTACTACGGGGGCAAAATCTGCAGAGGCCGTATTCACCTGCGGTGTTTCTCCGGTCACGTTGACAGTTTCAGCAGCGCCGCTAACGCCGAGCCGCGGCGAGACGTCCGTGACGCTCCCAACCTGCACAACTACGTTTTGCGATTTGTAGGCGGCGAATCCCTGTGCGTTGATAGTGACGGTATAACTCGCGGGCTGCAGGCCACGAGCGCGGTAGTAGCCGGACGCATCCGTTGTAACCGTCTGTTCGGCGTTGGTGCCGTTGTTGTGGACCGTGACGGTCGCATTCGGCACCGCTGCTCCGGCAGCATCGTAAACGGTACCGCCGATTGCGCCATCAGTCGTCGATTGCGCAAAACCGGCAGTGCAGGCCACGAGCGTTAGCAGAATCGCGATAAAGAGGTGCAAAAGCGAATGCATGCCGGGACGGTACGACCGTTTCCCGGACATTCTGCGGGATGGCTTTGACATCATGTGGAAACTCCTGAACGTGAAGTGTTCGAATCTAGTTCCTGTGAGCTTGAGCACACGGCAACTTAGCGTCTTCACCGCCTCGAACGTGGGGAGCCTGGTTCTGAGCTTATGCGGGGACGCTGAAATCTATCATTCGTGCTGAAAGTTTTCCATAAGCAGATTTAAGCAATGTGAATATCGCCGTGAAATGCTTTTTCGCAGCAGTTCGCCCTTCAAGATTCTGTAGAGACAGGGGACTAAGAAGTCTCAAATCTATGAAAGAGTGAATCCCTGAACCTGTTTTGTCTGCAGAAAAGTGTTTAAATTGCACGCGGTTTTCCAGTCCCGTAAGATTCAAGGTTCTTCAACTAATGGCTCAAACTCCTCCGATCGGTATTCGTGCCGGGGTTGCTCATGTCGTCGAGCACCGGCATACGTTGGCTGCGCTCAGTCCCGAACTTCCTCCGGTGTTGGCGACGCCTTGGATGATTGGCTGGATGGAATACGCTTGCTTTGAAGCGCAGAAGCCATTTTGCGATCCGGGTGAGACGACCGTGGGAACGGCCATCCATGTAGATCATCGCGCTCCAACCAGCATTGGTCAGAACGTGATTGCGGAAGCGGTCCTTGATCGGGTGGAAGGCCGGTTCTACATTTTTCGCGTGAGCGCGCGTAACGAACAGCAGCCGATCGGTTCTGGATTCGTGCATCGCGCGGTGGTGAACGTGGCAAAATTCATGCAGAAGACCCTGGCTGTCCAGAAATAAGTTTTCTGAAAAGGTGTTTCGATGAGTACACAGACCATGACTGTCGACGATCCGAGGTTTCCAACCGGCAAATTCGAATACAACGCTCCACTCACACGAGAGCAGCGCGACAAGGCGATCGAGCGCATTTCACTCACGCCCGCCCGACTACGGGAGGCGGTGAGCGGCCTGAGTCAGGAACAACTCGATATGCCCTATCGCGACGGCGGTTGGACGGTGCGTCAGGTCGTACACCACGTTCCCGACAGCCATATGAACGCGCTCATCCGTACGAAACTCGCGCTGACAGAGAACGAACCGCCGATCAAACCTTATGACGAGAGGGCCTGGGCGAATCTTGCCGACGTCCGCAATACTCCCATTGAGACATCATTGGTGCTGCTGGAAACGCTGCATGAACGCTGGATTCATCTGCTGCGTTCGCTTTCCGAGACAGATTTCCGTCGAACGTTAATGCATCCCGAACATGGCGTCCGCACTCTGGACTGGTTGGTCTCACTTTACGCTTGGCACGGAGCACATCATGTGGCGCACGTCACGTCGCTGCGCGAGCGAATGGGCTGGAAGTAAACAGAAAAATGATCCATGCCGGCTGGACTCTTAGCTTCTCGAGATTCTGATGTCCCTTTCTTTTTCTATCTCCGCAGAGGACAGGCCGGCGCGTTTAGGCGAAATCCAAACGGCTCACGGTGCGGTTGACACACCAGTATTTATGCCGGTAGGCACTCTTGCCTCTGTCAAAGGCGTCCCCCAGCACATTTTGGAAGAGCTCGGAGTGCAGATTTTGTTGGGGAACACCTACCATCTGTATCTCCGGCCTGGGCATGAAGTAGTTCGCGAACTGGGTGGACTGCACAAATTCATGTCCTGGAATCGCAGTATCCTCACCGATTCCGGCGGATTCCAGGTTTTTTCTCTGTCCGAGCTGCGGAAAGTCAGCGAAGACGGTGTTGAATTCCGGTCGCATCTGGACGGTTCACGGCATTTTTTTACTCCCGAGCGGTCCATTGAGATCCAAATCGCGCTCGGAGCGGACATTATTATGGCGTTCGACGAGTGCACTGAGCATCCGGCTGAGCGAAGCCGTGCCCGCGAGTCGATGGAAATGACTGCCCGGTGGGCGCGCCGCAGCGAAGATTATTTCGACGCACATAAAGAAGAGACTCCCTGGGCAGAAGAAAAGCAGGCTAGACCATCGCTTTTTGGAATTGTTCAGGGCGGAATGTATCCGGATCTGCGGCGCGAATCTGCCGAGCGACTGGTCGAGATCGGATTCTCCGGATATGCAATCGGCGGACTAAGCGTCGGAGAACCACGTGAACTTACACGCGAGATCATCGCGAGCACGCTGCCGCTGCTGCCGAAAGATCAGCCTCGTTATGTAATGGGCGTCGGATATCCGGAAGAAATCGTCGAATACGCAGCGATGGGCGTGGACATGATGGACTGCGTGCTGCCCACTCGCGCCGCCCGTCACGGTCTTCTGTTCACCTCAGAGGGGCGAATCAATATCAAGAATGCGCGCTTTGCCCGAGATCAGCAGCAACTCGACGGCAATTGTGCGTGCATGGTTTGCGCGCGCTACACACGCGCTTATCTTCGGCACTTGTTCGTTGCCGGAGAGCCGCTGGCAGCGGTGCTGAACAGCATTCACAACCTTGCCCATTATCTTGACACGATGCGCAGTGTCCGTCATGCTATTAGGCTTGGAGAGTTGCGAGCGAGGCTCTCTGAGGCAGTCCAGCTTTCAGAGCAGACGAGTTGACGCAGGCTGCAAAGCCGCGCAAGGACTCAGGATTTCGACGACCCGATCCGTCAGCCGCCATTGGTGATTTCGGCGATCGAATCGCAAATTACGAATCACTGATCCGTTCACGCCCGTAGAGATAAAAAATTGATGGAAATCCACCCAGTTAGCTGCCTGTTGGCGCAAGTGTCCGGCTCTGCGTTCCTCAGTATTGCCCCGTTGATCGTCATTTTCGCGATCTTCTATCTGATGCTGATCATGCCGCAGCAGAAAAAGCAGAAGAAATGGCAGCAGATGCTCGCCGGCCTCAAGAATGGTGACCGCGTCGTCACCAGTGGCGGTATCCGTGGAACGGTAATCTCCGTCAAGGAGGACGCAGTTCAGTTGCGCGTTCCTCCCGACAATTTGCGACTCGAGGTGGCCCGTTCTGCTGTGGTCTCTCTCGCTAATCCAGAAGAAGCCAAGTAAATGCGTAAAAACTTTCTGACAAAAATTGTTCTCATCGTCGCCGTTCTGCTCGTCTTTGTGTACGGCATTTTCTTCGGTACGAACCCGGAAGCGGCCATGGCGGCGTGGAAGGAGGGCGGAATTCGTGCCGCCATCCAGGAGAACATCCATCTCGGACTCGACCTCAAGGGCGGAACGCACCTTATTCTTCAGGTCGCGGTCAATGAAGCCGTAAGCGCGGAAACCGATCGGACTTTGCAGGCGCTCAAGGAAGATCTCAATAAAGCGGGCGTCACTTACACCGACATCACCAAGCCCGACCCGCAGAACCATCCTGAGACCATCCAGATCCAGGGCGTGTCGCCGGACAAGACCAGCGCGCTGCGAAGCACGGTCAGCGACGGCTTCAACAAGTACGACCTCCAGAGCGGCTCAAATAACACCTACAACCTGGTGATGAAGCCGTCGGAGCTGACCAGCCTCAAGCAGCGGGCGGTACAGCAGGCGATCGAAACGATCCGCAGCCGCGTTGACCAGCTTGGCGTCAGCGAACCTGTGATCCAGGAACACGGCCTCGGCGAGAATCAGATTTTGGTCGAATTGCCTGGTGTTGACGATCCCGCTCGGGTCAAGGACATTATGCAGTCCACGGCGATGCTGGATATCCGTCAAGGACTCGGCGGTCCGTATCCTGACGAACAGTCGGCGCTGCAGGCCAATGGCGGACAGATACCCTCGGACGCGATGCTGCTGCGGGGCAATACCGGTAACGGAACCGATGAGCCGCAATACTTTCTAGTTTCGCGGACGGCGGCGGTTGCCGGCAGCGACATCCGCGACGCGCAGCCTAGCCGCGATGAAAACGGCCGTCCTGACGTGCAGTTTTCGCTTTCAAACGATGGTGGACGCCGTTTCGGCCAGTTCACTGCCGCGCACGTTGGCGACAAGTTGGCAATCGTTCTCGATAATCGCGTCCGCGAAGAGGCGACGATTCAGGAGCAGATTCGGGACAACGTGCGCATCACCGGCGCCTTTACCGAGCAGCAGACGCGCGATCTTTCCATGATGCTGCGCTCGGGCGCGCTGCCTGCGAGCATTCACTATCTGGACGAAGAGACGGTTGGGCCTTCGCTGGGCGCCGATTCGATACGCCAGGGCGTTCTCGCTGCAGTCGTGGGAATGACGGCGGTGCTCGTTTTCATGCTGTTCTATTACCACGGAGCGGGGATCAATGCCGATCTGGCGCTGCTGCTGAACCTTGTTATTCTGCTCGGATTCCTCGGTTTCAGTGGGGCGACCCTTACTCTGCCGGGAATTGCAGGCGTCATCCTGACCATCGGTATGGGCGTTGACTCCAACGTGCTGATCTTTGAACGCATTCGAGAAGAATTGAGGGCTGGCAAAGCGCCGGCCGCGGCGGTCGATCAGGGCTTCGCCCACGCGTGGCTGACGATCGTCGATACACACGTAACCACGATCGTTTCCGCATTCATCCTGTTTATTTTCGGTACCGGTCCGGTGCGCGGATTCGCCGTGACATTGACGTTCGGCTTGCTGGCAAATTTGTTTACGGCAGTGTTCGTGTCGCGCGTGATCTTCGATGTGGGCCTGAGCCGGAAGGAACGCGGAGCCGCGCTGAGCATTTAATGCGATTTCACTGCGGAGACACGGGGCTCACGGAGAAAGCCTTTGAAGTTGGCCTTTGAGAGTTCGGCTCGGCGGATGGAAATTTTGACGATTTAGCTTTTCTCCGTATTCTCAGTGCCTTTCACCATGGAGATTCGGAGCTCACGGAGAAACGCCTTTAAAGTTTGCCTTAACGCATAGGATCTTGCGTTCTTTAGAACCTGATTTTGGTTTTCTCCGTGTGTTCAGTGCCTCCGTGGTGATATTGAGTTTTAGCTAAGGATCTACAAATTGGAATTATTTAAGAACACCAACATCGATTTTCTCGGGAAGAAGTGGTATTTCCTGAGCTTCTCTCTCATCTTCAGCGTGGCCGGAATTCTTTCGTTGTTCTTCTGGCACGGATTGCCGCTGGGCGTGGACTTCAAGGGCGGCACTCTGGTGGACATCAAGTTCGTGAAGTCGCCGGACTACAACAATGTTCGCCGTGCCGTCGATGAAGCGGGGTACCACGATGCCGAGATTCAGCGCCTCGGCCAGGCTGCGAATAACGAAGTGATCGTCCGGCTGCCTGCGCGCGAGACGAGCGAGCAGTCACTCGATCAAGGGCGCGCCAAGGTCGTCACCGCGCTGGAAAAGTATTTTGGCGCCTCGGAGCCCGGCAAAATCGACCTGAACAACGCGAGTGCCAGCCAGATCAGCCAAGATTTGCTCACCAAAGACCCGCTGCATCTCGGGACTGATGCCAGCACCCGCTACTCTGAAACTGCTCGCCGAATCACCGACTATCGTGACAAGCAGCGCTCCGGCGTCATTGCCTCCATAGACGAGCTGAACGGAACTGTGCCCCCGCAGGTTCTGAGCTCGCTCGAAGAGGGAGCCTTCACATCGCAATTTGGAGTGCGCAGCGTACAGATCGTCGGTCCGCAGGTTGGCGCGCAGCTTCGAAAACAGGCAGCATGGGCGACGGTTTATTCGCTCGCCGGAATGCTCGTATATCTTGCCTTTCGCTTTGAATGGATCTATGGCGTAGCCGCTGTAGTGGCTGTCTTCCATGACACTCTGATCACGGTCGGGGCCTTTTCCTTGACGAATCAAGAGATAACGCTTACCGTTATCGCCGCGATTCTTACGCTGATCGGATATTCGATGAACGACACCATCGTCGTTTTCGACCGCATCCGCGAGAATATAAAGCTGCTCCGGCGTGAGTCGCTGTCGGAGATCGTGAACCGCAGCATCAATCAGACGTTGAGCCGGACTGTTCTTACCTCGGGGCTCACGTTCCTGACGGTGCTCTCCTTGTATTTATTTGGAGGAGAGGTTCTACGCGGGTTTTCCTTTGCACTAGTAGTAGGCATCCTAATCGGTACTTATTCGTCGATCGCGGTGGCGGCTCCCATGCTCGTCGCTTACCAGGACTGGCGTTTGGCCAGAGCTGGCACGACCGTGGTACCCGGCGCGGCTCGTCGGCGTTCAAGGATCCGGGCGTAGAGAAGAAGTCAAAGGGGTTATTGAATTCCAGACGCGAAACTCTACGTTGGGAGCAAATCGAACCCCTGCGGTGTCTAAGGTATTAGATAGTGCCTGACGGAGATTGGCTATGTTTGAAGACAGCCTGGTCGAATCTGCGGGAAGGATCAAAACCAAGCGCGGCCTGACGACGTTCGTATCGTTTGCTCTGCAGATGTGCCTGCTTGGGGTTTTGGTTCTTATCCCCCTCATTTATACGGAAGCGCTGCCGAAGGCCCAGATGATGACCTTCATCGCCGCGCCGCCACCACCACCGCCACCACCACCACCGCCTGCAGCAGCGCCGGTGAAGGTGATCAAGGTGCAAACGGAAGTCATCAACAACCAGCTTCGCGCTCCAACCAAGATTCCTGACAAAGTAAAGATGGTGAAGGAAGAGGAAGCTCCGCCACAGATGGCTGGAGTAGCCGGTGGCGTACCGGGCGGAGTTGCTGGTGGAACTATGGTTGGCGTGCTCGGCGGAATCGTCGGCAGCTCCCTGCCTCCGCCGAAAGTCGCAGCTCCCCAGAAGGTGCGCGTGTCCTCGGGCGTGATAGCGGGAAACAAGATTTCCGGGCCGAACCCGACCTATCCTCCGATCGCGAAGACCGCTCGCATTCAGGGAACTGTGATCTTGCAGGCCACCATCAGCAAGCAGGGATCAATTCAAAACCTGCATGCCGTAAGCGGTCCTCCGATGCTCTATCAATCTGCCATTGACGCAGTCCGCCAGTGGCGATACAAGCCCTACATCCTGAATGGTGAGGCGGTTGAGGTAGAGACAACGGTGCAGGTGAATTTCACCCTGAGCGGCGGATAAATTCAGGGCTCTGGCTGACTCTCGTTTGCGGAAAATGTTTGCGAGAGGCTGGAAAACCTATTGACGCAATTTTGAGCATCTAAGCTTCTGGTTCAGAGGGGCCGGACGGCCCCCCTGAAAATTATTGTGGTTCCGTCCGTTAGTTCCAGGCAAAAAATCACTTCTCGACTCGACTTTCGCCTGCGGGAACATCTCGCATGCATTTGGAGTCGAATTTAGAGTGACAGAAATCAGCAGCAATCGGGCCTTTAAGTTCGCATCATTCGTTGCAATCCATAGTTCTGAGGAGGACTAACTCAAGTGATTTCAGTGGCAACTCTCGCAATGGCGGCCTATTACAAGCTGCCGGTTCTGGCCATGTGGCTTCAGGGCGATACCGGTGAGGTCGGCTGGGATCCCATTTCGCTTTGGCGACAAATGGGATGGCTTGCTCGCATCGTGGTTATCATCCTGTTCATCATGTCCGCGTGGTCGATTGGCGTGATGATCGATCGCTACATCGCCTTCAACGCAGCTCGCAAGCAGTCGCGCTCTTTCGCTCCTCAGGTTGCCGGAGCACTGCGCGATGGCAAGATCGACGAAGCTATCCGCGTTGCCGAGCGCAACAAGAAGTCTCACCTGGCCAAGGTGGTTACCGCCGGCCTGCAGGAATTCAAGGCGCACGGCGATTCTAGCGACATCCCTGGCGAGCAGATCGAAGCCAGCAAGCGCGCTCTGGAGCGTGCCGAAGCGATTGTTCACGCTGAGCTGAAGCGCGGTCTCGGTGGTCTGGCGACCATCGGATCAACCGCTCCGTTCGTTGG
>CAZLIE010000031.1:0-34179 GCA_964559345.1 uncultured Terriglobales bacterium
CCGCGCAAACCTCATGAGACTTTGATGGATCAGGCCTCTTCGCTAACCACGACCAACCAGATAAAAACCGCTGCCGGGAAAAAGCAGCGAATTTTGAGCGGCATGCGTCCGACGGGAAAGCTGCATCTGGGCAACTACGTTGGCGCGCTGGCAAACTGGGTGAAGCTGCAGGACAGCTATGACTGTTTCTTCTTCATTGCCGATTGGCACGCGCTGACCACCGATTACGCCGACACTTCGGCAATCAAACAAAGTTGTATCGAAGTAATCCTCGATTATCTGGCCGCCGGCCTCGATCCGCAGAGATGCACGATGTTCATTCAGTCGCATGTACCGCAACATGCGGAGCTGCACCTGCTGCTATCGATGATTACGCCGCTCGGCTGGCTCGAGCGCGTACCCACCTACAAAGAACAGCAGCAGAACATTCGCGACAAGGACCTGAACACCTACGGATTTCTTGGATATCCGCTGCTGCAATCGGCAGACATCATGCTCTACCAGGCGGAGTTTGTTCCGGTTGGCGAAGATCAGGTGCCGCACATCGAGATCACGCGCGAGATCGCGCGTAGGTTCAACGGTTTTTATCCGCGACAGTCTGCGACCGTGGATCCGCGGCGCAAATATGTTTTTCCCGAGCCGCAGGCGCTGCTCACTCCATCGCCGAAGTTGCCCGGCACCGATGGCCGCAAGATGTCAAAGTCGTACAACAATTCGATCTTGATGAGCGATCCGGAACCAGTCGTTCGGCAGAAGCTGAAGACCATGGTCACCGATCCTGCCCGGGTGCGCCGCACCGATCCTGGGAATCCCGACGTCTGTCCGGTCGGCGATGTGCACAAGATTTTCAGCAGCGCGGAGACTCTGCAAAAGGTCTATGCTGGTTGCCGGGGCGCCGGAATCGGCTGCATTGAATGTAAGAGCTGGGCGGCGGACGCATTGGTCACCGTTCTGAAGCCAATGCAGGAGCGCCGCAGCCACTATGAGCAGCGTCCTCAGCAAGCCTGGGGCCTGCTCGAACAGGGCGCGGAGCGGGCGCGCAGAGCTGCAGAGAACACGATGGAAGAGGTTCGTGCAGCCATGAAGATGTCGAAGCATTTCGAACCATCTTCAGAAAGCGCAGCACAGTAGATTTTCATGTCTCAGACGCAAACACCTAAGCGAGAGCCTTCGAGCGAATTCCCGTTCGCCGTCACTGTCGGTGAGGTCTATGACGGGCCGCTCGATTTGCTGTTGGATCTCGTCCGCAAGCAGAACATCGACGTCTATGACATCCCGATCGCGAAGATTACAGCGCAGTATCTCGCCTACGTCGAAACTCTCAAGCACCTTGATGTGGATGTTGCGGCGGAATTCATCTACATGGCGTCGCTGCTGATCCACATCAAATCAAAGATGCTGCTGCCTCGCGATCCGGACGCGAAGCCCGAAGATCAGGATGATCCGCGTCGCGAATTAGTCGAGCGCTTGCTCGAGCATGAAAAGTTCAAGAGCGCGGCGCAGATGCTGCGGCAGAAACAGGAGATCGAGGAGGCTGTCTGGTCGAATCCGGCGCTGAAGAACTTCAAAGATGACGAGGGCGCCGAAGCCGAGATGGAAGCAGACGTCGTGGATCTGGTCTCGACATTTCAGCAGGTACTCTCCCGCATTCGCGAACGTCCGGTGATGCAGGTGGACGAAGAAACCGTCACGGTGGGCCAGATGATCGATTACCTTCGCCGTCGTTTGCTCATGGAAGAGAAGCCTCTTCGATTGAAACGGCTTCTGCAGCCGGTGCAATCGCGCCGCGCGCTGGTTTGTACATTCCTTGCGCTGCTCGAGCTCGTGCGTCTGCAAGCCATTCTGCTGCGGCAGGATTCAGTCTTCGGCGAGATTCTGATCAAGAAGCATGAGGACTTTGAGAACGTGATGCGCAACGCAGCCAGCGTAAGAGACGATTGGACTTGAGACGAGAACCGATTGCACCATGGAGACACGGAGTACACGGAGGAAAATCGAAAATCGGACGAAGGCAACCCAAAGGCGCTTTCTCCGTGTCTCCGTGGTGAATCCTCCGTGTCTCCGTGGTGAACAGTCTTTGAAACAGGAATCAGCATGAGTCTTAAGGCAAAAATTGAAGCAATCATTTACGCGGCCGAGGAACCGGTGACGGTCGATCAGATTCTCACCGTCGTGCAGGATGAGATCGAGAGCGACGAACAGAATGTCTCGGCCCAACTCGAAGACGTGCCGGCAAATGTCGGTGTAGAGCCGCACAACGAAGGGCCCACGGCTGCCGCTGATCTTGCGAGCGAGGCAGCACCGGAATTGCAGGCTGCGCCTGCGCAAAAATCTCCCGAGGACCTGCAGAAACAGCAGGCGAAGCAGAAGAGGGACCGCGGGCGCCGGCGAGTTCGTGAAGTTGTCGAACAGCTTGTGGCCGAGTATGACTCGGCCGATCATGGAATCGAAATTCGCCAGTTGGCCGGCGGATATCGCATGTCCACCAAGCCGGAGAACCACGACGCCGTTCGCGCATTCGCCAAGGCTCTGAAGCCGGCCATCAAATTGTCGTTGCAGGCTCTGGAAACACTGGCCGTAATTGCTTACAAGCAGCCGGTTACCGCACCGGAGATCAGCGAAATCCGAGGCGTGGATTCGAGCGGCGTGCTCGCAAGTCTGATTTCGCGGAAGCTGATCACCACTGCTGGACGCAAAGCGGTAATCGGACGTCCGATTCTTTACAAGACCACAAAAGATTTCCTGCTCCGCTTCGGACTCAAAGACCTGAACGAGCTTCCGAGCATCGAAGAATTTGAAAAGCTAACCAAAGCGGGAGAAAACGATCTCTTCCCCGAAGGCGGATTGGCGGATGCAACCGGCATTCCCGACCAGCCCGGAAGCGAAGCCGAGCAGAATTCGGCCTCAGATCAGGAACATCAAGAACACGCTTATCAGGAAAACACTGCGGTCGAAACGACGCAATCAGAGTGAAAGGCGGCATTCGGTCCAACGGATGCACGGAAATTTATGCCACCCGAACGGTTACAGAAGATCATGGCTGCGGCAGGTATTGCCTCGCGCCGCAAAGCCGAAGAATTCATCCAGTCCGGACTGGTGAGCGTAAACGGGAACATTGTTACTGAGCTCGGCACCAAGGCCGATCCCGAAACAGACTCGATCCGCGTGAATGGAAAGCTGCTTCAAGGCGCCGAGCGCCACGAGTACATCGCCTTCAACAAGCCGCGAGGATACGTAACCACCGTCTCCGATCCCGAAGGTCGGCCCACGGTGATGGACCTGATTCGCAGCAAGGTCCGTCTGTATCCCGTCGGACGTCTCGATTTCAACAGCGAGGGCCTGCTGCTGCTCACCAATGACGGTGCACTCGCGCACAAATTGATGAAGGCGGCCTCGCACATTGCCAAAACTTATCTCGTGAAGGTTGCGGGAATGCCGGCGGAAGACCAGCTCAGGCGCTTGCGCTCGGGCATATCGATTGCCGAAGAGCGCGATCCGAACAAGCGGGTGCGCACCGCGCCGGCAGGGATTCGCGTGATCAAAGAAGCCGACAATCCCTGGCTGGAGGTCACGCTGTACGAAGGACGCAATCGGCAGATCCGAAAAATGTTCGAAGAGATCGGACACCACGTCGAAAAAATTCGCCGCGTTCGTTATGGTCCGCTTCAACTCGATCTCCCGCCGGGCGAGTCGCGGCCACTCGAGCCGCAGGAACTCACCCGATTGCAGCACGCGCTCGACGCGCCACCTCGGATCGGAGTACGCCGGGAAGAGCGTGATTCCCGTTTTTCTGCGGAGCGCAAGCCGCGGCGCGACGGTGAACGAGGCGAACGGTCCGCAGGTCGCCCAACTTTCGGCCGCAGCCCGGACCAAGAGCGGCGCGAGCGGCCGCAGGCGGGCGGACGGTCTTTTGATCGCGGAGCACGGGAACGGGGCGAGGGACGACCTCGCCGGCCAGAATTTCGAACGGGTGGTGATCGTCCCCCGCGACGCGAATTTTCCGCGGATCGACCGGGCCGGGAGAGTTCACGCGGGCCGTCCAGTTTCGGACGTCATTCCGACGCAGAAAGGCCATTTAGAGGCCGTCCACGTGACGAAAATCGCCGCGAACGGCCTGCGTTTCGACGCGATTCGGCCGCTAATGGGCCACAAGAAGACGTTCGCCGCGATGATAATCGACGTGAAAGGCCCAGTTTTCAGCGAGACGCGGGGCCAAATAGGCGACCTAAAGGCCCACGAAGAAACGATCATCGTCGCGAACGCCCCAGTTTTGGACCCAGTTCGGCTGCGGGCAGACCAAATCGTGGGCCTCGCCGAGACGACGAGCGTCGCGAGGGCCCCACCTTTCATCGTGATTCAGCCGCGGGCGAACCCCGCGGGGGCTCAGATCGCCCGGCTAATCGTCGCGAACGGGGCGCATTTGAGCAGCGGCCGAGCCAATCTCGGCCATTTGGACATCGTCCAGGAGGCGATCGCAGCGGTGAAAATCGGCCCAGCGGACCACGTGGCGGGCCGAGTAAGGGCAGGTCCGGGTTTTCCGGACGACCCAGATCGGACGCTCGTCCCGGCGCCTCCGGCCGTGGCGGCAGGCGTCCTGACCGCCGCAAGGGTCCGAAACATCCGTGAATGGTCTGCAAATCACCGCAAAGAGGGCTGAAAGCGATTGCTAAGTGCGTCCCAAACCGTGGTTTTCAGCCGCGCCGGATTTGTTTTGCCGCCATAAAGAACTCCCACTTATATTGGAGGTAGATGAAGATTTCCGACTGCGTGCCCGAGAACATCCGTCAGCTTTCATCTTATGTTCCAGGTAAGCCACTGCGGCAAGCGGAGCGCGAAAGCGGCGTTTCTTGCATCAAGATGGCGTCAAATGAAAACCCTTTTGGGCCCTCTCCGCTGGCCGTCGCAGCGATTCGGCAAACTTCTGCAAACGTCAACTTTTATCCCGACAATGACGCCAATGAACTCCGTTTTGCCCTCGCTCAGCACCACGGAATCAAGCCCGAACAGATACTTGTAACCGACGGTTCGACCGCTCTGCTCGACATAATTGCGAGAACTTTGCTGGCTCCAGGCCTGAATGCGGTCACGTCGGAACGCTCTTTTATCGTTTATTCACTGGTTACGCGAGCTACCGGAGCGCAATTCGTCCAGGTTCCGATGAAGAATGATGCTTTTAACCTCGATGCGCTAGCCAAAGCTATCAATTCCGAGACGCGAATCGTCTATATCGCGAACCCAAATAACCCTACCGGAACCGGATTTGACGCGGACGCGTTCGACAATTTCCTGTCGCGAGTGCCAGATCACGTCATGATCGCGCTCGATGAGGCCTATTCCGACTACGGAGAATATTGGGCGCAAAATCACGGCAAGGTCTATTCGCGCGCGATGCAGCACGCCCGCGGGTCGCGGCAGAACCTTATTGTGCTGCGTACATTCTCAAAAGCGCACGGACTTGCCGGTCTGCGAGTCGGATATGGCGTCGGAAATCCCGAAATTTTGCGCTATTTCGCGCAATTGCGGACCGCATTTTCCGTATCTGCAGTGGGTGAAGCCGGCGCAATAGCAGCCCTGAAAGACAAGGCCCACGTCCGGCTTTCGGTCGAGCGGAACGCAGAAGGAGTCGAGTTTCTGCTGCCCTATTTGAAGGAAATGGGCTTCCGCGCGGCGCCTACGCGGGCCAATTTCATCTACGTGGAAACCGCAGACGACCCCACGCAACTCGCCCGCCGGATCCAAAATGACGGCATTATTGTCCGCAGTCTGGCGCCTTGGGGCATCAAAAACGGCCTGAGAATCACCGTCGGAACGCCCGAGCAGAACAAAAAGCTCGTGGAATGCCTCGCACGCGTGCTGAGAACGGCCTCAGTTCGCTAGCATTGCGCGCATTTAGAGCGTCAATGGCTTTTGTTTCCAGATCTTTTCTTAACGGTTTCGGATACAATTAAAGGCGAAAGAACGGCGAATCTAGCCGGCTTGGAGTCGCTAAATGGCTTCGCTGCCACTGTATCCAATTGAACCCGAACCGCGTTTGGTCGGAATTGCGAAGCTTGCGAGCCAAGGTGAGCACCTCGACGACGGTCATAAAGTCGAGTTTTTCTCCCTCCCGGTCCGTTCCATCCTCAATCGCTGCGATTCGCGACGCAATCTTCCCTTCACATGGACCATCAATCCATATCGCGGCTGCGAATTCGCCTGCAAATACTGCTATGCATGGTATACGCACGACTTCATGGACATCCCCGATCCGACCGAGTTTGAACGAAAAATCTTCGTAAAAGACGAGGTCGCGTGGCTTCTGCGGCGCGATTTGAAGAAGGTTCGCGCAGGCGAGGAGATCGCAATTGGGACGGCAACCGATCCTTATCAGCCGGCAGAAAAGCGACATCGCGCCACCAGATCGATTCTGGAAGAACTCGCGCGACATGCCGGACTCGAAATTGGAATCGTTACGAAGTCAAATTTGGTTTCGCGCGACATTGATGTCCTTCAACAGATCGCGGAAAACAACGTGATTGGCGTGCATATCACCGTGACGACAATGGATTCCGATCTCGCCCGCAAGACGGAACCGCGCGCGCCGCGTCCAGATTTGAGACTCGAGGCAGTTCGCAGACTCAACGAGGCTGGAATCCGCGCGGGCGTGATTTGCGCGCCGGTGTTGCCGGGAATAACTGACGCGCCAAAAGATCTTGAAGCTCTGGTAAAGGCAGCCGCTGAAGCCCGGGCCGTGAACATATTCGCGAATCCGCTGTTCTTAAAGCCTTGCTCCAGGAGCGTCTATTTGCCATTTGTTGCTGAGAATTTTCCAGAATTGGTGCCACTGTACGAACAGCAATACGGAAACCGCGACTTCGGCTCGCCCGCGTACCGCAAGCAATTGAATGCGCTGATGGCGAAATTCAAGATGAAATATGGAATCGGTGCACCCGGCCCGCGCAGGCCGATTCGTGAGACAGCGACGAAGAAAACTGTGGAGCAATTGAGGCTATTCTAGCTGCGCTGTGCTTTGCACCGTCGTAAGCCGATCTAAGTTGCGAAGTTGAGGGAAGAGCCACGCTCAAAGCCCTACTACAATTAGCGTTCCAACGCCCCCGGTAACGACTGCCGGAACCGCGCCCATCCACTGCGCGGTCAGGCCCGATTCGAATTGTCCAAACTCGTTAGAAGCGCCGATAAACAATAAATTCACGGCGCTCACACGGCCGCGCATCTGCGCTGGGGTTGCAATCTGCACGAGCGTGCTGCGCACAACAACGCTCACCATATCCGCCGCGCCAAGAACAAACAGAGCGATCAGCGAGACGATCACCGAACGCGAAAGGCCGAAAATGATCGTCGAAGCTCCGAATATTGTCACACCGAAAAACATCAGCAAACCAGAACGACGTCGCAACGGTCGATACGCCAACAGAATTGCCATCAGCGCGGCTCCCGCAGCCGGCATGCTGCGCAGCAATCCGAGTCCGCGCGGGCCAATGTGCAGAATGTCTTGCGCATAAACCGGCAGTAACGCTACCGCGCCGCCGAGAAGCACTGCGAATAAATCCAGTGAAATTGCGCCAAGAATGATTTTCTGCTCCCAGACGTAATGGAATCCTGCGAGCAGCGTCTCGACGGAAACGCCCTTCCTCTCCATGCGCCCGGTGCGCAAGTGCATCATCAACACGAAGAAAAACGCCGCAATGTACATACACGCTGCAGTGCCGTAAACGGCGTGAGCGCCTCTCGCAATGCCGTAAATCAAGCCTCCGAGAGCAGGCCCGAGCACCGTAGCAACCTGGAAAATCGACGCTCCCCAAGCTACGGCATTGCTGAAGTGTTCTTCTGGAACAAGCTGCGGAACGAGCGCCTGGCTCGCGGGTCCGCTGAATGCGCGCGTTATGCCGAGAAGAAGCAGAATGGCAAAGATTGGACGCGCCGATTCGGCCCCGTGCGCCGCATGGAGAAACAGCAACACTGAACACAGCGCATACGAAACGTAGCAGCTAAGCAACACTGCGCGGCGATCGAAACGGTCGGCCGCGTGTCCGGCAGGAATCGCAAGCAGAATGCCTGGCAGGAATTGCACCAGTCCGACATAGCCGAGATCTATAGGCCGTCTGGTGATCTCAAAAACCTGCCAGCCGACCGCAACCGACTGCATCTCGGTTCCAATGATGGACAGAGCCCGCCCTGCTTGAAAAAGTCGGAAATCGCGGTGTTCAAATGCGGCGCGTGGCGAGACTGCTACCTCAGTCGCACTGGACATTTTCTATATATACAACGACCGGGACGAAGCCTCATTCGCCCCGATGCGAACTTTATAATCGCATGCGTGATCGCCAAACTCGCCTTGCTGATTTTTACACTCCACATCATGGCCCTTAGTTCCCGCTCTCAAACTGCACCGTTGATTTCTCCGGAAGTGAGCAGCGATTCTCGCGTGACGTTTCGCTTTCCCGACCCGAGTGCGACAAAAGTTCTGCTGCAACTGGAAGGAACAGCTGATCAAATTCCGATGCGTAAGGACGACAATGGCATTTGGTCGCTCACGACAGATCGTCTGGAACCGGACTACTACGGCTATTCGTTTGTCGCTGATGGCGTCGCGCTAATCGATCCTGCAAATCCGCTGCTGAAGCCGAATCTGCACGGCACGCAAAGCATGGTGCGCGTACCCGGTCCGGCTTCTCTGCCATGGGAAACGAATGACGTTCCACACGGAATCGTTCATGAGCATTTGTACAAATCAGGCGTTGTGGGCGACGAACGTAGATATTTCGCCTATACGCCGCCGGGATACGACGCTGCGGCGAAACAACGCTATCCGGTGCTGTATCTGCTGCACGGATACAGCGACGACGCGAACGCCTGGACCGCTGTCGGGCGCGCGAACATCATTTTCGACAACCTGATTGCGCAGCATAAAGCGGTTCCGATGATCGTCGTCATGCCGCTTGGTTATGGTGCGCCCGAGATCCTGGTTCGCGGATCCGGAGGTCTGAACAACACCGATCTCCGCAACCGCAACATGCAAAGATTCGGCGCGACGCTGCTCGACGAAATGATCCCTCTAATCGAAAGCGAGTATCGCGTCATCAGCGACAAGAAATCTCGTGCCATTGCCGGACTCTCGATGGGCGGCGGCGAGTCGCTCTTCATCGGGTTACATAATCCGGATCGCTTCGGCTGGATTGGAGCGTTCAGCACGGGAGGGCTGGGCGACAACGTCGAGCAGCCATTTTTAGGTGTATCCGCGAAGAACGCTGCCGATCTACGCCTTCTCTGGATTGCTTGCGGAACGGCGGACGGCCTCTTCGATCTGAATCAACGGATACGTGGATGGCTGACGTCGAAGAACATCAAGCATACTGATGTAGATACTCCCGGAGGACACACATGGCTGGTGTGGCGCCGGAATCTGGCGGCATTTGCTCCAATGCTGTTCCGGGAAGATGCTTTCAATAATCGAAAATAGCCCGAGGTGTTTTGCATGAAATAAGGCCGGGCAGATGCGCCCGGCCCTGCGACTTCGAAAAAGGATTTAGGTGAGTTTGGCGCAGACGGACTTTACTTCCGTGTACAGTTCCAGCGCTTCTTTGCCCATCTCGCGTCCCCAGCCAGATTGCTTGTATCCGCCAAATGGCATTGCCGCATCGAAAACGTTGTAGCAGTTGATCCAAACTGTTCCGGCTCTCAGCTTGTGCGCGAGCGCGTGAGCTTTGCCGATGTCACGCGTCCAGACACCGGCTGCCAGTCCATAATTTGTGTTGTTCGCTTCAGCCGCAATGTCTTCGAGACTGCGGAACGGCATAGCCGTAACTACCGGCCCGAAGATTTCCTCACGAACAACTTTCATCTTTGGATTGGTGTTCACGAGCACCGTCGGTTCCACGAAGTAGCCCTTGCCGCTGACTGCCTTTCCGCCGACGACCGCCTTTGCGCCTTCGTTGATGCCCGCTTCCATGTAGCCTTTGACGCGATTGAACTGCTCTTCCGAGACAAGCGGACCCATGCGCGTCTTCGGATCCATGCCCGGACCGACTTTGATTTTCTTTGCCTGTTCCGAGACGCCCTCGACCACTGTGTCGAAAATTTTGTCTTCGATATACAGACGCGAGCCGGCGCAGCAGCACTGTCCGTGATTAAAGAAGATAGCGCTGGCGGCTCCCGGAATTGCGGTATCGACTTCGGCATCGTCGAAAACGATGTTGGGCGATTTGCCTCCGAGTTCGAGCGTGACTTTTTTCAGATTGCCGGCTGCAGCGTGGACGATCAACTTGCCCACTTCCGTCGATCCGGTGAACGCGATCTTGTCCACGTCAGGATGCGCGGCAAGAGCCGCGCCCGCCGTCTCGCCGAATCCGGTGACGATGTTCAGGACACCGGCCGGCACTCCGGCTTCGAGTGCGAGTTCGCCCAGACGAAGCGCCGAGAGCGGAGTCTGTTCAGCCGGCTTCAGCACAACTGTGCAGCCGGTGGCCAGCGCCGGCCCAAGCTTCCAAGCCGCCATTAGCAGCGGGAAATTCCAGGGGATGATCTGTCCGACAACTCCGATCGGTTCACGCCGAGTGTAGGCCAAATATTGCGCGCCCGCAGCGCTGATCGGAATCGTGCTGCCCTCGATTTTGGTCGCCCATCCTGCCATGTAACGAAACAGATCAGCGGCAAGCGGCACGTCAGCAACACGAGAGATCGTAATCGGCTTGCCGTTGTCGAGAGTTTCTAGTTCAGCAAATTCCTGTGTGTGCTGTTCGATGAGATCGCCAAGTTTCCAAATAATCCGGCCGCGCTCGCTGGCCGTCATCTTGGCCCAAGGACC
Organism: uncultured Terriglobales bacterium; assembly: GCA_964559345.1. Classification (GTDB taxonomy): domain Bacteria; phylum Acidobacteriota; class Terriglobia; order Terriglobales; family Acidobacteriaceae; genus Gp1-AA112. Next base: position 10,805 of record CAZLIE010000031.1, read on the forward strand.
GCTCTCAAACGCGCGTCGTGCCGCCTTCACCGCGAGATCGATGTCGGCCGCATCGCCTTCGGCTACCTTGGCCAGCACCTCTCCGGTCGAAGGATCGAGAGTATCGAAGGTCTTGCCGGATGAGGCGCCAACCCATTTACCGTCGATTAAAAGTTTCTTTGGAGTCGCCAGGAACTGGCTGACCGAGTCCTGAATTTGCAATGTTGATGCTGTGGCCATGCGGGTCTCCTCATGGGTGAAATCGTCGAAATCTCAACCTGTAATCGTAGCACTGGGCGGAAGCGCCAGCCCGGCAATTATGCCTTAGCTGCCTTCGCATGCGCCTGTTGACGAACGCGTTCGACATTCTTCTCGGTTTGCCGTAGCTTCTCCTGGCCTTCCGGAGTACCGACAATGAAGTCCTCAATGCGCTTTAAAAATTGTGGGTTGATGTTCTCTCGAAACTCAGGAAGGAACGGTTTGAGTTTTGCGTAAAGGAAGAACATCTCACTCGAATTGTCCAAAAGCAGGTGAGGATCCAAGGCGCCGCGTACGACAAATGAAACTGCCATGTCCCAATACGACGTAACCTGGCGAAAGTACCCGAATTCCTTGCCGCCGTCGGTAACCAGCTTTGCAAATTCCTCAAAGCTCTTGGGCCAAAACTCAAACGCCACAAACTTGCGAGCCTCTCGCATTACGGCCTCACGACGCAAATCGTAGAGTCGAAGAATGATGTCTGCGTCTGCATGGGTTGCATTACTGGACATTCCCGGTGAACGGCCGTTCTTATCGGTCATCATTTACAACTCTCCTCTAGGAGGGGCGATTAGTGCGACCCGTATGCTACCAAGTTTCGCCCGGAGGCGGGTAGTCATAAGGCGAGATGCTGCAAAAAAAGACGCAGCATCTCGCTGCGTCTTGTGCGCCTAGTCGGCTTCCGGAGTTTAAGCCACCGCGACCGGCGGCGGGACAATCTCCCGCGAATAGTCGCATTTGACTGCGGGTGCCGGCTCCGAGGCAACTGCGGCCTTGCCCTTTGCGGATTTTTTCCGCACTTTTGGCTGCTCTTCCTCGTCTGCAGAGCTTTTCTTGTTATTGGGACAGGTGAGAAAACTCCCAGACTTGAGGTGCTTCTCTATCAGGTACGGGCTGCCACATTCCGGACATGTTTCCGCGACCGGCTTGTACGCCGAGGTGAATTCGCACTTGGGATAATTCGAGCAGCCATAGAAGATGTTGCCGCGACGTCGTGCCTTCTTCTCCGCAACATCGCCTTCTTTGCAGACGGGACACTTCACGCCGATAAGGTTCTGCTTGACGTACTTGCAGTCGGGATAGCCGCTACAGGAGACAAATTCACCGTACCGTCCATGCCGCAACACTAAGCCGCGTGAGCACTGAGGACAGTTCTCTTCCAGCGGCACGTCTGGGACTTTCTTCGCTTGATCGAGTCTGCGCGTCGTCTTGCACTCCGGATATCCGGTGCAAGCCATAAACTGGCCAAAGCGTCCGCGCTTGAGAACCATCGTGCGTCCGCAGTTCTCGCAATATTCCTCTTGCGATGTTTCCTGCACGTCGGCATTTTCGAGATCCGGCAGATCGATCGCGTTCTCTTTCGTGAACGTGCAGCTATTCGGATCTTCTTTGTCGTATGCACTGCAGGCGAAGAAGGAACCGAACTTGCCCCACTTGAGGACGAGCGGAGATCCGCACCGCTCGCACTTCTCGTCGGTGGGCTTCTCCATGCGCTTCACATTTTCCATGTGCTTCTGCGCGTACTTGAGGTTCTTCTCGAAGCGCTTGTAGAAGTCCGACATCGCGTCGGTCCACTTCTCCTTGCCGTCTTCAATCTCGTCGAGTTCCTCTTCCAGACGAGCCGTGTACTGCGGATCGAAGATCTCAGAAAAATTCTTGACCAGCAGATCGGTCACGACCAGGCCAATTTCGGTAGGGACAAACTTTCCACCAAGCTTCTGCACATACTGACGTTCCTGGATCGTGCCGATGATCGCGGCATAGGTAGAGGGTCTGCCGATGCCCCGCTCTTCCAGCTCTTTCACCAGCGAGGCTTCGTTGTAGCGTGGCGGCGGTTCCGTGAAGTGCTGCTCCGGCGTCAACTCCTTCAGACTGAGTTTCTGGCCTTCTTCGAGCGGCGGGAGCTTGTGCTTGAGTGCCTCGTCTTCTTCGTCCTTACCTTCCTTCGACTCTTCATAGACTTTGAGGAAGCCATCGAACTTCAGCACTGACCCGGTCACGCGGAAGTTGTATGTGCGATCGGAGACGGCATCGATGTCAACAGTCGTCTGATCGAAGACTGCCGGCAGCATCTGTGACGCAACGAAGCGCTGCCAGACGAGCTTATACACCTTGTATTCGTCTTCTTGAAGATATTGCTTTACCGAATCCGGGTGACGCATTACGGAACTCGGACGGATCGCCTCGTGCGCTTCCTGAGCGTCCTTCTTGGATTTATAAATGTTGGCCGTTTCCGGGAGATATTCCGGGCCGTAGTTGGAGCCGATCATCTCGCGCACTTCATCAAGAGCGTCTTGCGATACTCGAGTGGAATCCGTACGCATGTAGGTGATCAAACCTACTGAGCCTTCTGCCCCCAGTTCGACACCTTCATATAAACGCTGCGCAATCATCATTGCGCGCTTCACACTGAAACGAAGCTTGCGTGACGCGTCCTGCTGGAATTTGCTGGTGGTGAATGGCGGGGTCGCACTGCGCCTGCGCTCGCGTCTTTCGACTGACCGCACGCTCCACTGCGCCGCACGAAGAGCATTGACTATCTTCTCCGATTCCTCGCTATTGGGAACTTCGGTCTTCTCGCCCGCAATCCCAGTAAATCGCGCGTCGAAAGCCGGCGGCTTGGCCGAAGCGAGATGCGCGTCGATGGTCCAGTACTCCTTCTTCTCGAAGGCCTTGATTTCGCGCTCGCGTTCGACAATCAGCCGCAGAGCAACCGTCTGTACGCGTCCGGCGGAAAGACCCCGACGCACTTTGTCCCAAAGAAGAGGTGAAACCTGATAGCCGACGATACGATCAAGAACGCGACGGGTTTGTTGCGCGTCCACGAGATTCCAGTCGATCTCGCGTGGATGATCGAATGCAGCCTTTACCGCCTTGGATGTGATCTCGTTGAAGCTCACGCGGTGAATGGGAATGCCACCCTGACGCTTCCTCTTCGACCCTGAGTCTCCCAGCTCTTCATATAAATGAGCGGCGATGGCCTCGCCTTCACGGTCCGGGTCAGGCGCGAGATAAATGGCGGAAGCGGTCTTGGCCTTTTTCTTCAACACAGCCAAGACCTTCTCTTTGCCAGGAATAACGATGTACTCGGTCTCGAAATCGTTATCGAGATCGACACCGATCTTGTTCTTGGGCAGGTCCTTCACGTGGCCCAACGACGCTTCGACGTCGAAGTCCTTACCGAGATACTTGTTGATCGTCTTAGCCTTTGCAGGCGACTCGACGATGACTAAAGCTTTTGACAATGTTTGAATCCTTTACTAGTGCGCTGTATTGGAAGCTATCATGAGCCGTCAAAAAGCTGCGAACGGCACACGTAAACCCCGGCAGCGCTTCTTAAAAACTTTTGACATAGTTCTTGCCGGGAAGCTGTTTTATTTTTTCGGCTAGTTCCAGCCCGAACAAAGCGGAAAAGACTTCTGAGGACGAGACTTGTTGTTCCAGCCTCTCGATCAGCTCGTCGAGTTGGGTAGCCTCGTCCGGCTTCAGCAAAGCGTATATGCGCTTCTCGTGCGGAGACAACTGCGAGTCCGCGAATAGTGATGCTTCTGGTTGGCTGTTGGATTCAACCCGCCAGCCGGCCTCAAGTTGCAGCTTCAGCTCTGTAGGGAGCTCCTCGCAGACGTCCTCCCGCGTGGCGGTGAGCTTTGCCCCCTGTTTTATCAGTGTGTTAGGGCCCCACGAGTTTCGGGTGGTGACATTGCCGGGCGAAAATGTCCCAGCCGTGCTCCAGCGCACAACGCGCAGTGATGCGGGTATCGCTGTATTCACCGGCTTCGACCACGAGCACGCCCACCCACAAACCGCTGATGACCCGATTCCGAATGGGAAAATTTTGCGGAGCGGCGAACGTACCAACGGCAAATTCGAAGACCAACGCGCCGCCGCCCCCAAGGATCGACTCTGCGATCCGCTTGTTCTCGCGTGGATAAGGAACGTCAATTCCTGTTCCCCAGATCGCGACTGTTTCGCCTTTGCCGTTCAGCGCACCGCGATGAGCTGCCGTGTCCACTCCACGAGCCATTCCGCTGACAATTACGAGACCTCGGGTCGCAAGATCGTTTGAAAGCCGTTCGGCCATTCCGATTGCCATAAGGCGTTGGATGTTCAGTGCCGACCACTCCAAGTCCCGGTTTGTGAAAGCAGTTCCGGATTTCCGCGGACGAACAGAACAACGGGTGGATCATAGATTTCTTTGAGCCGCGTGATCGGTGAAGGCGATGATCTCTGCACCCACATCTCGCGCCTTCATGAATTGCTCTTCGGCAAGCGAATACGACTTGCCTAGCGCGATCGACTGCGCGGAGGCAACGGGGCAATCCTGCGGCTTCCACTTCCGTCAGAGATGCGTGAAAGACTCTCTCAACACTACCGAAATGCTGGACAACACGATGTCCTCGCGTGGGACCCACTGCGGGCGTGAGAGCCAGGGCAAGCCAGCGCAGAGTATCAATGTCTGGTTGTGTGGAACGGGAGACCGCAGCCGATTCGCTCATTAGGCAAACTGGACGCGGACGATACGCTGAGTTCATTTGCGATGTCAACCGGCAGTCGTCTCTCGGACCACGTTTGGAGTCCACCAGACATAACGATGTACTATGAAAATCAATGTCGCGCCTCCGCATTTCTGCGATTAGCTATCTCAATACGGCACCATTGATGTGGGACTTCGAACACACACCTGAACGAGAGAAGCTGCTCGACAAGTTTGCCGTCTCCTACACGATCCCATCTTTGTGCGCGCAAGCTCTTGCCGACGGAACCAGCGACATCGGCATCGTTCCGGTAGCTGCATACACGACGATTCCCGAATTGACGATTCTTCCCGACGTGTCGATTGCCAGCAAGCACTCTGTCCGTTCGATCCTGCTCGTCAGCAGACGACCAATAGACCAGATTCGATCAGTGGCCCTCGACGGTTCGTCGCGATCATCCGCAGCTCTCCTGAGGGTTCTATTCGCGAAGTACTATCAGCGCGAAGCGCAATTCAATTCTGCGGAACCCGATCTCGAGACAATGCTTAAGACAAACGACGCTGCTCTCCTCATCGGCGATCCGGCATTGCAGGTGGACCGATCCAAGTATCTGACGCTCGATTTGTGTGAGGAATGGCGGCGGTTCACAGGAAAGCCATTCGTCTTTGCTTTCTGGGCGGCGCGCACCGGCGCAGCGGGTGACGAGGAACTCTCACATGCGGCGGAGATTCTGCGCAGGTCGCGGGATGCCGGGCTGCGCAACGTAGATCGAATTGCGCGATCCTGGTCGTCCAGGCTCTCGCTCTCTCCCGAATCGATAGAGAGCTATCTCTCAACCAACATTCACTACTACCTGGATGATGAAAACCTCTCCGGTATGCAGATGTTCTTCAGATATGCGGAAGACTTGAAAGTTCTTCCCGTTGCTCCAGAGCTGCGCATACTAGCAGAGCTCGAATCCCGCAACTCGGCCCTGACATTCGGCGTCTAACCCCGCAGGAGATTCCCTGTGCTGCTGTTGACGACCGGATTGTGGGCGACGTTAAGCCGTCTCGGTCCGGTGGGCGAAGTACTGCTCGGACTCGCAGATTCGTCGGTAATCCCAACGCCCGGCAGCCTGGATATTCTCCTTATCCTTCTAGTAGCTGGCTCGCCGCAACACTGGTGGATCTACGTGATTGCAGCGACTGTGGGATCAACGTTGGGCGGTTACATCACTTTTCGTCTCGGGCAAAAAGGCGGCAAAGAAGGTCTGGAGAAGCGCATTCCGAAAAAGCAACTCGCGAAGGTGTACCGCTGGAGCGAGAAGTACGGCGTCGGAGCGGTTGCTGTTCCAGCGTTGCTGCCTCCGCCTTTTCCCTTATCACCTTTTCTTCTGGCAGCAGGTGCGTTGCAGGTACCTAAGAAGAAGTTTCTCAGCGCGTTCGCTGCCGGGCGCACCGTACGCTACGGCATCGTCGCTTGGTTAGGCCGGCTCTATGGCCCGCATCTGATTCATGTTCTCAGGTACTACTCGAAGCCTATTACTTATGGCCTCATCGCGTTGGCCATTCTCGGCGGACTCGCAACGACAGCATACTTGCTTCATCGCAAGCACCAGGGACTCCCCCTATTTCACTCAACAGAAAAACGGGCTGCGTAATCCGCATTTCTATTCACGTCTCAACGCGACCATCGGATCAACCAGCATTGCTCTGCGCGCGGGAACGTAGCAGGCCAGCAGCGCAATTGCGGAAAGCAGCACCGCAACTCCACCAAAGGTGATTGGATCGGTCGGCTTCACTCCGAAGAGCATGCTTGCCATCAATCGCGTGAGAATCAACGCCGCGGCCATTCCTATTCCAATACCGACCATCGTCAAACGAGCGCCGTCACTCAGGATCATTCGAAGGACATCTAAACGTTGTGCGCCCAGCGCCATCCGCACTCCGATCTCCTGCGTCCGCTGTCCTACGAGATATGAGAGCACGCCATAGATGCCGACGCTGGCCAGCAGCAGCGCAATCCCCGCGAACGTAGCCAAAAGGGTCATGGTGAACCGCTTTTGTCCGATGGAGCGCGCGACTTCCTCTTCCATCGGCAACGGCGAATAGACCACCAATTCTGGATTGGCTGCCAGGATTCTATGCCGTATTTCTTCAAACGATGGGACGCCCGGCTGAGTCGTGCGAACGAAGACATCCATGCTGAGACCAATGCGCTTGAGTGCGGTGTCCGGAGTCTGCGATACGGGCAAGTACATCTGCGCATGCAGCGAATTTCGGGAATCGGAATCGAGTCCCCACTGATTTACATGGCCAACTACGCCAACGATCTGCGGGTTGGGTATCTTGTCCGGATCAGAGGGATCGGTATTTAGATCGATGTAGCGGCCAATCGGATCTTCACCCGGAAAGTATTTCTCGGCAAAGCTCTCGTCGATTACGGCCACGGTTGACGAATGCTCCGTGTCGGAACCGTTGAAGAAACGGCCACGCCGCAGAGGCACTTGCATCGCCTTCAGGTAATCCGGCTCGACTTCATATTGGATGGTCATCGGTAACTCGCTGCGGCGCGGCATAGGTCGGCCTACGATCCAGAAATAACCCTCGTCGTCGCTGCCCATAGGATGAGCGCCCCAACTGAAGGACACCGCCTCGATACCGGGAATCGCCGCGAGTTTGTCGTGAAGGTCGCGCAGCACCGAGCGAATCAGGTCAGGGGAGGCATCTCGATAAGATGGTGGGCCGGAGATGTCGAAGGTTAAAACATTGTGCGGATTGAATCCCGGATCAAGACCCCACAGCACGACCAGCGTGCGGATCATCAGGCCAGCTCCGACTAACAACACTAATGCCATCGCCATCTCGACAATTACGAAGACTCCCTGAGTGCGGCTGCGGACGCCCGCCAGCGCGCGTCCACTCTCCTTGAGCGTCGCGCCCACATCGGAACGCGAAGTTTTGAGCGCAGGAGCGAGTCCAAACGCAATTCCAGAGGCGAGCGAAATCAGTAACGTGAACAGCAGCACGCGAAAATCAACACCGATTTCTTCTGCTCTGGGCATGTTGACGGGCATGGCCGCCAGCGCGGCCGCCGTGCCGAACTTTGCCAGTAGAATGCCGAGAACGCCACTTACCATCGCCAGCAGCACGCTTTCGGTGAGCAGTTGGCGCAACACTCGCACCTCACCGGCACCAAGTGCGATGCGAATCGCAAATTCCCGGCTTCGACTGGTTGCACGCGCGAGCAAGAGATTGGCAACGTTCACGCACGCAATCAGCAACACGAACCCTACTGCGCCCAGTACAACGAGGAGCACCGGACGCATATCCCCGACGATCTCTTCTTTAAACTGCAGCAGATAGGCTTTCTTGTTTCCATTTACATCGGGATATGCGACCGCCAAGTCACGCGAGACACGTTCCATGTCCGCGCGCGCCTGCTCGAAGCTGACGCCTGGCTTCATGCGTCCGATGGCGTCGAGTCCCCATCCCGCGGCGCGATTATTGTGAAATGCGGGTTCGTTCCACTCCCCGACCGGAACATAGACCTCATTCAAAGGATTGCCTCGCTGAAAATTCTGAATGTGCAGATGAAAACTGGACGGAATCACGCCAACAATCGTGCGCCCAGTTCCGTCGAGGTCCATGCGCTGCCCCAGGATGTTGGGATCGGCTCCATACTTCCGCCTCCACAGTCCCTCGGTGATCATTACCGTCGGATTCGCGCCGATCCGATCTTCTTCAGGAGAAAACGTGCGGCCCATCATCGGAGTAACGCCGAGAATCTCGAAGAAGCCAGATGAGATCATCTCTGCATGCAGAAGTTCAGGCTCGCCGTTGCCATAGAGATTCAGTCCAGTCGAACGATACGCAGCAATCGCACTGAACGTGCGATTCATCGATCGCCAGTCCTCGAAATTGGGATAGGAGATTGATCCGTTTTTGAAATTCGGCATCTCCGTGAACAACGAAACGATCTGTTCGGAATGCGGAAACGGCAACGAGTTGAGTAGTACTCCATTGACGACGGAAAATATCGCGGTGTTCGCTCCGATCCCCAAGGCAAGCGTAAGGATCGCGATGATGGAAAATCCGGGAGACTTGACCAGCATCCGCATCCCATACCGGACATCCTGCAGAAAGCTCTCGACCGAAACACCCGACCACATCTCGCGCGTGACCTCTTTCACCAGTCCGACATTGCCGAACTCCCGAATCGCGGCCTGGGTAGCCTCGCGTGGATTTTCGCCACGGCTCACGCGATCACGCGCTGCCATCTTCAAATGACTCTCGAGCTCGGCTCCAATCTCTTCGTCGCGGGGACGAAATCGGTCAAGAAAGCTCATATCTCTTTCTCCTGTCCATTGTTGAGAATTGCGCCAATCGCATCCGAGATTTGCGTCCAACGTGATCGTTCTTCTTCCAACTGCCTCTTCCCTGCCGCAGTAATCTGGTAGAACTTCGCGCGTTGATTATTGTCGGTAAGCTTCCATTCCGACTTGATCCACTTCTGGCGCTCCAACCGATGCAAGGCCGGATACAACGAGCCGGTATCTACCTGAAGCACATCTCCGGACTGTGCGCGGATGACCTGGCTGATTCCATATCCGTGCTGCGCTCCCCAGATCAGAGTCTGAAGAATCAATAGGTCGAGCGTGCCTTGCAGCAACTCAATTCGGTTCTGGTAACGAGGATTCATCGCATTTACCGGTCGGGCTTCCTCTGCGTAAGGCTATAGACGTTCTACATCCTTGACGGTTAGTTGGATTCGGAAAAAGTTTTTCGGGCGCCCAAATTCCCTGTTAGCGTCAAAGAACAGGGAAGTAACCAGGGGAATTTTGTTTTGGATGGGCAAACAATCATCGAATTCCCGCCAATTTTGCGAAAACGCGAGAAACAACGGGGAATCTTTCAACTTGCGACGAGTTGGCCGACGCCTGCGATTGTCGCCAGTCAGAACCTCAGAACCTCATTCCTAAAGCTTGCCGCCTGTCCATGGCCTCCTCCGGCGCCTTAATTTGCACAGCTCCATGCTTCAGCGCCCATTCCACAAAGCCATCCGGGGCGCCGCGTACGCCGTAGATGTTGGCTGCTTTAATGCTGCTGATCCCAGTCCACGCGACTCGGTCGAGCGACGCCGATCTCAGGTCGGCATTCTCCAGGTCAGCGCCCGTAAGGTCAGCATGACTCAGATTGGCGCCATTCAAGTCCGCATCATTGAGTTGCGCTCCTGACAGGGATGCCGATTGAAAGCTGCCGTTACGGAAGTTGGCGGAATGCAGATCGGAGTCCTGAAGGTTCGCGTTATCGAAGTTGCTATTACGAACATCTGCCGCGCTGAAATTCGCCCGGCGTAGTCGGCCATCATGTAATTGCACGCCGTGAAGGAAAGCTCCCGAGACATCCACTCCGACCAGCGGAATGCCATCGTCATTGAGTTCTTGAAGCGCATCAATTCGACCGCCACTGCCGCCTTTCCCTTGAGCAGTGTTGATCACCTGCCAGGCTTGAAAGTGCCGCTGCTTGATCCGGTTATCGGCGTCATGAAAGTAGAGGAACACCGCAATCAGCAAAGAGAGAGTCCCTGCGTACTCCACAACTTCGACAAACACCCAGTTGCTGAGCAGGAAGGCGACCCATTCCCAGACCCATTCCAAGGCGAAAAATGGTACTGTCCCTCTGCATCTTGCACGCCCCATGTACGTGGTCCAAGGCAGCGGCCGGCTTCTTTGCTCTCGAAGAATCATTGGATTTCCTTCCAAATAGGAATTGATGTGGCTTAAGAAGTTACATGGATTCATTAGCCGCGGAAATTTGTTGTTGAGTCTCGGTGCAACTTCTGACAGCATTGCGACGCTTAGATCTCGGGCTCTTGAAATGCAATTCCATCTTCCGAGGACCAAATGACAATCGCCGAAAAATTGAGCGGCACTTACGACCGATGCATAAATGCGCTCGGCTATTTACAGACGCCGCTTCTGCTGGCAATCCGGATGTACTGGGGCTGGCAGTTTTATCAGACAGGACTCGGAAAGCTGCAGAACATTCCTAAGGTTGTCGAATTTTTCACCAGTCTGGGAATTCCCTTCCCTACGCTGAACGCATATGTGGTCGGGACGAGCGAGTGCATTGGCGGCATTCTGCTGTTCATCGGACTGGGGTCCAGGATCGTCTCTCTGGTCCTCTTTACAGACATGACGGTCGCGTTTCTCACCGGCGATCGTGACGCACTGAAGATGATCTTTGCCGATCCCGCAAAGTTCTACCAGTCGGACACGTTCACGTTCTGGCTGGCGTCGGCGCTGATTCTGATTTTTGGCCCTGGACAAATTGCGCTCGACACACTTCTGGCCCGCTGGCGAAACAAGCGCCAACCGACTGCAAATGATGGCCGATGGGCAAGCTCCGGACGAGGCACGTAATTACGTTCGAGAATGCTGGAAAACCGTTACTTCTAATAAAACGGAATCCGGAAACAGTCCCCGGAACGGCCGTTCGCAAATAAAAAATCACTGCGAGTATCCCGAATCCAATCCGCAGCGCCACGAGGCGTCGTAATCGAGATGACGACTTTGCACGTGTCTTGCTGGTTGGAGGATTAACCGGTTCGTGACAAGGGCGAGCAGTGTCTTGTTTAGGGTTGCTGAGTGAAGGTCCCTGATGCATAATTGCTCGCTCAAATAACGGGCCATTGCAGTTGCATCACGGATTTTCGCCGTTCGCTTTGAGATTCGGAACGGCTGAGGAACTGTATTGTTTGTCGCTGGTTGCAAGACGTTGCAGGACGTTTCGTTTCATCGATGGTGAGCGGTTACGTCACTTCGGTTGAAGCGAAGAATCTCAGTCTGTGGTGCCTGTTTGCGCGTCAAGGAGGGTTACCTCTGGGGCGCAAGCGGTAGTTGGTATTGTGTCGAATTCACAAAACGGAGAAACTCATGACGAAGTCACTCAAGGCGGCAATGGCAGGTGCGGCTCTGGCAGGTTTGCTGACAGGCACTAGCGTGAGATTGCATGCTCAAGCGAGCGGTTCATCCGACGCGAGCAGCAGCACTACCACAACCAGCAAAAAAGCCTCAAAGCACGCAAAAGACAAACATGCCTGTAAAGGCCAAAACTCTTGCAAGGGCAAGGGTGGCTGTAAGACCAGCGACAATGGATGTAAGGGCAAGAACTCCTGCAAAGGCAAGGGCGGCTGCCGTACCGACGGCAAACCGATGACGGAATAAGTTCCACATGTTTTCGAGAGGGTCGGGTCCTCAAACTCGACCCTTTTTTCCACAGATGTCGAGGGGCTTGGGTTGTAATGGCGGCAAATCGCTTCAACGGATACAAGGACCTGGGAGTAGGGATCGGGCTTCGCATCCCGCATTACGACCACATTCTGAGCAACAAGCCGGTCGTGGACTGGTTCGAAATCATCTCCGAAAATTACATGGTCGACGGTGGACGTCCGCTGCAGATCCTCGACCAGATTCTCGAGCAATATCAGGTTGTGCAACACGGTGTGTCCATGTATTTCGGGTCCGCCGGACCGGTGGACCGTGAACATCTCAAGCGGCTCAAAGCCCTCGTAAGGCGCACTCAGACACCGTTTGTGACCGATCATCTCTGCTGGGGCAGCATCGATGGCAGCTACAGCCACGATCTCCTGCCGATGCCCTACACCTTTGAAGCGGCCAAAATTACCGCCGAAAAAATCCGCTTGGTACGGGACTTCATTGAAGTGCCGATCGCCGTCGAGAACGTGAGCAGCTATGCCGAGTTCCACGCCTCGGAAATGACGGAATGGGAATTTCTGTCCGAAGTAGTCGAGCAGGCAGACTGCGGCATTCTTCTTGATGTCAACAATATCTACGTCTCGTCACAGAACCACACCTTCGATCCATTCAGGTATCTGGAGAGCATTCCAGGTGAGCGTGTGGCCCAAATCCATATCGCCGGCCACTCCAAGTTTGAGAAGTACATTCTGGATACTCACGATCACGCAGTGATCGACCCAGTGTGGGCCCTGTACGCGCGCGCTATTGAGATTGCAGGTCCGACGCCAACTTTGTTGGAATGGGACGACAACATTCCATCGTTTGAAGAAGTGCATGGCGAAGCCTTGAAGGCAAACCGCTTTTTGCAAAGTGAAGCTGTTTTGACCGGGGCTGTCTCGAGTCCGAAGCAGCACGCCAATGGCCAGATGGTGGCGCGATGAGCCTGCTCGAGATCCAGCGCCGAGTCTTCGAAGCAGTGACCACGCCGCTCACCAGCGACGAGAACATCCGCCCTCGCACAAAGAACGGCAATTCGATGCGCGGCTTGGCGGAAGAGATCATCAAGCCCAACGACCGGCTCAGCTCAATCGAGCGGCTGGAGCTCTATAACCGGCAATACTGGTGGCGCCTGCTCTCCAGCTTCAACGACGATTTCGTCGGGCTCCGTGCCGTCGTTGGGAACCGCCGGTTCGACAAGCTGGCGGAAGCCTACCTGCAGGACCATCCTTCCAAATCATTCACACTGCGTAATCTTGGACGCAATCTTGAGGCCTGGTTACGTGCGCATCCAGAGCGGAGTGGGCCGCGCCATGAACTGGCCATCGACATGGTGCGCCTGGAATGGGCGGACATCGAAGCTTTCGACAACATGGAAACGCCGACGCTGGGGATGGACGACTTACAGCGGCTCGAACCAACATCACAGCTTCGCTTGCAGCCTTTCGTGCGATTGCTCGATTTGAATTATCCGGTGGACAATCTCCTGCTTTCAATCCGAGAACAGAATGAGCAGGACCAAGGTGAGGCCAGCAACACGCTTGCAGAGAGTCCACAACGCGCCGTTTTGAAGAGCGTCAGGAACGTGAAACGGGAGGCGGTGTTTCTAGCGGTGCACCGAGTTGATTTCTCGGTCTTCTTCAAACGTCTCGACGCGCCACAATTCGCAGTGCTCCAGTCGTTCGAACATGGCGCCAATATCGCCGAGGCGCTTGAAATCGGGTTTGCTAAATCTGGAATTCCGGAAGAGCAGTTCACAACTCAAGTACAGAGTTGGTTTGCCGATTGGGCCCGGTGGGGCTGGTTTTCTCGTCCCACATCGAACGCTGACCGTCCCTCCGATTAGGCCGCGAAAAAGTTTACGACGCTCTTACTTCGCCTCCGGTTCAGATCGCGCTAGAGTGGTTGAGAGGTAACTCTCTGTGGCGCACCCAGGCGCGATCGCAAACCGTTGGCATGCTCGAACAAATCCGTGCATTCAAAAAGTACTAGCAATCTTGCTCGTCGCCTTTCTCCCGTTCATGTGCCCACTCATGCCCGCTAGCAACGGCGTACCGTCGCGGTCGCTGAAGATCGGCGGAGGCGCCATCGATGTCGACATTGATCCGGCAGACTTCCATACGCCTGCCGCTCAACTGAATTGGTGGATCAATGCTGCAGCCAGTGCGATCAACTCCTATTACGGCAAGTTGCCACTGTCACGAACCCAGTTGAATGTAAATGCATTCGATGGACACGGGGTACGCAGTGGTAAGACTTTCGGCCGCAACAATGAGGGCCTGATTCGTATCTCTGTCGGCTCAGACACCACTCTCGATGAGCTGCGCAAAGACTGGATGTTGACTCATGAGATGGTCCATCTCACCTTCCCGTCGGTCAGCGACGAGCATCATTGGATCGAAGAAGGCACTGCCACGTACGTCGAGCCCATCGCCCGCATGCAGGCGGGCAATTTGTCGGCAGCGCGGGTCTGGGGCGACATGATGCTCGACATGTGGCAGGGTCTCCCTCGCGAGGGAGATGAGGGTTTGGACAGAACTCATACATGGGCTAGCACCTACTGGGGTGGGGCGCTCTTCTGCCTGATGGCCGACGTGAAGATTCGGCAACAAACAAAGAATAAGAAGGGTCTGCAAGACGCCCTGCGCGGCATTCTGAATGCCGGTGGCAACATCGCGCAAGACTGGGATCTTCGGCACGCGTTACAGGTCGGCGATCAAGCTACCGGAACGCATGTCCTCGAGGAACTCTACGAGCGGACGCGCGACAAAGCTATGCTGGTAGATCTCGACGCGTTATGGAAGCAGCTCGGCGTCGAAACGCGAAATGGAGTCGCCGTCTTCCACGAGGATGCTCCGTGGGCCTCCATCCGCCGTTCGATCAATGCAGGCAAGCCCCAGCCTTGATCGCCTGTGGCCGCCGACTATGCCGCTGCAATGGACTTCTTTGCCTTTGTGCCGAAGCCGGCGACGCGCATCGCCGCTAAGCGCCGAATCTAAAGCTACATACGTCAATGAGCAGATTAAGCCGAAGTACCCTTACGCACGAGCCTCCGCATAACTCTGTCCGTATTGGTGCTCTCAACGATGCAGGCGAGCGTGCTATCGTGCATCTTGATATGCGACGGAATCTGTTCACCAACGACGAGAGCAACGTGAAGCACTAGGCTGCGTTCTTGGGGAATTTGAGTAAGGCAAAGTCAGAACTGCTGGTAACCTGAGTCAGCTGTTCTTCCCTAGCAGGCTTTACCAACAGGTTTTCCGGAGCCGCTCTTGACACAGCCCCGAGCCCCTGCTCCAGCGGTAAAAACACTTGGAAACAGGTATAACTTCGGCCGGGACGGGAATCGCTGTGTGCTCGGATGGACCCGCCGTGACGCTGCACGATCCCGCTGCTTACCCATAGCCCTACACCACTGCCCTTCTCGCCTTTAGTGGTGAAAAATGGTTGAAACAAGTGCCTGCGCATCTCCGCCGGAATTCCGGTGCCGGTGTCGAGCAGAGAGATCACGACTCCATCGCGACTACGGCCGCCGAGCTCACGACGGCGGCGCACGTGTACGGAAACTTTGCCACCCGATGGCATCGCGTCCACCGCATTCACAATTAGGTTGGTGAACACCTGGCGGAGTTCTGCCGGGAATCCAGGAAGTTCACCTTGCCATTCGTATCTTTTTTCGAGTTGGATCTTGTGTGAGCGAATCTTCTTGCCATACAGCAGAGTTACTCCGTCGATCAATTTGCCTAGATTGACCGGAACCATGGCAGAAGATTGTCGATGCATGGCGAGCGTCTGCTGGGCTACTTCGGTCATGCGCCGGAGTTCCTGATCGATGAGTTCAACCTGCTGGCGCTCGGAATCCCCCAGTTTGCCGCTCTGTTTGAGCAGATAAGTCAATTGCATCACGGAATCGAGAGGATTCCGCAGTTCATGGGAGATCGTCGCGGCCATGCGTCCGGTGGCGGCCATCTTCTCGCTGGCGCGCACAGCCGATTCGGCGCGTTTTCGTTCGGAGATATCGCGGAACATCATCACTGCGCCCAGCGTGACGATGTCCATCACAGGCGCAGCAGTGTATTCAACCGTGAGCTGGCATCCGGAACTGGTGCGGAGCGTTTCCTCCTGCACGTGACAAGGATGTCCGGCCTGCATCGCGCTGGCCAGAGAACAAGACGAGCCATTCGCCGCTACGCAGCCGGTATGCAGAAGATCATGCAATTGCTTTCCTCGCACAGCGTCGGAGTTGTAGCCAAGCATCCGCTCCGCAGCGGCGTTCATATACTGAATTTCACCGGCAGTATTGACGTAGCACACGCCCTCATTCAGGCTGCCGAGTACTGCACGAAAATGTGATCGGACTTCGTCCCCCTGCTTCTGCAGTGTGATTTCTGACGCCATGCCCAGCATTGCAGTCGAACCGCCCTCGTCAAATATCTTGCCTTTGACCGCGAGCCAGCGGATGCTGCCATCGTGTTCGCGAACGCGATACTCGATCTCAAGACGCTCACGACCGGCGGCGGCAGCGAATAGCGCTGTCATTACGCGTTCACGATCATCGGGATGGACCCGCCTCTTGATGTAGTGGTCCAAAGGAACTTCGTTGGACTGATCCTTGTCGGAATTAGGGTCGCTCTCACGCGACCACCGCAACACATTCTGGTGCAGATCCCACTCCCAAAACCAAATCCTTGCGGCGCGCCGCGCAAGCCGCAGCCGCTGGTCGTGCTCAAGCAAACGGCGCCGCTCGCGTTGCATGTGGCGAATTACTTCGATCAGCACGGCCGAGAGTCCCAGGTAGGCGGCCCAAAACACCAGGCGCGGCTCGAACCCAAGATAACCGTGGCCTGGATTGTGCAACGCGACCAGCCATAGTCCCGAACCCGTAATGAAGAGGCACAGCCATCCAGCTAGAGGCCCAGCAATCATCGCTCCCGCGACCACGGCCAGTATTCCGATCAGTGTTAGCGGCCAGAACTCAATACCGCGTATGAAGACGTTGGGCAGCAGCGCACACAATGCCAGGAGAAGAGCACATGAGAAACGGAGCCAGAAGTGCGAGGCTTTTCTCTTGGGCCGGCGCAAGAAAAACGACTTGGGCAGAGAAGCACGCATGAGGGTCGTTCTGCGGAATTGGGGCCGGTACTTCATGGTGGGATGAGAGTATTGGATCGTTGGTTGGCGTTAGTTGGCGCATTGCGCTGTTCTGGTAGCTGAGAAGAGAGCACCACCTCAAATTGATCGTCGGCTGAAGCAGACGTGGCTCGACACTGCAAGGGCTCGAGCCAAGTTCCCGTCCAGCAACTCGCAACTGCTGTTCTGTGTACACTTCTCCTATGTCGAACGGTGAGCGTCCACGCGCCCTTCTCTGGATTCTGGTCGGCGGAGGAGCCTTTTTCCTTCTGACTATCCTGGCCTTCTCTCTGCTGTTTTTCAGCATGCGCGGCAACTCCGACCTGACGTTCGGCTCAGGTGAAAAGATCGCAGTCGTTGACGTGGAAGGAGTGATCCTTCAGGCCAAACCATTCGTGGACCAGATCAAACGCTACGGCGACGATTCTTCGATCAAGGCGATCATGTTGCGCGTGAACTCGCCCGGTGGCGGCGCGGCTGCATCGCAGGAGATGTACGACGCGGTCCGTCGTGTGCGCGACCAGAAGAAAAAGATGATCGTCGCATCGGTGGAGACGGTGGGCGCGAGCGGCGCATATTACATTGCGTCAGGCGCAAGCAAGATCTATGCGAATCGGGCGAGCATCGTCGGAAGCATTGGCGTGATCGCCGAATGGGTGAACTACGGCGACCTCATGCGCTGGGTGAAGCTCAAGGAAGTGGTCCTGAAGGCCGGGAAACTGAAAGACGCCGGCGATCCCGCCCGTGACATGACGCCCGAGGAACGCGCGTACATGCAGAGCTTGATCGACAACATGCATGGCCAGTTCATAAAAGATGTAGCGGACGGCCGCAAGATGAAAGTCGAGGACATCAAGGCCATCGCGGACGGCCGCGTCTGGACCGGTGAAGAAGCGTTGTCGATGAAACTGATCGATCAAATTGGCAGCTTTGACAAAGCGGTCGAGGACACTGGAAAGGCAGTCGGCATTCACGGTGAGCCTGCGCTGGTCTATCCAGAGAAGCCCAAACACACGCTTTGGGATCTGGTATTCGGAGACATTTCGCAGTTCGTGCCGGCTCGGGCGCGCCTTATCGAGAACGGTACTGGCTTCTTTTATCTCTGGCGTTGAGCGTTGCCACAGTAAAAATATCCACACGCGTACCGTTATGGCACTTGACGGATTGCCGCATCTCAGGTGGAATGTACAACTTATGACCAAAGCCGACCTGATCGAAGAAGTGGCGCGCGTGACTGACGTTACCCGGCGGGACAGCGAAGTGATCGTGGAGACCATCTTCGACAGCGTGGTGCATTCCTTGCGGGCCGGCGACAAGATCGAAATCCGTGGCTTTGGCAGCTTCCGCACTCGCCAGCGAAACTCACGCGTAGGTCGCAATCCTAAGACCGGCGACCGCGTCGATGTTCCTGCCAAGAAAATCCCGTTCTTTAAGCCCAGCAAAGAATTGAAGGACCTGGTCAACCAGGAATCCGGGGCTTCAGCCGCCGGAGCTGGCGGTCGGCCGACTCCTTCGGAAAGCACGCAGGGCTAGCTTCACCCAATCAGGCAGATCTCACACCGATGACGGCCATCATGCGTCCGGTGTAGCCGCTCTCGGCGCGATGGGAAAACAACAAATCCGTTCGACACGACGTGCATTCTTCCGCCGCCCAGATGTTCTCTGCCGGAAGACCGGCGTCGAGCAACTGCCGCCGGTTGGCCTCGACTAAGTCGAGATGAGTCTGCGGCCCGATGTTGCTGTGTCCGGGAGCTCGTGCCGTGAGAAAGAGCAGCGGATATTTTTCCTTGATCGGATCGCGATCGTAAACCTCGGAGAAGAGTTCGTCGGCGTAGGCGAATTGTGAGCCGAACTCCTCAATCACCTCGTCGCCAACTGCATAGCAGCACGCGTGGATGCACGGCCCAATGGCGGCTTGCAAAGTTTTCGGATCGCACTTGAACAATGCGCGCATCGTACCGATACCTCGCTCCACGATCCGTTTCGCTGTTCCGCGCCAACCGGCGTGGAAGGCGCCCACTGCTGCGCGCTGGGGATCGAAAACCAGAACAGGAACGCAATCGGCAACCTGAATTCCGAGCAGCAGGTTTGACCGGTTGGTGATCAGTCCATCGCCTTTGAGAGGATTGGCAGGGAGGCCGACGCGTCCGTCAACTATGTGAACTATGCCAGAATGAATCTGGCGCAGGGTCATCAACGGCACTGACGGCCGGTTCTGACCGGTGACTTCACGAACAAATGCCCGGCGATTGCGTTCCACCGCAGCGCGCCGGTCGGAAGCGGTAAAGCCGAGATTCAACTGCTCGCCGCCGTAAGCGGCGGATAATCCTCCCCTGCGAGTACTGAACCCGTGGACCACGTTGGGTAAGTGGGTCAAGCTGGAGGCGCAAATAATTTCTAATTCCGCACGCTCCGGCTTCACTGCGCGACTGGTTTGCCGCTTCTGGGCTGTTGCAATGGATGCCACTACTCGATTCTATCGTCTCGCCTCCGGATCGTCCGGAGCGCCATAGCAGCAAAATCGCTACTTCCCGTCACCGTCAGACCCGTGTACGCTATGTGGCGGTAAATCGAATTACTACGAGGCATCGTGAACCTTACCGGGATCGACTGGACGATCATGCTGGTGTACTTCGCCTTTGTCTTGGGCATTGGCGTAGCGCTCAAGCGGTACATGCGCACGAGCACCGACTTCTTCCTCGCAGGGCGAGCCATTCCCGCCTGGATTTGCGGTCTCGCCTTCATTTCCGCCAATTTAGGAGCGCAGGAAGTAATCGGAATGGGAGCTTCTGGCGCGAAGTATGGCATAGCCACCAGTCACTTCTATTGGATCGGCGCCATTCCCGCCATGGTGTTCGTCGGCGTCTTTATGATGCCGTTCTATTACGGATCACGCGCCCGGTCGGTGCCTGAATACCTCCGCCTGCGATTCGATGAGAAGACCCGTGGACTAAACGCGATCTCTTTCGCGATCATGACCATCTTTTCGTCTGGAATCTCGATGTACGCGATGGCTCGCCTCATCCAGACGCTGCACATCTTTGACTCTCTTTTCCAGCGCATGAACCTGGGCTATGAGGCGATCTTCCACGTTTCAGTTTTTCTGTCGGCCATCATCGTGCTCGCATACATCTTTCTCGGCGGCCTGACCAGCGCGATCTATAACGAAGTGCTGCAGTTTTTCCTCATTGTCGCCGGGTTCCTCCCGTTGGTTTGGCTCGGGCTACGAAACATCGGCGGCTGGCAAGGCTTGAGTGCGCGGCTGCCGCAGGCATTCAGTCATTCCTGGCGGGGCATGAGCAGTCCACAGACAAACCCACTCGGCGTGGAATGGTTCGGATTGGTCGCAGGCCTCGGCTTCGTCCTCTCATTCGGATACTGGTGTACTGACTTCCTCGTAATTCAACGCGCAATGGCGGCAGACTCAATGTCCGCCGCTCGGCGTACGCCCTTGATCGCTGCCGTGCCGAAAATGTTTTTCCCATTTTTGGTGATTCTGCCTGGACTCATTGCTGTGGCCGTGCCCGCCGCAATGAGCACTCAAGCGGCGCACAAGACCACCGGCAGCCATTACCAGACAGTCGCCATGCAGATGTCGGGAAATCCGACCACGTCGCTAGAAGCCGCACCGGTCAGCGAAGGACTGATCCCGCCCAAACTGGACGCCGTCGGCAATCCGATCATGGATTCCAATGGCAAGCCGCTCTACGACTACGATCTTGCGATCCCGATGATGCTGCTTCACTATTTCCCTACCGGCATCCTGGGACTCGGACTCACCGCGCTGCTCGCCAGTTTCATGTCCGGTATGGCGGGCAATGTCACCGCGTTCAATACCGTCTGGACCTACGACATCTATCATGCATATCTAAACCGCAAAGCCACCGACCAGCACCTGCTCTGGATGGGGCGCATGGCAACCATCTTCGGCATCCTGCTCTCGATCATGGCGGCCTACGTCGCAATCAAATTCAACAACATCATGGACATGCTGCAGCTCGTGTTTGCGTTTGTTAACGCGCCGCTGTTCGCGACCTTCCTTCTGGGCATGTTCTGGAAGCGCACCACCGGACACGGTGCGTTTGCCGGACTTCTGTCCGGCACGATTGCTGCAGCGATCCATCACGGGCTCACGCTGCCGGTAGGACAGGCAACCGGAATCAAAGGCGGATGGATCAGCGTAATGAAGACTTATCCCAGCGAGATGGCGCAGAACTTCTGGACCGCAATCTTCGCCTGGAGTATCTGTTTGCTTGTGACGATTTTGGTAAGCCTGATGACCAAGCCGCGTGAAGAGAGCGAGTTAGTCGGCCTGGTATATTCCATGACCGAGAAACCAAAGGAAGAAGATGTGGCGTGGTACAAGCGGCCAGCAGTGCTGGGGATCATTGTGCTGGCGCTCACGCTGCTGTTGAATATCGTGTTCTGGTAAGAGGAAAAGTGATTTTTTGAATTTTGAGTTTTGAATTTTGATTTCTAGAGTATCGCGAGTTTTAGAGGCACCAGCCGCTAGTGCGAGTTCCGGAGGAAGCAAATGGGTCTTGATATCCGATTGCCGATTGGGGGAATGTTCATCTTCGTCGGCATTCTCATGACGATCTTCGGCGCAGTGCGGCCGCAATCGTCAATGTCAGTAGGCATAAACGTGAATCTGATCTGGGGCGTAGTGCTGCTGATTTTCGGGATCATCATGTATCTGCTGGGCCGCCGTGGAACTCACGCGGAGCGCAGCTCGTCTGTGCCCGCGCCTTCAAAAAGCGAAGCAGTAGCGAGCAGAGGACACTAGAAGATCAGCTCCACGGGTCGACAATTAACACGGCCAGATCGTCGAAGTGACTAGTGTTGCGTGTAGCGAGACGAGACATAGCAATTCCCGCAATCATTGCGTCGCGAAAATCGCCAGGCCGACCGGCACCATGGCGAACCGCCATCAACTTTGCCGATTCCTGCGCAGCTGCTGAATCGAAGTTCGCAATCTGGCCCGAAATAGTCTTTGAAAGCATCGTCTCAACACCAGTCGATAAATCCCTTCGCCGCCTTCCAGCGGGAAGAATTTGGATTCCGAACAGTATCTCCAAAACAGTGATAGACGTTGTCCAAACCGAAGTTTGTGGTTGACGGTCAAGTCACGCAATTACCCGCTCGTCCGGCTCGGGCTGCATAAGCTCTGACGGCATCGGAAACTCTTGTTGAATAAACAAAAAAGAGACGCAGCAAACTGCGTCTCTTTTCGTCTTCGCTTTGAGCAAAACTACTGCAACGTCGAGATGGTCTTCTTCACCCGTTGCTGCAGCTCGGCCGGCAGCTCAGCGTAGCTGAGCTGCGGCGCCATTTTCTCGCCATCGTCAATCATCCAGTTCAGGAAGTCCTTGATGATCTTTCCTTTGTTTGCATCGGCAGCTTTGGTCGGGATCAGAAGCCAGGTAAACGTTGAAATGGGATATGCATCCTTGTTCGATGAGTTCGTGATTGAGACACGATAATCGTCGGGGATTTTCACGCCTTTGCTAGCTGCGCTCGTATTTTCCAGGTTAGCTTTCAAAAACTCACCAGCAGCATTCTTCACTGAGCCATACGTAATTTTGTTCTGCAGCGCATAAATCAGTTCGACGTAGCCAATGCTGCCTTCCACTGAACGGATGCTACCGGCGACTCCCTCATTACCCTTACCGCCGATTCCAACCGGCCATCTCACCGAGGTTCCCTTCCCAACAGCGCTCTTCCAGTCGGAGCTCACTTTGGAAAGATAATCGGTGAAACAATAAGTCGTGCCGCTGCCATCGGAACGATGCACGACATTGATCGTCTGGTTCGGCAACTTCACATCTTTATTGATCGATTGAATCGCGTTGTCGTTCCAGCTGGTGATCTTACCCAGGAAAATTCCTGCCAGAATCTCCGGTGTGAACTTCAATTCCTGAGTGACGCCGGGGATGTTATATGCGGGAACCACTGATCCCATGACAGTCGGAATGTGCTGGATTTTCACCTTCGAGCTGGCCAGTTGCTCATCGCTCATCGGGCCATCGCTCCCACCAAAATCAACTGTACCCGACGTCACCTGACGAATGCCGCCACCGCTGCCGATCGGTTGATAATTGATTTCAATGTCGGAATGCTGCTTGTGGTACTCGCTAAACCACTTTGAATAAATCGGATACGGGAAGGTAGCGCCCGCACCGTTCACAGTCGTCTGCGCCGCGGCTGAACCGATCAGCACAGCAACAATTGCGCACGCCCATTTAAAACCTCGAATCACTTGTGTCTCCTCCTCCAGTAACACATGGATGCTC
>CAZLIE010000032.1:0-34110 GCA_964559345.1 uncultured Terriglobales bacterium
CTAGGTGTCGAGTCAGTGCGCGACATACCTGCCGATTTTGAGCTCAGCGAGTTTCAACGTCGTGTCTGTACCGCCGTGCAAACCGGCCAAGCATGGTTCAGCCCAGAGTTGAAGACCGAATTTGACTCGCTTAAATACCCGCTCTATTTCATGGACTTCGAAACCGTAAATCCGGCGATCCCAAGATTTATCGGCATGCATCCTTACGATCACCTGCCGTTCCAATGGTCGGTGCATTCACTGAGCGAGCCGGCAGAAATACCTAAGCATTTCGAGTTCTTGGCTGGAGACAACGGCGACCCTCGACGTGCGTTCATTTCTTCGCTGTGCGACGTCTTAGGCGAGAGCGGCAGCATTATCGTCTACAACCAGCAGTTCGAATCTCAGCGCCTGTGGGAGCTTGCGGGGTGGGTGCCGGAATACACTGAGCAAATTCGCGGTATTCAGCGCCGCCTCTGGGATCTGCTCCCTGTGATACGAAATCACGTTTACCACCCAGGTTTCGGCGGTTCTTTCTCGCTGAAGGCAGTGCTTCCAGCCCTTGTCCCCGAAATGAACTATGAGGGAATGGAAGTGGCGAACGGGCAGGCGGCAGGGCTGGCTTGGGAAGCCCTGATCACCACAAGTGGCGAAGGTGATCGCGAAGCGAGACGGAAGGCCCTGTTGGCCTACTGTGGACAGGACACGCTCGCACTCGTTCGAGTCTTGGAAGCCCTTCAAGCTCGCTGCCGTGCCTAAACCTGAACCGCAGTCTTTGGAGCCTTCAGCATAAATCTCGCTGCGAGACCTTGGATCGTCTGCGCTTCGTCAACAGCATCGTGCGGGATCAATAAGTATGCCCAAGGCTTACCGCCAATTTGCTTCTCATGAGCAGTTGCATGTTCGCACCATTTCACCGCTGCCTTGGCTTTGTCTTGGACATCGGGATTCTCGATATCCTTCGCAGCTTTCGTCTCACAGATCAGCTTGGCGGTCTTGGTTTCCACTACGAAATCCGGTTCGTAGGGGACATCGCCCCGGTAGTAGATTTGGAAAGCGTCTTTGCCGGGCTTGAACCATTTCACTACGTCACCATCATTCTCCAGCAGCACCGCAAATCGCCGCTCCGTATCCGACTGGAACCGTTGGGCGGGATACAGGCATTTCTTGAAACCGCCAAACAGCATCCCCCGGATCATCAGCTTCTCTTCCACTGGGGTCCGAAGATCACGTGGATGCTCACCCACGAGGATTGAATAGCTGCTGGGCCGCAGCGTCGTGAACCCCTTCGTCACATGCGCGTCGTAATCGGCCGCCTTCTCCTCGTAGTGATCCTGCATTTGCGAATGGATGATGTTCACAAGCTGCGCCTGGTGATATTGCAGAACATTGTTGATCTCATCCGCATTTGCCAGGTACGACTTGAGATGCGTTACCATCTGCCCGGCCAGTTTATAAAGCAGGTCGGCGTAATCGTCGTAGCTCACGTCGTCAAAATCAATGAGGCCGCGGACGAGATAATCCTCCAATCGCTCCTCAGGAACGACCCCGTCTCCGCTGATCAGGCGATAGCGCTGCTGGTCATTTAAGTGAGCAATGAGGATGTCCTTCGCAACGGGCTGGAGATGCACGCCTCTGAGGTCGAGGTCGAAGTCTCGATATCCCGCCGTTACTTCGCCTTTCGGCAGGACCACAATCTTCGGAATATCGATTGTGTTCTCGACGTACAGATCGACCGTCTTGGCCACAACTTCGCCGAAATTAACCTGTTCCGTCACCCCTGCCAGCTCCCCTTGCACTGGCGCCACCGCTAGTTGGACCTTCTCGACGAGCTTCTGAAGATTCTCCGGAGTTTTCAGGTCGCCCGAACTCGGGAGTCGCTCAAATTGTTTGATAACTTCTAGGGTCGCTTTCGCAACCGCCTGTTCGCGCTCTGTGTTGAAGAGCGGCTTCTGTTGAGGCAGGCCTCCATCCCCTGCAACCCTGCTCACAATCAGGGGCGTAACCTCGACGACTTTCATGTCGCGATCCGGGACGTCGCGCCCAATAACCACGCCTGTGCGGATGATCGAGTCGGGCTTATTCGCCTCATCAATGATTTCCTGAAAACGGTCATGTGACACGATTGTCAGACGGTCCACGGCTGCGACGGCCGTCCGCTTCCCATACGGAAGCCTCAGACCGCGACCAATGGACTGCTCAACCAGCGTCTTGGAATTAGCTGCCCGCAGCGGGACAATCGTGTAGAGGTTGGTCACGTCCCAGCCCTCTTTTAGCATGTTCACGTGAATCACGATTTCGATCGGATTGTCGCGGTTCTCGACCGAAAGAAGCTGCTGAATTGTTTCGTCCCGTTCGTCACCCTTGAGGTTCGAATGGACAGTGATCACTTTGCCTTTGTAACGGCCTCCGAAAAACGAGTCATCCTCGATCACTTTGGCAAGTGCATTGGCGTGATCCGTATCCTTGGCAACGATGAGCATGAACGGCTTAACAATGGGCTTGCCGTTGTCTCGGGCAAAGACTCCCAATTCGACTTTCGAGTTTTCGTGCACACGGATGCCGTCTTCTAGCTTTAACCGTTCAAGGCCAGCTTCGTCATAGTTCTTAATGTCGAAGTTCTCTCGCGTCGCTACGGCCGGCTCCTTCACGAAACCATCAGTCAGCGCCGCCGATAGCGGATAGCTGTAAATCACATTCTTGAACGGCTCAGCCTTGCCACCTGCCTCGACTTGGGGCGTAGCGGTGAGCTCCAGTCCCATGATTGGTTTCAGTTCGTTGATGGCCTTCACGCCGGCTGTCGCTCGGTAACGGTGGGACTCGTCCATGAGAAGCACGAGATCGTGCAGACCTGCTAGGTAATCGAAATAGCTCTGGCCAATGTATTCGCTGAGCCGCTTGATCCGGGGCGCCTTGTCGCCACGGACCTCGCTATTGATTTTGGAGATGTTGAAGATGTTGATGTGTATCGGGCTGGTGTCGAACATTCGGGCTTGCAGCGCCTCTTCCGCGCGGACGCCGCGGCCACTCTCGTAATTGTCGCCGGTAATGATCTCCGGCGGATTCGTCGCAAACTCAGCGATTCCTTCGAAGACGTACTTCGACGTATTCGGGGTGAAGTCGGTAATCAGCTTGTTGTAGATCGTCAGGTTGGGCGCGAGGATGAAGAAATGACGGCTGATCCGCTGGCGGTACAGATACGCGATGAAGGCCCCCATCAACCGCGTCTTTCCGACGCCCGTCGCCAGCGCGAAACACAAGGATGGGAAATCACGTTCGAAATCGGTGACCGATGCAAACTCCGCCTTGATCGTCTGCAGGGCGTTTACGATGTCCAGCTCCGCGGCTCCGGAAACGACTCGATCCAAGGCCAACAATTCCGTGACTCTGTCCAGGATTTCGAGCGACTCCCGCTGCGGTTGGCGCAGACTGAGCCGGTTCGCAATAGCATTGACGACAGGGTTCATTTGCGCGTCCCCGTATCCGCAGCGGCGGCAAACAATTCCATCGAGTCATTGGCACGCTTAGCGCGCCCATTCTTGGTTGGCTCCGGCGACGGTTCCGGCTCGGGTGTCGCCGCTTGGAGGTTCTTGATTTCGAGGCTGTAGTCGTCCCGGCCCCATTCGCAGCGATTTAGAACCATCTTGGGGATCTTCTTGATTGTTAGGTTCGGAAATTGCGACATGTCCTTCACGCGAAACGCCGAGCAACACACAAGCAGCGAGCGGTTCTCTCCAACCTCGTCGCTGAGCTTTTGCAAATTGGTCGCGCGTAAGCGTTTGCGTTGTCACGAAGATGAAATCGCGCTCGGTGGAGTACCCGTGATTCCAGTAATCCGTGTCGCTCGGCGCATACGTGAACCCTTCAAATTTGCACATGGCTTCCGCAAGCATCGCCGCGTTGTACTTCCTGCTGATGATCCAGTTACCAAACCTGTCTTTTTGGAGGAGCGAAGGCGCAAGTTGGAGAAAGCGAAAGCCGCCGCCGCCCTTCCAGTTCTCCGATTCTGTAATGCCGCCAGGATCTGAGCCAGAGATCACCTTTTTGAGCCGAGGTACAACGAGAGATCGACAATGCTCTCCGAGTTCGACCATGATCCATTTGCGCTTCATCTTGTGCGCGACTGCTCCAGTTGTGCCTGAACCCGCAAAAGAATCCAGAATCCAATCTCCCTGCCTTGTTGCGAGGCGCAAAATGCGCTGGATTAGACGCTCAGGTTTCGGAGTATCAAATGTTTTCGCCCCGCCAAAAACCGACTTGATCTCTGCCTTAGAAGTTCGATTACTGCCGACTTCATAATGGGGCCAGATGGTTTCCGCTGGTAGCTTGGATTCTGGGTCAGCGAAAATTTTGTAATAGGGTGACCAACCAGCACGGCCACGAACCCACTCGATCAGGTGTTTGTCTTCTTCGGTGCGTTCCTTGCTCCAGCGCCACCGGCCCTCGGTGCCGTCCTTGCGAATCGGGAATACTTCTGTCCCGTCAGGTGCGGTGAGCGGAAAATAAAGCGTCGGGCGGTCAGCCCGTGCGTCCTCGCCTCCCATCGCTCGAAGGGGCTTGAGATAGTACCGGCGGCCTTCTCCATCAACTTTGTCGTAATGCTCTGCAATCCCATCTTCCCCGACGACGCCCTTGCTGATTTCGCACGAAGCTCGGTTTTTCGCATAGACCAAAATGTGATCATGCCGGGAGGAAAAGAATTCTGCATCCATGCGTGGGCTATCGGACTTCTCCCAGATGACATTGGCCAGGAAGTTTGCGCGTCCAAAAATCTCATCGCACATGACTTTGCAGTAATGAGCCTCGTTGTCATCGAGATTGATCCATATAGAACCCTCATCGGCCAACAGACGCTGAAGCACTTCGAGTCGGTCTCTCATCAGAGTCAACCAGAGCGAGTGCTCGATGCCATCATCGTAGTGAGCGAATGCTGAGCCAGTGTTATAAGGCGGATCGATATAAATGCACTTAACGCACCCGGCATACTCCTGCTCAAGCGCCTTTATCGCCAGAAGGTTGTCGCCCTCGATCAGCTTGTTGTCGAAGAAGTCTTCGTCCGAGACTCGTGATTCAGCATGGTAGGACTGCTCGGCATCCTCAAGGAGGATTCGAGGCTCCGGCCTCGGAAGGTTCTCCTTGCCGATCCATGTCAGCTCCAGTTTGGTTGTTTTACCCATCTCGTGTTCCTCGGCCTCAGGCGAGTGACCAGCGCATCGTAAACACCGGCGTCACCTTGCAGTCTTGCCGCAATTTCTTCTCAATTGTCTCGAGCAGCTCTTCCCGCTGCTTATCAATCCTGTCCTGTGCATCAAAGAGCTCCCGGCGCTTGCGATTCCGCTGCGTTTCCAATTCTCGCACCTGCTTCTGGATCTCCAACTTTTCTGCCAAAGCTACAGCAATCTGCGCGGATCTCCGGGCCTCCCGAATCTGCCGGTCCAACTCCTTCAGCTCCTGCTCCAGACCGACCTTGAGATCGTCCGACCAGCGGTCTAGCTTGTCCAGTTCAGTCTCGAAAAACTTTGCATTCCGCTCTGTCAGCTTTGCCATGACCTCATTCTGTTGTCGTTGCAGGCCTTCGTCTAGTCGGGCCTGGAGGTCTCCGACACAAGTGCAAGCCGATGCCTGCTGCGACGCGCTAAGTGAGAAGAATCGCCGGCACTGCTCTGCGTCGATTGGCGTGCCGTCGTCGCAGACTCCGCTGAGGAGAACGAAATCCTCCGTCTCAAGCGCGGCTACAGTCTGACAGATCACCCGCATGAATCCACTCTTTCCGACCAACGGTTCGATAATCGAAATCTTCTTGCCCGACTTCGAGTAATCGAAGACCAGCGACTCCGAATCCGGAGTGAAGGCTTTGCACTGCTCGATGATCTTCTGGGCGAGCGGATGGCCCATGCGATACAGGTTTGCGTCCTCCACGTTCTTTCCGCTGCGATACGGCCCGGGATGAATCTGTTCTTCTGGAAACGGATTACTGATCAGCGTGAACCCGTTCTGCCCGTCCTCGAACTTGGCATAAGGCTGAAGATAAAAGTGGGTCAGTTGCCAAAGCCAACTGTCATACTTGTTGAGGACTTCGCTGCTCTCCTGCAGATTCACCCGCAGCTTTTCGTGGACCTCCTCATCGAAGTTCTCCAGCAGCTTCTGGCGGGTTTGCTTAATCCGCTCATCAATCTGCTGCTCCAGTTCCTGTTGCAGTTGATCGAAGTTGAACTGGATTTGTTGTTCGGTACGGCAGTTTTGATAAATGTCGGCGATGCGCTTCTCGAAATCAAGGCCGGAACCGATGCTGCCCAGTACTTCGTCACTCGCCCCGAACACGCCGCTGAACAGCTTGAATTTTTCATCCAGCAGTTGGTAAACCCGCTGGTCGGCGGCGTTCTTCTTGTTCAGGAAATTCACGACCACCACATCGTGTTCCTGTCCGTATCGGTGGCAACGGCCAATCCTCTGCTCAATACGCTGCGGATTCCAAGGCAAGTCGTAATTGATCACCAACGAACAGAACTGAAGATTGATGCCCTCAGCCGCTGCCTCGGTCGCAATCATAATGATTGCTTCGTCCCGGAAGTAATCGACCAGGGCAGCCCGCATATCGGCGCTCTTCGAGCCGGTGATATGGTCCGTGCCCTCGTGCTTCTTCAACCAGTTCTGGTAAATTTCCTTCGATTTGGCGTCGTTGTTCGAGCCGTTAAAGAGGACGATCTTGCCCTTGTAGTGCGGAAGCGAATCGAGGATCGAGCGGACGTACTCCTGGGTTCGGGTGGACTCAGTGAAAATGATTGCCTTCTCTGCACCGCCCTTCTTCTTGGCCTCAGCAAGGCCGCGCTTCAGTGCCGTCTGGAGCCGTTCACCCTTGGAGTTCTTCACAATCGAATTCGCGAGCTCGGTAAACAGCCGCAGTGATTGAATCTCGGCCGTCATTTGCTCGATCTCTTCCGGAGTGAATCGGCGCTCCTGCGGCTCGGCGCTCGTTTCTTTCTCGTCCTCTTCCTGCTCTTCCCATTCGTCTTCAAGTTCGTCGAAGGTCTCGAAGGTCTGAGCAACCTCTTCGGGTGCTTCAACAACAGGCTCGTGCGCGGCTTTGGCCTTTTCCAGCTTCTTCGCCAATCCTTCCAACGTGCCGGCAATCGCGAACGTGGATGAGGCCAACAGCCGTCTGAGAATGAGCGTCATCAGTTGGCGCTGGCTCGCGGGAAGTGCGTAAAGGTGCAGCCTCTGCAGGTAGTCGGATACGAGGTTGTAGAGCTTTTGTTCTGCGTCGCTCGGAATGAACTCTTCGACTAATGCGATTCGGTTGGTAAAGGGAATGTATTCGAGCACCTGCCGCCGCAGAGTGCGTTGGCAGATTGGCTTTAGGCGTTCACGGAGGGACCGGAAATCGGTCTCCGTATCGAGACGTGAGAATTGGCTGCGGAAGCTCTTGATGTCGCCGAAGATGTGCTCGTCGATGATGCTGACCAGTCCGAAAAGTTCGAGCAGCGAGTTCTGTAGCGGTGTTGCGGTCAAGAGCAGCTTATCGAAGGGCATAAGCGCGCTCTTGATGGCATTTCCAATCTTGTTCGAGGGCTTGTAGACGTTTCGGAGCCGGTGGGCTTCGTCGATCACAGTAAGATTCCATGCGACCTGCCGGATATAAGGCTCCTTTGCGCGGGCGAACTGATACGAACAGATCACAATCTCGGAACGGTCGAACGGATTGAGGTTCCCCTCTCGAATCTGCTGATTGAACGTCTTGGTTTCCAGGATCACCGAGGGCAGGAAGAATTTTTCCGCCAATTCCTGATGCCATTGCTTGCGCAGGCTCGCCGGAACGATGATGAGAATCTTCCGTTTGCGTTCAGCCCAACGCTGAGAGAGCAGAATTCCGGCTTCGATGGTCTTGCCGAGACCTACCTCATCGGCCAGAACTGCCCCTTTTGACAGAGGTGAACGGAAGGCGAACAGCGCCGCTTCGACCTGATGAGGGTTCAGATCGACCTGAGCATCAGCAAGCGAAGCCGCCAGCTTCTCCATGCTGTCGGATGCGCACCGTTTTGTCAGCCCATACGCAAAATATTTTGCGTGGTAGGCGGTACTCATAGCCTGGCGTCAATTGTGAATTGCTGAAAGCAGCCTGATTTTACAGCATTTAGAGACAGTCTTACGCCCCACTGCGCTGACTGTTCCCACTTCGATCCTTCCAATGGCTGCGCGCCGCTTTCGCGCGCCTGCGACACAAGCGCTTCTATACCGCCACGAGCACGTTTCGCACTCTTACCGCCGCCGCTTCCTCGCGCTGATACGGATCACTTGCGAGAGCACGCTCGTCATCGGTTAGCTCTGCAAGAAATGCGAAACCGCGGGTGCAGTCGGCGGTGATCCTGTCGCGATCGACGTTCACTGTGCGACGGAGCAACTGACGGAGATCATCCCAATCGAAGTCCCTGCCGTCGCGGAACTTCTGCATCAGCCGCTCGGGGTCGAAACGATCACGAGCCTGCCACAACTTCAGAACCACGAGCCGGCGAATCAGCGGCTGATCGAGGGGTCGCGTTGCGAATATCCCGAGGTCGAAAATATCGCGGGCTTTGTTGCGTTGATAACAGGCGCGAATTTTCTCCGCGAGAATTTCGGGAAGAGCAAGGCAAGTGAGCTCCGCGGGTGCAAATGGCAGAAACCTGAAGTAGCTCTGCTCAATCTGCGCTCTCCGCTCGGTGGCTAGTGTTGGCGTCTCCCGGCGGCTGATCTGCAGCTTGATTTCGCTCTCGCCCTGGTTCCACTCGTGCTGGTAAGCAGGATTGACGCCCCAAGACAAGCCATCCTGCGTCTCGTAGTAGCCTTCATCCGGAATCGAGAACTGAATGCCGTGGTACGGCGCTTCAAACGCTTCCATCATGGCGAGGACCACATCTTCATGGTCGTGTTCCTCTAGTCCGGTGAAATCCAAGTCGGTTGAAAATCGGCCCTGCCCGCCCAAAAACATCTTGCGCAGGCACGTCCCGCCTTTGAAGGCCAGACGACCGAGAATCCCACGCTCGGAAAGCAGCTGTAGCAGAAACGTAAGTACAACTTCCTTCTCCGCGATCATGATGTCGCGAAGCCCGGATTCGGCCGAGTAACGCTGAACCTGGGCCTGGGTCAGCATCTACGCGCCCTTCCTTATTTGTTTCCGTTGACCCAATCCGGCGCTGCCATGCAATTCCTCGCGCGGCACATTAACAAAAACTCGCCACGTCTCGTCATAGGCAATAGCGCCTTTAACGGCGCGCGCGCGCGTCTGATCAGATCCAAGCCAGGTCTTCCGGCTTTTCGCAGCAACGGACAGAATTCGATTGCGAATATCGGGCGGCATATCGGCCTTGACGTGATCAGACAACCAGCCAAAGCGCCGGGCGATCGAACCGGCGCCGATGCGTTCGAGGTAACTTGCCACTTTGTTCCAATCGAAGCGACGGGATGCCGTTGCCAGGATGAGTGCGACCTCGCCGACGCCGCCAGCGAGGTTAGGCCGGTCTATGCAGTCGATCGCCGTCTTCTCACGATCGGACATCATCACCTGATACCCCAACACATCGACCGCAGAGAAACCGAAAAACTTGCTTTTGGAGGGGTTGACGATGCGCACACGCGATTCGCCGATTTCGCGCGCGCGCACGCGCACCGGCGTGACGACGAAAATCACATTTCGATACTGGGTCGTCAGGCCATAATACGAAGCCGCGCTCGCGAAGCCAATGTAATAAGGATCGGCCACCCGACTGGCGAGCGCGAGTAGGTTGCTGTCCCCCAGAGCATCAGGTCCGAGCTCCGGAGGCACAAGCAGATACTCGCCCCACGTCGCTCTCTGAAGCCAGCCTTTACGCCGGAGAGACTCAATCACATGATCGGCCGCTTTCGCACTGCTCCCCAGGAGCTCCACAATCTCGGCGCGCGTAGTATCCCGCTGTCGGCGCTCGGTCAAGGCCAGCACCACCCTGCTTTCCTGTGTTGATAATGAACGGGTTAGCTGCATGTTATATCCTGTAACAAAACCCCTTAGAAGAGGGTGTTTTGTTACAAAGTATTGCAAATGGCCAGACTGGTTGTCAAGTAATATCGTGCGACAAAACCCCCTGAAAAAGGGGGCTTTGTCACACTTTATTGCAGCCTGCTGTCGGGGGGTGACGCAGCACGGCGCGCTCAGCTCACGCAGCTTCACCGGAACGAACGAGATCCTGCGCGCCGAGAGCTTGGCAATTACAAAACATTTCTCGCGGTAAATAGTCTCGTTCCCGCGCTTTTTAGGCAATCCAGTCCGTCCCTTTGAAACAACTCTCTGGATCGGGAGCGACAGCAGCGGCGCTGAAAGTCGGTGCTCACCAAGTCTTTTCAGCAGGTTGCGGATCATCCAGAGAATTACACCAAGGGCCAGGTGCTTGAGCATCTAGTGCCGCGCTAGACGTTCATCCTCCGAACGTCGCTGAGACAAGCCGGACCGTTTGGATGTGGCCTTATCGCGACAGGGCTTACGTTGCGGACGCAATGCGGGCCACCATGAACATCGTTGCCTGATTGATGGTGACTACCGACGGGCCGACTTTGATCTTGGTTGCCATCGCTCACGCCGCTGTGGGGCTAGATGTCTGCTGCTCGGCAATTGCCCGCGGAGCCGACTCCTTGTGCTGACGCGCCGCTGCCAGCCGCACGGTTGTATTGATCAGCGCGATGTGCGTGAAGGCTTGCGGAAAATTGCCGAGCTGCTCGCCGGTATTCGGTTCGATCTCCTCGCCGAAAAGGCCGAGATCACTGCCAAACGAGATAACGTGACGGAATAAATCCTCCGCCTCTTCCAGGTGGCCTTGCAGGACGTAGTTCTGCACGAGCCAAAAGGTGCAGATCGCGAAAGTGCCTTCACCGCCAGCAAGACCGTCTTCAGCAAGATAGCGATATGCCAGCCGGTTTCGGGTCAGGTGCTGCTCGATCTGCTCAATGGTGGAGCGCATCCTGGAATCGGTAGCCTCGATTACGCCGAGTAACGGCAGGCGCAAGACAGAAGCATCCAGCGCAGTTGAGCCGTAGGATTGGACGAAGGCTCCGATTGTTCGGCTATAGCCCTGATCCAACAGGCTGTCGTAAATGCGCTGACGTTCGCGCGTCCAGCGCGGGTTCAGCTGCAGGTGAGCGACTTCTGCCAGCTTGCATGCCCGATCCAGCGCCACCCAGCAGAGGGCCTTCGAGTGCACGAAGTGCCGCTCGCCGCCGCGTACCTCCCAGATGCCGGCATCGGCATCGCGCCAGTGCCGGACAACGTGGTCGGTGACGCTCCGAATCATCGGCCACGCTTGAGTGATCGGTTCTTTGAATTTTTCAAAACCACGGTAAGAAGCGAACAAGAAAAACGAATCCAACAGCTCGCCGTAGATATCGAGTTGTTTCTGGTTCGCCGCACCGTTGCCGATACGCACCGGCCTGGAGCCGCGATAGCCATCGAGATGCGGAAGCACTGTTTCATCTGCACAGGCGCGCTGCAGGAAGTGCATGAAATCGTGCGCCTCTCGCAGATATCCCAAGTTCATCAGAGCGGTGAGCGTAAAGGTCGCGTCACGAAGCCAGGTGAATCGGTAGTCCCAATTGCGGACGCCACCAAACAACTCCGGCAAGGAAGTCGTCGCAGCCGCGACAATCGCTCCCGAAGGTTCGAAGGTCAGCAGCTTGAGCGTGATGGCGCTGCGCAGAACCAGCTCGCGATGCTCGCCATCATACGAGCAGGTCTCGCTCCACTTCTCCCAATAGGATCGTGTCCGGTCCAGGGCGGCGGTTGTTTCTTCAGGCGCTAGACAGCGGCAGCGTTCGCCCGGCCTGATATGCGTGAGCACAAGGGGCGCCGATTCGCCGGCGCGAAGATGGACTCGTGCTGCAATGTGACCATCGTTTTCGCGCAGCGGGAAGGGAGCATGAGCGTGCAGGTAATCGCTGCTTCCCATCAAGGCCACGCCACTTGCCGATTCGACAACCTCTGCCTTCTCCGTCGCAAAGGAGAATGTGGGCTTTACAGTAAGAGTGCAATCGACCTCGCCCTCAGTACACGCCAGGATGCGGACCAGCCGGTGCTCGGCGGCAACATCCTGCCCAGTCGAGTGAATGTCCCTACGTTTGCGAATGGGCATGAAGTCGGTGACAGTCAGAATCCCGCTGGCAGTTTTGAATGTGGTCTCCAGGATGGCCGTGCGCGGGAGATACCGGCGGGAGGTGCGCGTCACCTGGATGGGCTCAACGGAACAGTAGCCGCCCTTCGAATCATCCAGCAGGCGCAGAAACATGGCCGGGCTCTCGAAATGAGGCAAGCACAGCCAATCGATGGAAGCCCACGAGCTGATGAGCGCCGCCGTTTGTGTGTCGCCAATGATGGCGTAATCGCTGATTGGCCGATACATCTCACCTCTCTCTTCCGCGGGCCGTCTGCGCGGAACGCCAGTTGAAGCTCCGTAGAAGCTTCAGGGAAAGCGGCAACGCAATTGCGAAATAAATAGCGCTCGCGATCCAGATCAGCACCCAGTGACGGCTCAAAATCCCACCCACTGCCGTGCCCGCCATCAGCGCCATGACCCAGAGCGGATGGCAGGGACAGGTTACGAGTGCAGAGAGAAACAACAGATTTCCCGCAAACTTTCTGGTTCGTTCCGACATGGCGATTGCCGAAAGTACTTTAAGCGGCTCGTGGCGCTGATACCTGCGGCGTCGGCTTCGAAACGGCAGCGACCGTCTGATGCACTTTGTCTGGCTCATCAGCTTTCAGCGCGAGGTCCGCCTGGGAAACGATGCCGATACAGCAGCCCTGGCCGTCCACGACAGGTAAGCGTCTAACCTGGTTCTCCTGCATGGCCTTTGTGCAGCTATCGAGATCGTCATCCGCTCCGCAGCTCACCACTCTCCGCGTCATGTGCTCGCCCACGGTTGCCGTCTTTGGGTCCTTGCCCTGTGCCACAAGCGAGCAGCAGATGTCACGGTCTGTGATCATTCCTTCGAGCTTGCGTGACTGATGATCCGTTACAACAGGAATCGCGCCAGCATCGTGTTCGGTCATCAGTTTGGCGGCGTGTTGGACTGTGTCCGAACCGACGCAGCAGGCTGGGTTGGCGGTCATTACGTCCTTCAATTTTTTCGTCATACTTCCTCCTCTGGATTGAACTTCAATCGGTGGCCGCCGCAACCGCCGGGCCTTCGGGTTCCCCGATACAGGATCTACAGAGCGGGATAATTCGTTCAAAGTCGGTGAGAAACTCCGGGTTCTCGCGGCGCGCCTCTTCGAGCAGCGGCTCCATCTTTCGCCACACGAGATAGGCAGTCCATCCTGTGGTGCGCAGGAGCACTTGCGAATCTACCAGGCGCAAGCGAATCAGCGTCCCGAGGCGGTTATAGAATCCGGTAACTCGCAGCAACGCCGCCTCTCCTTCCTTCCCAGCATGGCGGTCGTAAAAAGACTTCCAGGAGCGCTCCTTCATCTCGTGGATGATCCAGAGCTGAGCCTGCATGAAATCGGGCGTCTGCCACACCTGGAACAGTCCGCTCGTGATCGCCACGAAGCGGTCACGCCGGACATTTCGCAACTGCACCACCACGAGGATGGCGCTGAAGAGGAATGCCGACGCGGAAACCAGCGGTGCTATCTCGGCCAGCCGCATGACAAACGTTCACGCTGCAATCTTGCTTGCCAGTTTGTACGTGCCCACGACCGCCGCGCCATACCCCACATGCGCTGCCCAGGCGCGGGCGTGCGTCTGCCACGGATAATCCTGCGACGGCTTGGAAATTCCCATCACCGGCATCCCAATTTCATCACCCAGCAGCCAGAACAAAGTCCCGTACACTGTTCCGAGACCGGCACTCAGGAAAGGCGCCCGCGGCGCCAGTGCGCCAAAGAGCGCGCCTGCGGCAGCGCCGAAACCATAGTGAATGCCCATGGCTAGCTTGCCCTTCTTCTCCTCAGGCAAATCCAGCCGCAGAACATCGTCGGAGACGCGCTTGGCAAGCTGCATCGGCGGATCGCCGTCTTTCCGCAGCGCGTCTTCCTTCTTCCGCGCTGTCTCATCCTCCCATTCGTAGAGCTTGGAGCTGATGCGCTCCAGCACGACCGTGCCGATCAGCCCTCCAACTGCTCCGATCAGAACATCTTTGAAAAAGTCCCCATTTGAGTTCCTCATAGTGGCTCCCTTTCGGATCGACAAACTCATGCTGCACAGCACGACAGCTCTTCAACCTTTTTGCTGAATGTGAGTGCCGCCAGCTTCATACCCTCTACCATCGTGAGATAGGGGTGATAGGTCTTGATGATGTCCTCGGTTGTCAGTTTGAAGCGGATCGCCAGCGTCGCCTCTTGAATCACTTCGCCGCCTTCGGCAGTGAGCACATGCGCGCCTACGAGTCGCGCTGTGCCGCGCTCTCGTACCAGCTTGATTAGTCCTTTCAGATTGCGTGAGGCCTGCGCTCGGGGAATGTGGCCAACGGGCAAGACCGTGCTCTCCACTTCCAATCCCGCAGCCCGTGCCTGCTGCTCAGTCACACCGACGCTGGCAATCTGTGGATCTGTGAAGGTTACACGCGGCAATGCCGAAAGATCGTAGACTTTGCCCACGCCAGTGAGAGCATTCTCGGCAGCCAGTGAGCCGGCGTAAGCCGCGACATAGACGAACATGGGATCGCCGGCCACGTCGCCAGCCGCGTAGATGTTCGGATTGGTGGTCTGCAGGTGGCGATCTACTTTGATCTCGCTTTTGCGGCCGAGCTCGACCCCAGCCTCCTCCAGCCCGAAGCCGCTGGTGTTGGCGCGGCGCCCGGTCGAAACCAGGAGCTGCTCTGCGGCAAGCGTCTCGGGCTTGCCATCGACTTGAATCTGTACCCGGTATTCGTTACCGGAGCGCTCGACCCGTTCGATCTTGACGCCGGTCAAAACGCGCATGCCTTCATCGCCCAGATACTTCTTGAGCGCATCGCCGATTTCCGGCTCTTCGGCAGCGGCGATCCGTTCCATGACCTCGATCAGCGTCACTTTCACGCCGAAGCGCTGGAAGAGCTGGCCCAGTTCAAGTCCAATGCTCCCGCCGCCGATCACGATCATCGACTTCGGCAGCGCCTCAAGGCTCAGGGCGGCGGTGCTGTCGAGAAAGCCCGTTTCCTTCAGCCCAGGAATGGGCGGCGCGAAGTTGTTCGACCCGGTCGCCACAATGATCTTGCGAGGCTGGTGCGTCTTGCCATCTATCTGCACCTCGTGTGAGCCGACAAGCTGCGCATGGCCTCGGATCAGCTTGACCGCCGAATGCGCTTTCAGGACGTTCTCGTACTTCTGCTTGCGCAGGTATTCGACCAGCTCGTCTTTTTGGCGGACGACGGTCTGCCATTCGCGCGGCGGCGGGCAAGTTTCGAAGCCTTTGAAGTTGGAGTAAGCAGTGTGATAGCAGATCTCAGCAGCCTTGATGAGGGTCTTGGAAGGAACGCAGCCGACGTTCACGCAGGTGCCGCCAATCGTGCCCTGCTCGACGATGGCGACGCGTCCACCCAGTTCTGTGCCTTTGATCGCCGCAGCGAAGGCGGCCGAGCCGCCGCCGATAATCATCAGATCGAATTCCGCGTCGCGCCCGGTTGGCACACGCGCCTCGGGTCGCAAAGCGGCTGTGCTCTCCACCCCTGCCCTATACCCCGCGCGCTCTACGGCAGTGGTGAGGTCCTTCTCCGATACATCAGGACCGGCCACCACCGCAGCGGTGCCGTCTTTCCAGTCCCCTACCTCGGCGCTTTCGACCTCGGCCACACTAGTGAGTGCTTTCTGCACATGCCGCGCACAGCCCTCGCAGGTCATGCCTTCGATACGCAACTTGAATTGCTGACGTTCGTTCATCTATGTCTCTCTTTCTTGTCAGAAGCTTCTGAGGAATCCGCCAGAATGCCTTGCCGATTTTGTGGTTGCCGCTTCCAGCGGCGATAGGCGATCACCGTGAGCACGGCCAGAACGACGAGCGCTGGCCAAAGCACGTAATCGAGATATGGCGTGAATGCGCTGAGACCGACCGCAGCCAAGACAATAACAAGAACCGGAGTAAAGCAGCACAACGCAACCAGCAAGGTCCCGGTCAGTGCAGCGTAAAAGCTCGTTCTTGGCAAAAGAGGCGGCATTTCAGTCGTCGCGGCTTGACCCGCTGCTCGCGAATGTGTAACTTAACATATGCGAGATGCATCATATTATAAGGAGGTTACCTTGCATTTCAAGCTCTACCGGGAGTTCTTTCGCGCCCTGGCGAACCAGACGCGCTTTGCGATTGTCCAGCGCCTCCGTGAGAGGCCGCATTATGTAGGCGAACTGGTCGAGAGCTTGGATATCGAGCAGAGCCGCGTTTCGCACAATCTAGGCTGCCTGCTGAACTGCGGCTTCGTGCAGTGGGAATGGCAGGGAAAGAACAAGGTTTACCGGCTGCATCCCGATCTGCTTCCCATCCTCAATGCCATTGACAAGCACCTGGCGCGCTACGCCCCGGCCTTGGAGAGCTGCCAGGTGCTTGAAAACGAAGCAAAACCGCTCGTTGTTGTTCCTCGCGTTGGCCGTGCTCCTGTCCTGCGCCGGCGCCGGAGTCAGAAAACTTTTGGAGCGAAACATGAAAGATAAAGCATTCATCGGAGGTTCCTTACTGGCCGCAGTGGCTGCCAGCTTGTGCTGCACATTGCCGCTGATTGCGGCCATCGCTGGAATCAGCGCCGCTGGCGTCTCGGGCTTCTTCGCCGCCTGGAGACCATATCTGCTGGGCGTGACAGCGCTTCTCCTTGCGCTTGGGTTTTATTTCTCGTACCGGAAACCCAGGCAGGAATCGTGCGAGCCGGGATCGGCTTGTGAACATCCTGCCGCCGGCCGCTACGGTCGGCTGGGGCTGTGGCTGGCAACCGTGTTCGTGGTCCTTTTCGCGGCATTCCCCTATTACTCGCCGGCTGTAAGCAAGGTCCTGTTCTCGACCAAGGCACAGGCAGCCTCGCCTGCGACCCCGGTGCAGCACCTGAGTTTCGCCGTGCAAGGCATGACTTGTCCGATATGCGCGCAAGGGGTTGAGCACAAGCTCAACTCAATGCGTGGCGTAACCAAAGCCGAGGTTTCCTACGAGCAGAAAAGGGCTGAGGTTGATTACGACCCGAAAATCGTGAAGCTGGAGCAACTGCAGCAGCCGTTCAAAGACGTCGGCTTCAAGGCCGAGCCCAGCCAGGAGAAGAAGTAATGTCGTCGTGCTGTGCGGTGGGTCATTCCAAGATTAACCACGATCTGCAACCACGGGACCTCACTGGTCGAAAGTG
Organism: uncultured Terriglobales bacterium; assembly: GCA_964559345.1. Classification (GTDB taxonomy): domain Bacteria; phylum Acidobacteriota; class Terriglobia; order Terriglobales; family Acidobacteriaceae; genus Gp1-AA112. Next base: position 17,269 of record CAZLIE010000032.1, read on the forward strand.
GCCCCAGATGATCTGGCTGGCGAACTATGTGGCGCTAGCTGCCGGATGGTTCCTTCCGACAGTGCGGCCCTTGCTCTGGAGCGTAGGCCTCGCCGCAGCCGGAGTTCTCTGCATCCTGAACGCCGCGCGCTGCGGCCGGCTGCACTGCCACATCACAGGCCCATTGTTTTTGTTGGGATCATTGTTGACGGTGTTGAACGCCAGCGGCGTGATAACCGTGTCTTGGAACCTGCTCGGGATTGCCATCGTTGCGGGCGTCGCCGTTGCCTATGCGCCGGAGCTGATCGTAGGTAGGTACGTGCGGCGGACGCAGCCGCCAACCGGAGCAGGCGCATGAGTGGCTGCTGCTCAACCGCAAAGGACGGTGCCTGCGCTGTACCAGCACGCCAGCCAGGCATCTGTCCGGCTTGCGAGCAGAAAGCCAAGTCGGTCCAGACACTGACCGTCAAAAACCTTGTGCGCGAGCATTGGCGCGTTCCGGTTTCGGCCAGTTTTTCGTTCTGCCGAACGCCGGAATGCGATGTGGTGTACTTTGCCGACGAAGCGATCTTTCGCAAGCCCGACCTGAAAGTGCGCGTCGGAATCAAGGAGAAAGACGATCCTGTCCCGCTCTGCTACTGCTTCGAGTACACACGCGAGAACGTCCGCAGCGACCTCGAAGAGCGGGGCACGACTGAAATCCCGGAAAGAATCAAAGCCGAAATCCAGGGCGGCTTCTGCGCCTGTGAAACGAAAAACCCGGCCGGTGATTGCTGCCTAGGCAATGTAGCGAAGGCGATTCAAGAGATCCAGAACAAGCTCGCGCACGCTGCGACGCGCTCTTAAAAGATAGCTCTCATTACAACATTTGATTTCTCTATGGAGGTTACACCATGACAATCGAAAAGAAATCCCCCGCGAAAGTTCAATCGGAATCGCAAGTGGTTAACACTGATGCAGAACAAAGGATCCGGCAACGGGCCTATGAAATATACGAGGCTTCCGGCAGAGAAGAAGGCCGCGACGAAGAACACTGGCTGCAAGCTGAAGCCGAACTCCTCGGTGATTCGGCCAAGCGTGTTGCGGCCTGAGTTTCGGATTGGTGCTCTTTTAGCTATGTAAGAAAAGCAGGATTCCCAAGGGGCCGAGCGCCTCTCGGAGAAAAAGTCGTGGTCACCGACTGATATGGGCAATGGCTGGCTCTCGTAAAACCGACAGTTCACATCTACCCCGATTCGGCGGCAGTTGAGCCGAGCATTAGCGTCTGTCCGGCCCTTCCCCAAATCCCGAGACACGTTAGCTGAAGGAAGGATCGAGCCATGCGGAAGAAATTCGATGTCGTCGTAATCGGAACCGGCTCGGCCGCTTCGACTGTTGCTTCCCAATGCCGCTCCGCTGGTTGGCAAGTGGCCATCATTGATTCGAGGCCATTCGGCGGTACGTGCGCCCTGCGCGGATGCGACCCCAAGAAGGTACTCGTAGGGGCAGCCGAAGTCCTAGACTGGGTGCGGCGAATGAACGGACGCGGTGTCCGCGCTGATGACACTGCCCGAATTGAGTGGACGGAGTTGATGCGCTTCAAGCGATCCTTCACGGATCCGGTCCCGAAGAGCCGGGAACAAGGCCTTGCCAAGGCAGGGATTGCTGCATTCCATGGACGCGCGCGCTTTGTGAACTCCACAGCCATTGAGGTTGGGGAAGATGTGCTAGAGGGCCGTTATGTGGTTGTTGCAACCGGGGCGATGCCCCGGAAGCTCGGCATTCCTGGAGAGCAGTACGTAACCACGAGCGATCGCTTTCTGGAGCTTGAACAGCTACCGCGACAAATCGTTTTTATCGGAGGCGGATACATCTCCTTCGAGTTCGCTCATGTTGCCGCACGCGCAGGTGCGGAGGTTACGATCCTGCATCGTGGCCAGCGTCCTTTGGAAGGCTTCGACCCTGATCTCGTCACTCAATTACTGGAGAGGACAAAGCGCCTAGGCGCCAAAGTTGAAGTGCCGATGCAAGTCGAGCGCATCGAGAAGTCTGGAACGAAGCTCTCCGTCCACGCTTCCAAGGAAGGCAGACAACAGGTGTTCGAAGCAGACCTGGTGGTTCACGGAGCTGGCCGCGTCCCGGAGATTGAGGATCTTGATCTTGCCGCTGCCAGCATTCAGACAGAGGCAGGCGGCGTCCCGGTCAATGAATACCTGCAGAGCATCTCGAATCCGGCCGTTTATGCCGCAGGAGACGCCGCTGCGAGCGGTCTGCCACCACTCACACCGGTCGCAGCTTACGAAGGAGGCATTGTTGCTTCCAACTTGCTCAAGGGAAATCATCGGAAGGTCGAGCGCATCGCGGTGCCCACCGTTGTGTTCACGATCCCGGCGCTCGCCGCTGCCGGACTCTCCGAGCAGGCGGCTCGAGAAAAGGGTTTGCGATTCCGGGTGAACCGGCAAGATACGTCCGGTTGGTATTCCTCGCGCCGTGTCGCGGAGGATTGCTCGGGCTTCAAGATTCTGATTGACGATGTCAGTGATCGCGTACTCGGCGCTCACCTGATCGGACCGCACGCTGAGGAGTTGATCAGCGTATTCGCGCTCGCCATGCAAGCCGACATTCCGGTCAGCAAACTGAAGCACGCGCTTCTCGCATACCCAACACTGGGTTCAGATGTGAACTACATGCTTTAACTTTTAAACGAGGCTTGGATCCGATTGATCGCTGGGAGCGGGCCAAATAGCCAGGTTCCAGAATGCTTCCCGCGCTAGCTGCTTGTATACGTGGGAGCTTAGAAAAACCCCCGGGGCCAGGTGCGGCGTGAGCCGGAAGAGTAAAGCTATGAACGGCGTTCGCCCTTGCTCGCCAGCAACAATGCCGCCACGGCTATAAAGATGATGCTACAGCAAATGATTTCGCCCATCGTTTAGCTCTTGCTGGTCTCCTGTCCCCGTGAGCTCTTGGCCAGGATCGGTTCAACCGAACTGGCTTGCGCGAAGGACTTCCCAAGAATTTCTCTCAATCTCAAACGGGCGCGGTGGAGTCTCGATTTCACTGCGGCCACTGACAAACCGAGCATCTGGGCCGCCTCTTCCATCGTGAACTCCTCCGCATCGCAGAGCAGGAATACTTCACGATAATTCGGACTGAGCTGCTGCAGCGCCTCGGTCAGAATCGAACTTAGCTCGGCCTTCGTGTAGAGCTGCTCGGGATCGGGACGCCAATCTATCACCTCGTGGGGAATCAGGCCCTCCTCGGTTTCAATGGGAGCGTCCAGCGACTCCGTGCTGCGCTGGTTTTTGGTGTTGCGGAGGGTCATTCGGCATTGGTTGATGGCGATCGCCATTACCCAGGAGGCGAAGCGTGATTTGCCCTCGAACTGGCCTAGGTGCCGATACATCTTGAGCGCGACATCCTGCAGGATGTCTGCGGCGGCATCCGCATTGCCCATCATGCGAAGGCCGCAGCGATAGATCTTGCCCTCGTAGCCCGCGAGGAGCTGTTCAAAAGCCTGAGCGTCGCCCCCCAGTGCCGCCTTGATCAGGATCGGATCGCGATCATCGGTCAGGTCGGCGGCGGATTGGGTCGAAGGGAGATCCATAGCTTCAGAGATTTGTCCCAACACTTGCGCGCCTGGCGATCTGTGCCATGAAGTCGCGGGCGCCCGCCGCGTCAGAAGGGGCATACAAGGCGCCATTGATCACGACAGAAGGAACACTCTTGACCCGAAATCGCGTCACTAACGCGCGCCCCTTTGGGGAGTTAATCTCGACCTCCTCGTAGGCGAAACCGAATTCGCGAGACAGCTCGCTCCAGATCTTCTTTGCTGGCGGGCACTGCGGACACCAATCAGCAACAATGAGCTGGACGTCCATGATCGGCCTCCTTCAACGCGCGCGCGATGAGCTCCCCGGACGGCACACCGGAGAAGCCCTGTGGGCCGGCATAAACGCGGCTCCACCAGGCCGTACGCCCCTTCGTGCCCCGCTTCGTCGATGTCCTTGCCATTCACGCGAATCGTCGGCGAGCCCGGGAATTTAAATTTCTGAGCCTCAGCCTCCATTGTGACCTTTGTTTCGCGAAAACTGGCCGCAATCGCCTGTTCTCTCACAATGGTGCGCAGAAGTTGACGAGTCGGCTCGTGGGTTGGACAGCCATCAAAATAAAGCAGCTCAATTGTCACCATGGATGCCTCCAGCTATGCTCCGGCCATCATATAAAGATAATGGTATATGATAGAATTTTCATAAGTAAATACAAAAAGTTGCGACCCCCACCTCGTGTTTCTCGCAGAAACTGGTTTTTGGATTGCGTTCGCGAAAATGAGCGGGTCTTCGACGCCCGACCTCTCCCGTGTTTAGGCTTCTGCCTGAAGGCAGCGCTGACACAGGCGTTCTAAGAGGCAGTCCCCTCGCCCTTGGCCTCTGCCGCCTGGCCCAGAATTTCGGATTCCGCACGCACCCAGTCCTCGACTTCGTGCCCCGGGGTCCCTCCACGTTCCAGGAAAATTTCATAAGCCCGCCGAGCGATTCTCTCGTGCAGTTCCGGCGGTGAATGTCTCGCTTCTGAGTAAATGGCAACCGCCTGTTCCGGAGAGACGGTCGCGCTGTTACGGAGCCTGAGTATGCTGAAGCCCGGCTCCCCTCTGGCCTCCAACGGCCCGGGAAGGGGCTCTTCCGCAGCAGCCTTCAGTGCCTGTCGAATTCTCTGCCGGACGGGATCGGGAACCTGCTGGCGGTCCTCGCAGTAGAGGCGGACCGTCTTGGCAACCGTGTCATACACAATGCGGCAGTTGGGGCAGCAGGACAGATGGAGCTCGATCTGCTCGGCGGCGGACCTATCGACCTCCCGATCCAGGTAGTTATTGACCTCTTCTAGGACGGCGTGGCAATCCATATCAGCACCTTTGGCGCGGGGCCGGAAAACAGGAGAGGCTATGCGAGGTTCGTTCATCTTGGCTACTGCTCTCCTAGCTATTGATCCAAATCAAATGGAAATGATTCAGGCGCCTGCCCACCTAGCTGGCCGCTCGCGACCAGCCACGATATGCCACGCCAAAACGGGGTTGGCAATCTCTTTCAACGATTATTGTCGGTTTAGCTTCGGAAATAACACCTTGCACAATCTCCCGCAGCCGCTCGCGAACGTGCTCCGGAATTTCCACGCGCTCAGAGCAGCGTAACTGCATGGCGTTTCTGCCGATGTCGTAGACGGCGTGACAACTTCGGCAGCAGCCGAGATGAATCTCGATTTCGGCCCTCGCGGGCCGCGATGTCGCACTGCACAGGTACTCGCCGATCTCCTTTAAGGTTGCGTAACGGTCCATAAATCGCCCGTCGCTCAGGCTGGCGCTCGGCCATCCGCTATTGGGCCGACTAGCGCTGCGATCCTAGAGGCGTTCGCGGCAAGCAATTCGGCCACCTCGGGATCAAACTGCGAGCCCGCCCCGCGCTTGATCTCGCGCAGCGCTACCTCAAGACTCTGTCCTTTACGGTACCGCCGGTCGGCCGTGATCGCATCCAGGGCGTCAGCAACCGCAAACAGTCTGGCCCCAAGCGGAATCTCATTGCCCTTGAGTTGACGCGGATATCCCTGGCCGTCATACCGCTCCTGGTGCGCAACGACGATCTCTGCTGCCGGCCGCAGAAAAGGAACCCCTTCCAGCATTCGGTACCCAATCTCCGGATGCAGCCGCATCAGCTTCCATTCATCTTCTGAAAGTGGTCCCGGCTTGAGCAGGATAGGGTCGGGAATTCCTATCTTGCCGATGTCGTGCAGCAGGGCACCACGATAACAATCTTCCTCTTCCGGCTTAGTGCAGCCCTTCGCCTGAGCCAGCATTTTGGTGATCTCAGCCACGCGACGGGAGTGCTTGGCCGTATTGGATTCGCGTGCGTCGAGCGCCGCTACGATGACGTGCAGCGTTTCCCAGTAAGCCTGTTCCAGGCGTGCATGCGCTGCCGCCAGTTCCTTGGCCCGTTCAAAACAGCCCGGACAGCAGTAAACAAAGCGTTCTGCGGCAAAGGTCTGAAGACCGATGGTGACGCCACAAAATGCGCAGGCAGCCTCGCTTGAAACTGAGACGGCCTGCGGAGACCGAGCTTGGGTGTTTCGAGTCATGGTCGGCCTCAGCAGCAACGCCTACTGCCTGCCTTATCTGGCGCTTCTGTACCAACTTCTGTCCCCGCCAGAACGGTCTTCACCAGACTAAGGATTGATCCCCTGTGTTTGGTGTAGCGCTCCAGAAGCAGCCCAAGGGCGATGCCGTAGGAGATGTGAGGAATCAGACTGCCAATGAAGACGCCATTCAACAACCCCTTGCCCAAAGCCAGGCCGAAATAGCCGGTACCCATTGCAACCACCATGGGTGGCGTGGTCATCATGCCGACTTCGATGATGAGCCCCCATATCAGCCCGCCCCACCAGCGCGTCCGACCCACCAGCAAGGTGTAGGCAAGTCCGAAGCATGCGCTAACCCAGTAGTGGTAGAGCGATCCGACCACGTCCGAAAACGGCGTAGGGCCTTGTGCCATCGTGTCGGTAATCAGCACGCCGAACATCCTCGGCAAATTCCCAGGCAAGAAGCCCAGATGGAAACTGATCAGCCGGAAAGAGTCCAAGGCCGCGCCGGCCGAAAATCCGACCCACAATCCCGTCCAAATCCGGTTGGTTAGACGCATGAATCCAAAGCTCCGCGCAAGCGCCCAGACCGCTGCCAACAACACAATCGAGGGGAGTAATGCCCAGCGCACCAAGACGGGCATTTCAACCATGCCGGGTGTCAGCGCCACGACCAGGATGTTTGGACCCACCGCGGCCGGGACAGCCGCCAGCGCGGTGAGAATGATTTCTGGCCAGGTTACCGGCGGCGGAGGCTCCGCCGTCGAAACCCTGCGTTGCCGCAGGAATCCGACCGCCATGATTGAAAGCCCTACCAGAACAAACAGAATGTCGATCGGTGTGATCAAGCCAGCGTTCATCGTGTCTTCTCCAATGCGCCAATCAAGATGGCGCAGTATTTACTGGGCCGCTTGCGAGGCAATCTGATCCAGCATCATGTCCATCATCTGGCCGGCTTGCGTAAGCTGTTCCTTGCCGTAGCCGGCGAAGACGCCGGATAGCTTGCGGTAACTCACGACCGTCTTTCTGTCCGAACGCTCGAAGACATAGATCCGCAGCGGCATTTCCAGAGCGATTTCCGGGTTATCCGGTATCAGCATCTTCATCATGTCGGGCTTGCCGAACTCGATGGTCTTGGCACCCTTAGTCGAGGCTCCGACCATCCGCAGCATGTTCTGGTGGTCGATGGTGGCCACGATCATCGCCGCATGTCCCTTGATTGCCGTCTCCAGCTGTTTCACGGTTGTGGAGAAGTCCTTGTTGGAAACCTTATCCACTCGGTCTTGTGCTGCCGCCGTCGTTCCGAAAGCGAAGGCTGTCAGCAGGAGAATCAGGCCCAGTTGCCGCAACTGCATCCATGACTTGCTCATTTAGTTTTCCTCCAATGAAGTGGGGCGCATGCCCCCTGAGGCATATGATCCAAATCCCGCAAGAGTGATTCGCTCTCCCCGCCCAGTTTCCGGGAAGGCCTGGAGCCAACGCGGCGGCCCGAACGCATTCTGCGCAACCGCTTCCCAAATCAAAACTTACAATGCCGCCGCGGGGGGATGGTTTTACCCATCGGCACACCCGCAGCGGCATCGGGCCGGCTAAAAGCGGAAAACAATCCCCGCCGACGGCTGCGCGACGTCAGTAACCTTGTCCGTGTCCAGGCTGGTGAGATTGAAACTTGGTGCCTTGTACACGAACCCGCGATACTCGGCACGCAGAGCCAAGTGGCGGGTCAGCCGATAATCAGCGCCGCCGCCGTAGAGAAACGCACCCTTCGTTTCCCGCGTTGCGCCGGTGAACGTTCCCCCGGGATTATTCGTGGGATCGAACACCAGCCCACCGCCGCCTGCCAGCACGAAGGGTTGTAGCTTCGCGAAGCTCGGCAGCTTCACGACGGCCGCACCTGTGATCTGGTGCACGTTAGCCTGCACGCGCGCCGGCACGCTGCCGGAATAAATCTGCGTGTTGCGGTCATAGCCATAGCTGGCCTCGGCTGCCAGCCAGCGATTGATGTTGTAGCGATATCCGACCAGCACGCCGCCGGTTTCGGTAGCTCGCTGCTGGATGCCGCGGCCGTCGCTATTCTTGGTGAAAAAGCCGGTTCCTTGAACGCTCACCTCTGACCTCATCTCCTGTGCCCCTGAAGCTGAGGCCAGAAGGATCATGGTTCCAAATAAGACTGCTAGCTTTCTGCGCATTGTCAGGTCTCCTGAATTGCACATCCCCCACGGGAGATATTTGGCTTACCCCTCTTACGATCCAAGTCTTGTGAAAGTGTTTCGTGCAGTCTGTGGTGAGCTCATTCGCGGCGGTGAAGGAAACTTTTTGGAGCGGAGTGGATCACTAGGAGGAGAAGGTGAACTGTGCGGAGCCAAATGCCGAATTGAAGATCCGGCAGAGGTCCGCCGCAAGTACTGGAGGCGACCGTTTGTTCGGGTTCCAAAAAGAACGAAATGCACCTACGCGGCAGGATTACGCCACGCGCGCGGACCTCTGCCGGATCTTCAATGACGAGATGAAGTGCCTGTACTGGCTCGCCTTCCTGCTAACAGCGGATCACGCGAAGGCTGAGCAATGTTTCGTCGCCAGCATCGGGGATGCGGTCGAGGGAAACCCTGTGTTCAAGCAGTGGGCACACGGGTGGGCTCGACAAGTCATAATCAAGAACGCTATTCGAATTATCTCCCCGGCATCTCAAGCTGACTGTAAGCTGGACACCTTGGACGAAAAAGGCGACGAATCGGACGACGGTCTGCCGCTCAGTGAGATCACGGACCTGGCACCGCTAGAGCGTTTTGTTTTTGTGATAACGGTCTTGGAACGAAAATCAGATCGAGAATGCGCAGTTCTCCTGGTGTGCCCCGTGGAGGTAGTCCGGGAAGCACGCGCGCGTGGGCTGCACAGGATGGCTGGAACCAGCATGGCGGCGGAACCAAAATCGAAGGAGCAGGACTCGATGTTGTCATCCCAACTCGTCGCGGTGGGTCAGTCGCAGCGAGGGGAGGCAAGTGGCTTCAGTCGACAAGAACCGTACTTACCCAGCGACCTCGTTCTGCCCAGGGCAAGAAATACCCGCGCGAAATAGAGTTTTGCAAACGGGCCGTTGCCATCCCAAGTTGAAAGACATGACTAAATCAGACTCACAGATTGCCTTCGGCGCTCCCGGAATGACGCCTCGCTGGGCATCGAGTGCACAGGAAGCGGTGGGCACGGCTTACTCATCCGGCAGCCGCATTTGGTTCACATTGGCGGACGGAATCCTTACCGAAGTTTTCTATCCCACCATTGACCGGCCGCAAATTCGGGACCTCCAGTTTCTCGTCACCGACGGCAAAAGCTTTTTCCACGAAGAGAAGCGTGACCTAGTAACCGAAGTAGGTTCCATCGAGCGCCACACGCTCGGCTATCGCGTGAGCAACTCCGATCCGCATCAGCGTTACATAATCGTGAAGGAAGTGATTGCCGACCCTCACCAGCCGTGCATCCTGGTCCGCACGCGGTTCCAGCCTGCTCCGGAGTGGGAGGGCCGCCTGTCCCTGTACGCGATCCTCGCCCCTCACCTGGAAGTCGGGGGCGCCGACAACTCTGTACGGCGCATGCGGGTAGCTGGAAAAACTATCGTGGTGATTTGGAAAGAGAACACGTATCTGGCATTGGGGACCAACACCGGTTTTGCGATAGCCTCTTGCGGCTACGTTGGCGCAAGCGACGGCTGGCAGGACTTAAGCGACAACTACCAGCTCGACTGGGACTTCGAACGGGCCGAGCACGGGAACGTCGCTGCGACCGCGGAAATCGACCTGTCGCAGGGAAATGAGTTTACCCTCGGACTCGCGCTCGGCGATGGCTTGCACGCGGCTGTCTCTACGCTGCTCCAGTCGCTGAGCGTCCCTTTTAAGGACCACCGCGAGCGGTACATCGATCAGTGGCACCGCGTCTGCTGCGAAATCCCCAACCTCGACAAGCACTCGGGCGACAACGGACGCCTCTATCGCACCAGCCATAGCATTCTTCTCGCTCATGAGGACAAGACGTTCCCCGGCGCGCTGATCGCCTCCGCCAGCATTCCCTGGGGCGAAGCGAAGGGCGATGAAGACCTCGGCGGTTATCACCTGGTCTGGACGCGCGATTTGGTCAACAGCGTCACCGGGCTTCTGGCGTGCGGAGATACGGTGACGCCCCGCCGGGCGCTGGTATATCTCGCCTGTTCGCAGCAGAAGGATGGTGGTTTTCCGCAAAACTTCTGGCTCGATGGCACTCCCTACTGGCGAGGGATCCAACTCGATGAGGTCGCTTTCCCGATCATCCTTGCCTGGCGACTCTGGAAAGCGGGAGCGCTCGCCGAATTCGATCCTTACGCCATGGTGAAATCCGCTGCGAGTTTTCTGATTCGCGAGGGGCCGATGACCCAGCAGGAACGCTGGGAAGAGGCCGGCGGATACTCGCCTTCTACGCTGGCGGCCAGCATCGCCGCGCTGGTGTGTGCGGCGGACTTCGCCAGCTCGCGTGGCGAGGAGGACGCTGCTGGTTTTCTGCTGGAATACGCGGACTTCCTGGAAGCACACATCGAGCAATGGACGGTGACGACAGACGGCTCACTGCTTCCGGCGATTCCGCGTCATTACATCCGCATTCTTCCGACCGTGTTTGGCGATCCGGTACCGCATGAGGACCCGAATCGAGGCGTTCTCGCGATAGCAAACCGTCCGCCCGGTAAGCCTTGGCAGTTCCCAGCCAAGGATATTGTGGACGCCGGCTTTCTCGAGTTGGTTCGTTACGGAATCAGAAAACCGAACGACGCTCTGATTGAGGACTCACTCGCTGTGGTGGATTTTGTCTTGAAGGTCGAAACGCCGTTCGGTCCATGCTGGCGCCGGTATAACTACGACGGATATGGCCAATGCCCAGATGGCGGGCCGTTTCAAGGCTGGGGACAAGGCCGGGCCTGGCCACTTCTCACGGGTGAGCGAGCTCACTACGAACTTGCTGCAGGTCGTAGTCCTCGGCACTACATACGAGCTATGGAAGGTTTCGCATCAAAGGGCGGCATGCTTCCGGAGCAAATCTGGGATGAGGAAGACCGCCCCGAGGCGGGGATGTTCTTGGGACGACCGACAGGATCAGCCATGCCGCTGATGTGGGCCCACGCAGAATACATCAAGCTGCTGCGATCCGCTGCTCAGGGTCAGGTCTTCGATCTCATTCCGATTGTCGCCGACCGCTATCTCGCCGGTCTAGGCCGCAAGGATCTTGAGATTTGGAAACCAGTTCGCCAAATCCGCGAAATCGAGATAGGACAGACTCTTCGGATTCAAGCACCGGCCCATTTCCGCCTGCACTGGTCACCTGATGAATGGCAAACCATCGAGGACACCGACTCCACCACCAGCGGGCTCGGGATCAAGTACTTGGATATGCCAATCCTTCCAACGCAACGTTCGCCGATTCGCTTCACCTTCTTCTGGACGGACGCGGATAAATGGGAAGGCCGTGACTACGAAGTCAAAGTGCAAGAACAACCTGCCATCCGTTCAATTCACGCCGCCCCGCAGGAATTCGCGGGACGCGCACGGAGGTAGCACCCATGGGAGCTGTTCTTCAATGGTTCCAGAGCTACACGGCCGTAATGGTTTTTCTCGGCGTGTTCCTCGAAACGGTGGGCCTGCCAATCCCCGGCGAAATAGTGCTGCTCAGCGCTGGTGCAATGGCCTTTTCGCACACGGCCAGCGTGGCAGAGGTCATCCTGGCAGGGATCCTCGCAGCGGTTTTGGGCGATCTCCTTCTGTTTTTCGTTGGTAGAAGGATCACTGAAGATCGAGAGCACAGGATCATCATGGCGTACTGCCGGTGGAGTTACTGCACCTTGGGATCGGCACATTGTCAGGAACAAGCGAGACGATTTCTAAAACGCTTTGACATTCGCGCACTGCTCTTCGCCAAGTTCGTCGTCGGTGCCCGGCAGTTTATGGCTCCTGTGGCGGGGATGTTGCGCATTGATCCCGTCCGGTTCATCAGCTTGGACATTCCCGGTACGCTTCTATGGGTCACGACCATCACCCTGCTTGGTTACTTCCTCGGGAGATACGTCGCACCAGTCGTTCGCGTATTCATGCAGCTCAAGACGTTTGCCGCTATCACTCTGGTTTTGCTTTCAGTCGGATTTATCGTCTGGCGAGCTTGGAACTTCCATCGCCATGGTGCCGCAAAAGTGCGGCAAGGAGTCGGCCCAGCTTTTGGGGGTTAACCGCCGGACAGAGCTGGCGAGCCCCTTGCATACATCGAGCACAAAAGTGAAAGACAAGGTTTAGAACCGCCGGGCGAATTGCTTGCTCTGCTTCCGCGCCAAGCGTTGACCCTATATTCGTGTATAGGGTTTAAGGTGGGACTTGATGCAGATCGGCGGACTAGCAAAGCAGGCCGGGGTCAGCGTCCAGACGGTTCGTTTCTATGAGCGCCGCAAGCTCCTGCCCGAACCGGCGAGGACGGAATCGGGCTACCGGCAATACGGGCCGGAAGAACTGAAGCGGCTGCAATTCATCCGCCAGGCCAAGGCACTCGGCTTCTCGCTCGACGAAATCGGCGACATCATTCGTAGCCGGGGGCGCGGTGAATGTCCCTGTACGGACGTGATTGCAATGGCGGAACGACACCTCGATGAGGTGACCAGGCAAATCGAAACGCTGGGCCGCTTTAAGCAGGAATTGAGCCGGTCCGTCAAAGCATGGAAGCGCGCCGGGAAGCAGACGCTTCCTGCCGGGGCCATCTGCACACTGATCGAGCGAACGATGGAAGCGAAACACCAAAACAAAAGACGCAAATGAATAACTCAGTGAGAGTCCGCGTACCTAGCTTCTACAAAGCCGTGACAACCGGTATGGCCGGTATAGGTAAACGTACATTTTGTCAAACGAAATAAAGATCAACGGCCGGCCGAATCTATTCACGTACAGCGCTGTGCGGGGTTACCGGCCAAAGCCGTTGCGCAAGGATTCGGGCATTTCAATCGGCCAACTCTCAAGATCAATTCCCCGATCAAAAACGCGTGGGCAATGCAAGCTCCTTCTCCTTCCGGCCTCCAGCTGCACGGTGTCCCGCTTGACTCTATACCTAGGTGCAGGGTCTATGGTGTCCAATGTGAGAGTCCAGTTCACCCTTTTGCTTGTCACAGTTCTTTTCCGATCTGCGGTAGCCCAGCAGCCAAACGCGCCACCGCTTACTCTCGACGCGGCACTCGCTTACGCGCGGCAACACAGCCCTCGGTTGGCCGCGATGCGGCAGACCGTGACAACCGCGGAGAGAGTCGTTTCTGCGGCACGAGCGCAGAATCTTCCGCGAATCGATTTGGGAGCGTCCATTCGCGGCACGAATCAGTTGACCCAAACTGCCTTGGGATTTCCGCTGACTTCGCTGGCCGATGTTCCCGAAGGCCAGCCCTTTGCCCGCGGACATCTCAACGGGGGCATTTCCGCGACGCTGCCCATTTACACCGGAGGGCGGATCAGCTCCGCGACGGAACTTGCGCGGTCTGAACGCGATGCGGCGCAGGCGAGCGTGCGCGATGTAGAACGCGATTTGGATTTCGACGTAACCAGCACCTATGCCAAATTGGTTGAACTCGACCGCGACACGCAGGCGGCGCAAGAGTCAGTCAACGCCCTGCAGGAGAGCCGGCGAGTGATGGCCCAGATGCTGCAGGTGGGCAAAGTTGCGCGAGTCGATCTTCTGAAAATTGACACTCGGTTGGCCGATGTGCGGGCCACGCTTATCGAGGTCACAAACGCGCGGCAGATTGAGGCCGGTCAGCTTAATGCTTTGCTCGGGCGACCGATTGACACGGCAGTTGTGGTAGAGACAGCCCTGCCCAAAGAGCCCCTGCAGATTTCGCCTGATCAACTTTCGCAGGCAGTGGCTTCAGGGAATACAAAATACCAACTTGCGCAGGCTCAACTGGCAATCGCCGAACGGTCGCTCGGAGTCGCAAAGTCCCAACTCAGACCGTCGTTTTCGTTTTCATCCGATTTCCGCGGCCAGAGCGCAGACCCGTTCTCGATTTACAAAGGTGGCGCAATTGCGGGATTTGTTTTGAGCTTTCCGCTGTTCGACAGGCCATTGAATCAGCAGATCGAGGAAACCAAGAGCCGAGAGCTCGAACGACGCGAAGAGGTCACGCAAGCCCAGCTCGATGCCACCCAGCGCGCCCGAACTGCCTACCTCCAAGTCCAAGACGCAGAAGAACGGATTCGAGCCACGGAAGCGGCGATTGGCTACGCGCGTGAGGCGCTGCGCATTGAGCAGCAAAAACAACAGTATGGCCGCAGCACCATAGAAAATCTGCTCGACGCGCAGGCGGCGCTGCTTACGGCGGAAGCAACCTACTACCGCGCGCTGGCCGACTATTCAACGGCGCGGGCGGCGCTGAAGCGAGAGACGGGAATTTAGGAGGCGGCGCCGTAATGGGAAGAACGGAACAGACAGAACGCGATCGCTACAACCTGAGGCGGATGGGCAAACGCCTCATATACGTGTTTATAGCGGTCGTCCTTTTCTTCTTCATCAAAGCCAAATTCCTCACGCCGCCCGAAGTCATGGTCGCGCCGGTGCAAAGGCAGGATGTGGCCGCCGAAGTCCAAGGAACGGGCACGATCTCAGTAGATGTTTTGGCGAACATTGGCGCAAAAATCCCTGGCCGCATCGAGCGCGTTTTTGTGGATCAGGGCGATTTCGTTCGCAAGGGCGAGGTCGTAGCCGAATTGGAGGACACCGACCTCCGGCACCAGCTTCAGGATTCTCAGGCGAGACTGGCAAGCGCCCGTGCCAGAGAAGAAGCAGCGGGAGCGACCTTGGAAGCCAGGCGGGCAACGGAGTGGCAGACCCAGCGCGCCTGGGAACGCGAAAAGCATTTGGTTGCCACAGGAGCGGTGAGCCAGGAAGAGGCGGATCAATACGAAGAGCAATACAGGACCGCTGCCAGCGCTGTCGGTGCAGCAACAGCCGATGTTGGCGCGGCCCAGAAGGAGGTCGCGGCGGTTGCGGCAGATGTCCGGCTACAGCAATTCAATCTGTCCGAAACCAAAATCTTCACTTATGTGAGCGGGGTCGTGGTGAATCTGCCCAAACGCCCCGGCGACGCCATTGTTCCTGGCGAGGCAGTGATCACAATCGCAGACCCAAATTTAACGATGGCCAATGCGTTTGTGGATCAGCGGTTTTCGGGTGAAATCAGCAAAGGGCAGCCGGCGACTGTGATCTTGCGCGGCCGCGAGAGTTCGCCCATCCAGGGCTACGTTTACCGCGTGAGTCCGCAAGCTGATCCGGCTACAGAGGAGATGACGGTCGAAGTCAATTTTCCGCTTTCGCCGAAGCTGCTGCAGATCGGTCAATGGGCCGACGCGTATGTAAAAGTCGGGGAGGCAAAAAATGCGCTGGTCGTCCCCAGCAGCGCCGTGATGCAGATGGGCAACCAGCACGTCGTGCTTGTGGCCGGGGCAAATCACAAAGTGCGGCAGGTCAAAGTCGAAGTTCTCGCCAGCAGTCCTCGCCAGCCATTCGTGGCTGTAAAGGGGGACCTCAATGTAGGCGATCAGGTTTTGGTAAAGCCCATGGGGATTAAGCCCGGCCAGCGCGTGCGCGTGGCGCAGGCACCCCGTTCAAGTGGGGCGCCGCCGAGTTCAGGGACGGCGAGTGCAGCCACAACGCAGTAGGAGAGTTCGCCGTGAATCTCGCCCTTAAGGATACTCGCTACCATTTTTTCCGGTTTATCAGCTCAACCGTTGGGGTTGGGTTGATTCTGATGGTGGTGCTCACCATCGGCGGGATCATCCGCGGTGTCATTCTCGATTCAGCAACAATCATTCAGGAGACCGGGGCCGATCTTTGGGTCGTGCAGAAAAACTGGCTGGGACCATTTGTTGAGATTTCACGCTTTCCCGAGGACTACTACCACGCGATCCAGGCAATTCACGGGGTAGCGGAGGCCAGTCCGCTGGTGATGGCCTGGGACCACATTGAGCGGCCGATGGCGCCAACGCCGCTGATGAAGTTCATGTACATGAACACCGTCATCGGCACCCGCACCATGGTCCAACCTGGTTGGGTCGAGATGCCGCACGACTTGCGTTTCATCGTGATTGGCTACGAGCCGGGGCATATCGGCGGGCCGCCGGTGATCGTCGCCGGGCGTGGCATCAACGCGAGCCATTACGAAATTGTTGCGGATGTAAAGACCGGGTTGCAGGTTGGCGAGCGAATACGGCTGGGTGATTTCGACTACACGGTTGTGGGCTTGACAAAAAACATGGTGGGCTTCACGGCCGACCCAGTGATCTTTGCGAGCCTCAATGATGCGCAAAATATCCTGTTCGAACCAGACCCCGATCTGCTGCGCAATATTCGCAGGCGTGACCAGATGCAGGTCCTTGGCGCGGCTGGCGGCGCGCCCCAACTGCAGCAGTCGTTGACGCCGCGAGCGTCGGCGATTGCAGAGAACGTGCAGTTTGCGAACGCGGTTGCTTTAAGGGTCTCGCCTGGTGTTTCAGTGGAACAAGTTGCGAATGAGATTTCGCGCTGGAAGCACCTTGAGGTCTATACCGCCGCCCGCGAAGTGAACATGCAATTGATGGGATCGAATCGGCTCATCCTGCTGCAGCTCTCGCTGTTTCGGCTGATTCTGCTGCTGATTGCAGGTGTCGTCATCGGGCTGATTATTCACACGTTCACGCTCGACAAAATCAAAGAAATCGCGGTGATGAAGCTGCTGGGCACGCAGACCGC
>CAZLIE010000033.1:0-33191 GCA_964559345.1 uncultured Terriglobales bacterium
TTCTCTGCACCGGCAACTCAGCCCGGTCGATCATGGCCGAAGCCATTTTGAACCGCAGAGGTGCCCCGCGATTCAAGGCCTACAGTGCGGCTAGCCATCCGAGCGGCAAGGTGCATCTCGTGGCGCTGAATCAGCTGCAGGAAGCGCGCATGCAGACCGATGGTCTGCGCAGCAAAGGTTGGGAGGAGTTTAGCCGGCCCGGTGCGCCACAACTGGATTTCGTGTTCACAGTTTGTGACCACGCGGTGAAGGAAGTCTGCCCTGTATGGCCGGGGCAGCCGATGACCGCGCATTGGGGCGTTCCGGATCCAGCGGCTGTAGCCGGAACTCCGCAGCAGATTGCCCGAGCCTTCCGCGATGCGTTCACGATGCTCGACCGTCGCATCAGCCTGTTTACCTGCCTGCCGCTGGCGAGCCTGGATGGACTAGCGATCAAGAAGGAAATCGATCGCATCGGGCGCGAATGAAAACTCTGCCTCAACGCATGACGGCAGAGTTTCTTGGGACGCTCTTCCTGGTCGCGTCCGTCATCGGTTCAGGAATCATGGGCGAGCGGCTCGCCAGTGGCAACGTCGCCATCGCACTTTTGGCGAATACGATCGCGACTGGAGCGGCGTTGGTCGCGCTGATACTCACCTTCGGTCCTATTTCCGGCGCTCATTTCAATCCCGCAGTAACGCTTGCAGACGCAATGGAGCACGGCACTCAATGGGCGGATGTTCCGGGCTATGTGATTGCGCAGTGTGTGGGCGGAGTGTGCGGCGCGGTCGTCGCTCACCTTATGTTTGGTGTTCCGTGGTATTCGGTATCAAACCACGCCAGGCATGGCAGTGCGCAAGTGTTCAGCGAATTCGTGGCAACCTTCGGATTACTGTCCGTGATCTGGGGATGTTCGCGCGTGAGGGCGACCGCGATCCCATTCGCGGTGGGATGCTACATCATGGCGGCGTACTGGTTCACTGCGTCAACGTCGTTCGCGAACCCGGCCGTGACGATCGCGCGCTCTCTGAGCGACACGTTCGCCGGAATAAGTCCTACGGATGCGCCGCTCTTCATCGTTGCGCAATTGGCGGGAGCGTTTGCAGCTACTTTCCTGTTCCGCTGGCTCGTTCCAATCTCGCCGAACATGCCGAAGAAGTGTTGGTGCCGCACTCAGGCGAGTGAACGATAGATAAGCATTTAGGCAAGACATGCCGCGAAAGGCGGCACCATACATCACAAACCACTCTTCTGTTTCATGCTCATTTGTGCGATTCTTGCATCATGAAGAACAAGAGCATGCGCGATCTGCAAAAGCACTGGGCTGAGCAGGCCAAGAAGAGCGCAAAGAAGGCGGCGGGGAGCACCGCTCCTGCCAAGACCCAGAAGCCAGCGTCGAAGAAGTCGGAAACTCCCGAAGAGAGATCGTTGTAGCGGCTTGCGTGGATGCGGCCGCGTCTTTTTTTCTTAGCTGACCGCCGCTTCTTTCATTCCGTCCCAAACTTTCCAAAACTGCTGCATCTCTTCAGGGCGGCCGAGAGAGATGCGAACGAAGTTGTCCATAGGCGGGAATCGGCGGCCGATGAGAATTCCATTCTTGCTGAAATACTTGCTGAGCTCGACCGCCGGACGAGACGCGTCCATCATTACGAAATTTGCGTACGACGGAATCGGTTTGAGTCCGCGGCGCACAGCTTGCGTAAAGAATTCCTGCCGGTCCGCGGCATTTCGCTGCACTGCTGATTGCATCTCTGCGGTGTCCTGCAGCGATGCGACGCCCGCCTGAGTTGCGACCATATTGATGTTGTCCTGTAGCAGGAAGGGGCGCATCTGCTCAGTGGTTTCTGCGGAGCTGACGCTGTAGCCCAGCCGCATTCCTGCCATTCCGTAGATTTTCGAGAAGGTACGCGCGACGATCAGGCGAGGATTTCCGGACGGCCGATTGAGAAACGACTCGTAGTTCGGCGAGCTGGTCGCAAAATGGTGGTATGCCTCATCGACGATGACGTAAGCATTCGCCGGAAGCTTGCTGACAAACGCATCGAGATCTTTTCGCGGCGTGAGGCTCGCGGTCGGATTATTCGGATTGCAGATGTAAGTCAGTGATGGCGGGCCCGCAGTCTGCGCCAGCATGGCGTCGAGATCATGCGCATAATTGCTGGTCAGCGGTACTTTTACGATCTGCGCTCCGGTGGGATCGGCATAGGCAACGATGGCCTCGAACGTCGGCGACGCCACGATGAGCTTCTTACCAGGCGCTAGAAACGCCGAGGCGGCAATGCGGAGAATCTCCGTCGATCCGCATCCGGTAAGCACCTGGTTGGCTTTGACCCGGTGCAGATCGGCGATGGTCGAGATCAGCGCGTCGTTGTCGAAATCGGGATAGCGATTCGCCCAGGTGAGCGCCTGTTGCATGATCGCGGTGGTCTTCGGCAGCGGACCATACGCATTCTCATTGCTGCTGAGCAGGATCTCGCTGGCACGCTTGGCGCCAAGGGCAGTTTTGGCGCCCACTGTCTCCGTGAAGCGCCAAGGTTCAAAGGCCTCAATCGGCATTGGCGATGCCGCGAGCGCCGCTCCGGCAGCAGCGCCGACCCCAAACGACTGGAGAAAACGACGGCGGGTGAGCATGGCAGACCTCCGCAAATTTAGACAGCGAATCTACCACGCAGCCGGGTGAAGATCACGCGCAAATCCCATCGACTTGTTACACTCTTCCGTTCCCATCCTCTTCCTCGGAGCTTGCATGAAGCGCCTCCTTCATTTTTCCATCGCGTGTTTGCTGGTCGCGTCCGCAGCCGGACAGCAAAGCGAAACCAGGCAGCTCACTATCCCTGCAATCTTCGCCGAGGGCGGGCTCACCGGCCGCGCGCCTGAGACGGTGAAGTGGAGTCCTGACGGCTCGCGTGTGTCGTACGTGCTGCGCGACGATTCCGGACAGCACGGGCAGCTCTGGTATGTGGACCTGAAGGGCGGCAAGCCTGCCGTGCTGGTTGCGAGCGAGAAGCTGGCCAGCCTGGCTCCTCCGGAGAGTACCGGCGGACAGCAGAGTAAGGACGATCGTGAGCGCGACAATCGCGCGCGCTACTCGGTTGCGGGATACCATTGGGCTCCCGACTCCAAGCATCTGCTCTTCGATTCCAAAGGACAGCTCTGGTACTTCAGTCTTGACACGGGAACCGGCGTGCAGCTCACGTTGGCTTCCGATCCGAGCGGCGATCCAAAGTTTTCCCCAGATGGGAAGCGCATCAGCTATACGCGCAAGCACAACCTCTATGTGAGGTCGATCACCGGCGAGAACCGCGAGACCCAGCTCACCTCCACCACCGGGGACGATGGCGACAACATTCTCAATGGCGAAGTCGATTGGGTCTATGAGGAAGAGCTCGATGTCCGCAGCAATTATTTCTGGTCGCCCGACGGCAAGCACATCGTGTACATGCAGATGAACGAGACACATGTGCCGGAATATCCAATCACCGACTACATCCCCGATCATCCCACGGTGGACAAGCAAAAATATCCATATCCTGGAGATCCCAATCCGACGGTGCGTGTCGGCGTGATCGACACGAACGGCGGAAAGACGCACTGGATCACCATTGCCGGAGTCCGCGATAAGAGTGACTACTACATTCCGCGGTTTGGCTGGGTAAACAAGAGCGTTGTCTATGTGCAGGTGCTGAATCGCAATCAGAACCAGCTAGATCTCTACTTCGTCGACACGACTACTGGACGTTCGCAACTGATGCTGTCGGACAAAGAGAACACATACATCGACGTGAATGATCAGTTTCGCGTGTTGAAGTCGGAGGACAAGTTCATCTGGTCGAGTTGGCGCGACGGGCACACACACCTCTATCTATACAGCTTCAACAAGGCCAATCCGACCAGCGGCCAGGCCAAGCTCGAGAACCAGATCACGAAGGGCAACTTCGAAGTCTTTGCAGTTGATTCTCTCGACGAGGCAAGCGGGACGGTCTTTTTCACCGCGAATGCCGAAGACGACCGCAATCGCGACGTTTATTCCGTAAAGCTCGACGGCAGCGGCATGCAGCGGGTCTCGCGCGAAGACGGCACGCATAAGGCCAGCTTTGCCGACAACAGCCGCAATTACGTCGATACTTTTTCGGCCCTGACTACACCGCCGCGTATGTCGGTGTGCGCGGTGGGAGGATCGTGCAGTACGTTCTGGTCTGCGCGCGCACTCACTGCGTACAACCTGCTGAAGCCGCAGTTCGTGGACTTCAAGGCCGATGATGGCACGGTGCTGCATGGCCGATTGCTGCTTCCGCCGCATGCTACCGCTGACCAGAAAGCTCCGCTGCTGATGAACCCGTATGGCGGTCCGCACGCACAGGAGGTGGTCAACGCGTGGGCAGGGGGAAACGGTTACTTCGATCAAATCCTCGCGCAGGATGGGATCGCGGTGTTGCACGTGGACAATCGCGGGATGGGCGGGCGTGGGAAGAAATTTGCAGCACCCATTCTCCACAACATGGGTGAGACCGAATTAAAAGATCAACTCGCCGCTTTGGATCAGCTCATCGAACGCTTCCCTCAGGTCGATGGATCGCGTCTAGGATGGTGGGGATGGAGCTATGGTGGCTTCATGACCAGCTACGCCATGACGCACTCCAAGCGCTTTAAGGCCGGAGTTGCGGTCGCGCCGGTCACGGATTGGCACGATTATGACTCGATCTACACCGAGCGCTACATGGGCCTGCCGAAAGATAATCCTGACGGATACAAGCGCAGCTCAGTGCAGCTCGCCGCGCCCGATCTTTCAGGACATCTCCTGATCGTGCACGGCACCAGTGACGACAACGTGCACATACAGAATACGATGCAGTTGGCGCAGGCATTCGAAAATGCGAATCGTCAGTTTGCGTTGCGGCTGTATCCGCGCAAGACGCACAGCATCGCCGGAGCGGCAACGCGCACCAACCTGTTTGAACACATACGCGCGGAGTTCGATTCGCAACTGCTCGGCTGGACGCCGGAGAAGATCGCAGCCTCGAATCCGGAGACCCACTCGCAATCCACTTCGCAAGCGGGAGCGCAATGAGTGCAACCGAGCGGCCGAGCCGCAAGCTTGGCGATTTTGAGCTGACGATCGTCTCCGACGGCACGTATTACCTGGACGCTGGAGGCCTCTTCGGAGTCGTGCCAAAGCCGCTTTGGCAGAAAAAGGTTTCTGCCGACGCGATGAACCGCATCGCGGTCGGCACGAACTGCGTCGTCGTGCGCGCGAACGGAAAGACTGTTGTGATTGAAACCGGTATCGGAAATAAATTGCCGGAGAAGCTAGTGCAGATCTACGACGTTAAGGCGCAGCTTGTCCGCGAGTTGGAAGCAATCGGTATGGATTGCAAGAAGGTGGATGTCGTCATCAACTCACATTTGCACTTCGACCATTGTGGATGGAACACCTTCCGCAGCGATCGCGGCGAGGTCGAGCCGACATTTCCCAATGCAACCTACTACGCGCAACGCGGCGAGTGGGAGCACGGCTCGAGACAGTTGGAGCGCGACAAGATCAGCTACATCAGCGACAACTACGATCCGCTGATCAAGAGCGGCCAGATGCGTTTGCTCGATGGCGGCAGTCAGATCATGCCTGGCATTTCGGTCGCGCTCTATCCGGGACACACGCGCTACATGCAGGCAATCATGCTCGAGAGCGGCGGCGAAAAGGCATGTTACATCTCCGACCTCATTCCGACGACATGGCACCTCGATCTCACATGGGTGATGTCTTATGACCTGTATCCGTTGGAGACGATCGAGAACCGCAAACGTTTTTACGCGCACGCGATACCCGAGAAGTGGCTGGTTATCTTCACGCACGATCATGAGACTCCCTGGGCGTTTCTGGAGCGGGATTCGTCAGGAAAGGTGAGCGCGCGGCCGGCGTAGCGCACGCTATTCTCTAACTCCTCCCGTGCTACAACTTTGCTGTGCCGTCGATCGAGAATCTGCTGCAGTCGTATCTTTCGCGTCCGCTTTCTGCTGAACAGCTGCGCCTTCTACAGCTCTATCTCGACCTGCTGCTCAAGTGGAATGCGAAGATCAACCTCACAGCCATTCGCAATCCGGATGAGATTGTGCGACGTCACTTCGGCGAGTCATTGTTTGCAGGCGAACAGCTCAACGTGGGCGGCGCGAAGTCGTTGCTTGACCTCGGATCGGGCGCCGGATTTCCCGGACTGCCGATAAAAATTCTGGCTCCCCAACTTGAAGTGATGCTGATCGAATCGCAAGGGAAGAAGGTTGTGTTCTTGCGCGAGGTGATCCGCTCGCTGAAGTTGGAGAACGCAACTGTCTTTGCCGGACGCGCGGAAGAATCGCAGCTCAAAGTGGAGATCGTAACCCTTCGCGCCGTGGAAAAATTCGAGTCTGCGCTCGCAGTAGCAGCGAAGCTCGTGGCTGGCGAAGGAAGGCTGGCTCTGCTGATCGGCACAAATCAGGCGGAAGTCGCGCGAAAGTCCGTGCCGCAGTTCACATGGGAACCTCCAATCCCAATTCCCGAATCGCGAGAAAGAGTGCTGCTAGTCGGTAGCAAACTGCAGCCGTAGTTGTCTTCGATCGCGGCGTTCACTGGCAAGGGACCGAAAGCCGAAAGCCGAGCACCGAAAGCCCGCTTTACATCACCGTCGTCGCTTCCGAATAAGCAATTTTCGCCGCCGGCCTTAAGCTGATGCGGAACATTGCTCCGCGCGGGCTCAGGTTGAAGCACTCGATCTTGCCATCGTGGTCCTGAATCATGCCGTAGCAAGCGCTCAGGCCGAGTCCGACGCCCTGTCCCAGAGGCTTCGTCGTGTAGAACGGATCGAAGACGCGCGCGGGATCCTGAATGCCGTTTCCGCTATCGCTGACCTCGATTACGACCCAGTCTCCGCGCGACTGCGTATGAATCACCACCTCGCCGCTGCCGACTTCTTCGACCGCTTCAAGAGCATTGTTCAGCACGTGGACGAAAACCTGAAGCAGGTGGTTGTCGTCTCCCATGACCAGCGGGAGCCCGGGTTCGAGATCGCGTACGACTGAAATCTTGTTCGACGGCCTTGAAACCCTGAGATTGCATGCGTTGGTGAGAAGAGAATTGATGTCGGTGAGCCGCTTTTGCGCGGGTTTTTGACGCGCAAACGAAAGCAGGTTTGAGACCAGGTTCTTCGTGCGTCGCGCCTGCTGCGTGATTTTCTCCGCGAAACCTCGCTGCGCCTCGGGCACATGTTCGTCGGAAGCGAGCAGCTCCGAATATCCAAGGATTGCGGTCAAAGGATTGTTGAGTTCGTGCGCTGCGCCGGCAACAAGGCGTCCAATCGAAGCCAATTTCTCTGATTGCACCACCTGCGTTTGCAGGCGCTCGAGATCTTCATAGGCGCGCTTGGAATCGTCCAGCAGCACCGACAATCGTCGATTGAGGATTTGCTGCCGGCTGAAGATCAACACCGACATGAGCAGCATCGCCGCTAGTCCGAGCACCACGCGAAAATGGCGGACGGGATTGGGATCGTGCAGTCGCTCATACGAGAAAAGCGCGACCGCAGGAATGCTGGCCGCCACAAGTCCCGCCAGCCACTCCGGGACTATCACAGCCGACTCCGCCTCGTTGTGGACTGCGGGTGTCAAGTCAAGTTTGCGGGCATGGAAGGCGATCCAGGCCATGTAAGCCAACGCGATGGTTAGAGGAACATCGGCAATGCCGCCGCTCTTGTACAGATGTTGCTGGATGAGAATGTTGATGGTCGCTGTCGTGGGTGCATAGACCAGGAATGCGAGCAGATAGTGCTGGAAGATGTCCTGCCAGCCCTTTTGGCTTTTTCTGGTGAGGTAAAAGAGACCGACGATCACGATCACTAATTCGCTGTGGTAGATGATGTTGAAATTACGGTGAAAGGCTTCAGGTTCCTAAGAAAGGTATTGCCAGACAAACGCAAACTGGAAGTAAAGATAGGTCCACCAGCATGCAATGAGAGAAAACTCGATGCTGGCCGGCTTGGGGCTTCTACTCTTGAGTATCCGGTATGGGAGCAGGGCCATGCCCATCATCATTGGCACCAGGTGTAGTACTAGCAAGATGTCGCCAACGTGAATGAGCGGCATCTGTACTCTGCGGACTACCTCGTAGTATGTCCAAACCCCGTAGTCCACCGACCACATAGCAATGCTGATGGTCATCAGCGACCAGAACCCGCGAGCGGCCCCTTGGCTGCGCGGAATATTGAGGGCCGTCCCAAGCAGCATCAGCAGCATGATCGTGAGTTGCAGGATGTCGGCGACAGCGACCATGCGAGTGCCCTTGAGCATGCCTGAGCCGGCGATTTGGACGGCGACCAGCGCAATCATTGCGCTGAGCCACGGATGCTGGGTGACGAGATTTTGTCGAGATGGCAAGCTGAGTTAGATCTGACGAACGCGTGAATGGGCGGATTGTACAACGAAGGTTCAGCCATTTTCTCATTACTTCTGTAAGGCACCTGTGCTGCAAACGTAACTCCGAAGTCTTGGCGTTACGTGGTGCCACAGTCTCTGCATAGGTTGGTGAGGGCTGCGAACTTGTTAGAATCCGGCTATGGCTTTCCCGGTCACACGCCTTCGCCGCTTGCGCCAAAGCGAGGCCCTACGTTCGATGGTACGCGAGACGCGGCTCACGCCTGAGTCTCTGGTGTATCCGTTGTTCGTCTGTCCTGGGGAGGGCATTCGGCGGCCCATCGCATCCATGCCAGGCGTTTTTAACCTGTCGATTGACCGCCTGGTAGAAGAGGCGCGGGAGTCCCATTCGCTCGGCATTCCGGCAATCATCCTCTTCGGACTGCCGGAATCGAAAGACGAGAAGGCGAGCGGAGCCTGGGCTGAAGACGGAATTGTCCAACGAGCCACGCGTGCCATTAAGCGCCAGGTGCCAGGCCTGCTGGTGATCGGCGACGTTTGTCTGTGCGAGTACATGTCGCACGGACACTGCGGGGTCGTGAAGCGTTCGGGGGGAGCGGCGACTGCCAGCCATTCCGAGCGCGGCGGAGCTGCAGCCGCCAAGTCACCCTTGGCGGAAGAGTACGAGATCGAGAATGACGCCACCCTAGAAATCCTCGCGCGAACGGCGGTATCGCAGGCGAGCGCAGGCGTGGACATCATTGCCCCATCAGACATGATGGATGGCCGCGTGGCCGCCATCCGAGCATCTCTGGACGCGTCCGGGCTGCAGAACACCCCTATCTTGTCGTATGCGGCGAAGTTCGCTTCGGGATTTTATGGACCATTCCGCGAGGCCGCCGACTCGGCTCCCCAGTTCGGCGATCGGCGTTCCTACCAGATGGACGGCGGCAATCTGCGCGAGGCCATGCGCGAAATCGAGACCGACCTCCTCGAAGGCGCCGACATGATTATGGTCAAGCCTGCCATGCCGTACCTGGACGTGATCGCCGCCGCGCGCGAGCGCTTCGACGTGCCGCTCGCGGCGTATCAGGTATCGGGCGAGTACGCGATGATCCGAGCTGCTGCCCAGAACGGCTGGATCGATCTCGAACGCGTCATGATGGAATCGCTGCTCTCGATCCGCAGAGCAGGCGCGGGACTGATACTCACCTACTTCGCCAAGGACGCGGCGAAAATGCTGGGCTGAATCGGATCCGCACTTAGCTCGTAACCAGTCACAGAATGTAGCCAGTGTACTTCGCGGGCAGGTTGCCCCTATCTGTGCAACAAAGTTGTTGCTGGGTATAGCAACGCCGCTCTGAGAGCAAGCGTCTCATCCCGCGAGGACTTCGAAGGGAGGGCTAAACATGCTCTGGACCATTTTCGCCATTCTGCTGATTCTGTGGCTACTCGGATTCAGCTTCCATGTGGCAGGCAGCTTGATTCATCTGCTGCTGATCGCGGCCGTGATCGTGTTGATCGTTAACCTGATCACTGGGCGTCGAACCGTAGTTTAGAAAAAGACCACAGGAAATCGGTAAGAGACAGAAGGCTACTCAAGCCTAGGGTGGCCTTTTCGTTTTTTGCGTCCCGAGCTGCCCCCTGGGGGGAGGCTGCCGAGATCATCGAGACCACGTAATTCCACGCCCAAGCACGAAGATGAATACCAGGCCGGCAATCGCACCTGCAGCAATCCATCCGGCGCTGCGGCGGATCAGTCCAATTGGATTTTCTGCGAGGCGACTTCGCATCATGCTCGGAAGACCCAACAGCCCGGCATTTGCGCCCAACATGGAGGGTAAGGCAGAAGCTACTACATAGAACAGTCCGGCGGGATTGAAGAGTCCTGCCAATGTTGCCAGGATTCCGTCAGTGAAATAATCCAACTCAAGTTGCGAAGTCTTTGCGGGCTGTCATCGCTATTGCGGAACTTTTTCAGTTTGTCGGCGACCAACATCATTGATCCGTAATAGGAAGCGACACCGAGCAGAACGAGGCCCAGCCTCCAGGGCCCAATGCGGGTGCAATCCTCGTATCGCGGCGACCCAGTCTCCAAAGTTGGCAACGCCGGAGAATAGGAAGTACCCGTCCCGGTAAACAGATTACCTGCCATTGCGAGTACCAGAAAGTAGTAAGTCGCCGGCTGGTATCGATGCGATCTGCGGAGGACAAACCAGAATATCGCGGCGAACAGAAGATTGACCAACGTGCCGTTTGCTGAGATCCATCGCGGGTCTATATCGCTTTCCAAAGCGACGGTGCTCAGGGTAATGCTGGCCGGCGCCGCTCAGCCACGCGGTTAAAGTATGACCCCAGCCTTCATGAAGGACATGCTGAAGAATGCAGGCAAGCGCCGAGATCGCAATGATCGTGGGTTTATCGTCTTGACAGGGCGCCGCATTGGCTGACACGAGCTCTCTTGTAACACATGCGCATTGCGAGTCTGAGTCCACGCTCAATTTGTAACGAGAATCGCGCGATCGCAAAATCGTGCCTCATGGGAATCTACGAACGCAGATACCACGGAACATTGATCACGATGATCCGGTGATTGCCTTTTACGTAGAGCATCAGTTTCAAGGCGGTGGCACGCTGATTGTGGAGTAAGTAGTAATACCAGCTCCGTTCTACCAGCTCGGGAACGATCACCGCTATCATGCGCTTGGGGTGTCTGCGTTCGAGCTCCAGGATGTATTCATAAATCGGAGTCATGACCAGGCGATAAGGAGAGCGCAGGATCACCAGCTCGGGAGTAGGCAATCCAGCCTGCGTCGTCGCCTTTTCCACGTACTCACCCCACACACTTTCCAATTCGTCTTTGGTCTGCGCGCCATGTTCATCTTCCGGCATGATGTGGAGCACCTGAACCTCGCGTGAAAACGTGTACGCAAATCGCAACGCCTTCTCCGCGACTTTGCTCCAGTGCTGCTGCGGCAACACCACGATGGGAGGGGTAATGCCTTTCAGGTCTGCGGGTTTGTGACACTCAGTCTCTTTGCGGATCATTTCGTAGTGGTGGTGAACCGCGGACATGAGCAGGATCAGTCCGGGGATCGCGAGCACCGTGATCCACGCTCCCTCGGTGAACTTGGCGATGATCACCACGCACGTAGTTACACCCGTGGCCAGCGCACCCAAGCCGTTGATCACTATGCTGCTGCGCGCGCCCTGGCCTCCATGCCTCTTCCAGTGCATCACCATTCCCGCTTGAGAGAGAGTGAACGCCGTAAAAGCGCCAACGGCGAACAGGGGAATCAGCCGGTCCGTCACTCCTTGGAACGCGATCAGCAGAAGCGCGGCAAGAAATGCCAAGACGTAAACGCCGAACGAAAATACCAACCGTCGTCCGCGGATCGTGAATGGATAAGGTAGGTATCCGCTTTCGGCAATCGCCCGGCACAGGCGGGGAAAGTCCGCGAATGAAGTGTTGGCTGAAAGCGCCAGCACAGTCAGCACCGCCGCCATGGTGATGAAGTAGGGAATTCCTCGTCCGCTCACGGCGACGGTCAGTTGTGACAACACGCTCTGATACCCGGGCTGGCCGGGCGGTGTCGCGGCGATTCCATAAGCGTGGCATAGATAGGCGATTCCTGCCAGTAGCAGGATCAGAATGCCGATGATGCTGGTCAGAGTGGCGCGCGCGGTCTTCGTTCTGGGTTCGCGAAAGGCCTGTACGCCGTTGCTTACGGCCTCCACTCCGGTCATTGCTGTACAACCGCTGGCGAACGCTTTCAACAGCAGCCACATGCTCACCGCCGCGGTTGCCGGTCCGGGATGCGGAATCGGGCCGGCAGGCGAGGGATGTCCGCCGTAAGTGAACGTCTTAAAAACACCCACCAGGACCACTCCTCCAAGAGACGCGACGAAGATGTATGTCGGCACCATGAATGCGAGTCCCGTCTCGCGAACGCCGCGCAGATTCACCAACGTGAGTACCAGCAGTATCGCCAGGCAGAGCCCAAGGGTGTGCGGCTGCAGCTTGGGTACTGCGGAGATGATTGCTCCCACGCCAGCAGAGATTCCCACAGCTACGTTGAGAAGGTAATCGATCATTAGCGACGCGCCGGCCAGCAGGCCCAACCGCCTGCCCAGGTTTTCCGAGGCTACGGTGTAAGAGCCGCCGCCACTCGGATACGCCGCGATGGTCTGCCGGTAAGAGAAGTAAACAATGCCGAGCAGAACAATGATGGTGACGCTGATGGGTACGATATACGCCACGCCCATCAATCCAAGTGGAATCAGGATCGTGAGCGCCGCTTCCGGTCCGTACGCCGCCGAACTTAGCGCATCAAGCCCAAAGATGGGGATGCCCGCCGCAGATCCGACCCGTTCCTTCGAGTCCTCCTCGGAGGAGAGTGGACGCCCGAAGAGAAGATCCAGAAGGGATTTCTGTGCAGGAGGAGGTGGTGCGGTTTGTTCTAGTACTCGCAAAGCTGAAGCCTCGCGTTTAGATGCTTGGGGTAAGTGATGCCGAGTCTAGGGACGAGAGCCGCTCTACACCAAAGTGATTAACTTCCATGCAATGGAGCCTAAATCAGAACTCCAATAAGTGGCCTCACAGGTGTTACTCTCGTTGACCGAGGAAAAAACAACTGTATGGTCCGCAAGGTGATTTACTGGATAAGCACGATACTGGTAGCTGCGCTGGGCGCCCTTGCTGGCGTGCTCTATCTCTCAGGCGGTTCGCAGGTGGTGGAAGGATTTGCTCACGTCGGATATCCGCAGCAACTGCGCATTCTCCTCGGAATCGCCAAGCCTCTAGGGGCACTGGCGTTGGTCATTCCTGGCTTTCCCAAACTCAAGGAGTGGGCATACGCGGGATTCACCTTCGCATGGATCGCCGCGCATGTGGCCCACCACATCGCAAAAGACGCCTCACAATACCTGCCATTGATCCTGTTAGTCATTCTGGCCATTTCCTACTTTACGCGGCCGGAGAGCCGCAAATGCCAGTCTGCGCCAGCAGCGGAGTAGCTCAAGACGAGTCGGGCAAATCTCGATCAGGCGCAACGCGTCGTTTGAAACCCTGAAACTGAACAAAGAACTTTGAAGTCTGCGGCCGCCTTTACCGGAAATTCTCGACCAGCATGATTTCGCTACCGCCATCGTCAGGCTGGGTATACAACGCGACTTTTCCGTCCGGCGAAACAGTGATGCCCGGACCAGGGTTCGGAGGCGACTCGAGCGGCCGAAGGTCAGAGATACTTTTGGTTTTGAAATCAAAGAACGACAGGACGGGAATGATGTCGGTTGAATTCGGCTTTCTACTTGGCCGGACCAGATAGATACCCTTATCAGCCAGACTCCAATATCGCCAGAGATTTCGATGCAACTCGGCGGTGACCAATGTTTCTGCCCCGCCATTCACAGGCATGGAGAAGATTCCAGGCTTGTCCCATTTAGCGTAGTAAAGGGTCTGACCGTCGCTTGACTCGAACGGCGCAAAGCCCCCGTCGCGGGTGACCTGCGCCGGCTCACGTGAGCCATCGGCGGGGACTTTCCACAGGTCCCAGTTGCCGCCGGCATTGGAAGCGTAGTAGATCCAGCGGCCATCCCGCGACCAGTTCGGAACAACAGCATCATTGGCGCCGCTATTCGTAATGCGCCTCGGCTTACCGCCTTCCGAGTCAACGACGTAAATCTCTGAATGTTTGTCAGGCCGGGAATCAAAAGCGATTTGCTTTCCATTGGGTGACCAGTGCGGGCTGCCGGTCTGGCGATCGCCAAAGCTGGTGAGCTGGACAGCGCTAGAGCCGTCGGGCGCCGAGACCCAGATTTCCCATGAACCGGTGCGGCTGGAAGCGAATGCTACCCGCGTGCCGTCCGGCGAGAACTGCGGAGCGGCCTGCAATTGCCGTGACCCAATCGCGATGCGGGCTGGCTTAGCCGGCTCCCCAGAATCGGGGATGTCGTAGGCCCAAATCTTGGTGGAATCCGTTGACTGCACGTATGCAAGATGGTTGCCTGCCAGTGCGACGGCGGGAGCATCGGCGTTGTCGGTTCCAAATGGCAATCGACTGGGTGTGCCACCAGAAACGGGAATTCTCCACAGGGCGCGTCGAGCGCCATTCTCGCGCTCGGACGAGAAGATAATGTCGCGTCCGTCTCCGGAAAACGAGAGTCCACGGACATGTTGCGCGTCGAAGGTGATACGTCGCGGCTCGCCACCGTTGGCGTTCATCACGAAGACATCGGAACCACCAGAACTAAAGTTTCGCGAAAAGGCAATGAGCTTGCCGTCCGGAGAGAACGCCGGAGTGCCGTCACCGGCAAAGTTGACCGGAGGTGACGTAAGCCGCCAATGTTCGGCGCCGTCGATGGATATATGGTAGAGACTCGACGGTTCACCCGGCCCCAGGTGCTGACTCAATAAAAACCAGCTGCCTGCGGGCGACCAGCGAAGCTCATTGATGTCATCGACATCGAAGAGCTTTTTTTCCTGTCCTCCGATGGTCGGAACCATGTAAACGCGACTGCCAAGGGCGCGGCAATTTTCTTCTCAACCTGTTCTGCGGCCGATTCCTTGGGATTCGATTTAGGCTCTGGCGATAGCCGGAATTGAAGAAAAGCAATGTACCGGCCGTCGGGCGACCAAGTTGGCAGCAGACGCCCAACGCGGTCTTGAGCTGCCATCAGCCGCACAGGACCGCCGCCGTCCAGGAGTTTCACATAGATGTCCGGCAGATGTTCTTTTCCTGATGACCACGCGTATGCGATCTCCTTTCCGTCAGGAGAGAACTGCGGCTGCATTTCAAAACCGAGGGATCCCGTCAGCGGCATGAGCCGGAATTCGCTGTAGCTCGTTGTTACTCCTAGGGAACGCAAGTGCGGGCGAGTCAGGAAGAAGCTCGCGATCACCACGAGAGCCAAAATAATTCCGGCAAGTATGAGATTAGTAAGGCGCCGAAATCCTTTAGGAGCCTTTGATCGAATGCCAGGTGGAGCGACACTCTTTGCCGCCGCTTCGGCTTCCGCTAAGGAGGTTCCGCTTGCATCTCTCGACACCGGTGCAATGAAGCGATATCCACGGCGAGGAAGAGTTTCGATAAAGCGGGGATTGTCGGCGTCATCGCCAAGAGCCAGACGGAGCTTCTTCACAGCCACGGTGATCGCCTGGTCGAAGTCGCCGAATGCCAAGTCGCGCCATAGCCGCTGCTTGAGCTCGTCTCGGGAGACAAGTTCTCCAGGCCGTTCAAGGATGATGGCGAGCACCCGGAAGGGTTGCTCCTGCAAGTGAATGCGAATACCCGATTTGCGAAGCTCTCCGGTCTGAAGATCGACCTCAAACGAACCGAATCTGACGACACGGGTGCTGTTGCCAATCTCCATATCCCTTTTGACGCCGAAACCTGAAAAAAATGTCCCAGAAGGTCCAGGAGCAGAGCGTCATCGTCTCACAGTTTGTCAGTCATCGCACTGCGCTTCGCGAGACACATGTCCGGCTAAGTTCTTCACGTCCACAGTGTTGCCAGGACTCATACAGTCCCCTCACTAGATACAGTTAGTTCATTGAGAGGTAGGTTCCACTCGCGCAAATTGGCCTCCACTTCTACCGCGAGGTGGGGACGTGGTATCGGTCACGCGAGGTCTGACGACCCTAATAGTCTTCGCGCACATGATTGGATGGGCGCAGATAAAAGCAGTGGCGGCGGGAACTGAGCCGGTTGAAATCGCCATCGTTTGCTCTACCGGATTGACAAGTGGGGATTGCGAGTTCGCGCGCGACGAGCTGCGCTTGGCCTTGAGCAGTCTCAGGGCGTCGATTCCGGACTGGAGGTTTGTAGTGGTACCAGGGTCGCAATGGATAGCGACGGCCGAAGGTTTTCGGGTGAAAGTAACCGTGCCAGCTTTCTCAAATTTCGCAATGCGGACTACCTACGTCGAGTCGGTCCTGGTATTTCCCGAATTACGTATCGATGAAAACCTGCAGCGCTATACCCGGCTGCGGGGAATCAGACGTCTGGAGTGGATGATGGCGCACGAATATGGACATATTCTCTGCCGAACCAGAGATGAGAAGAAAGCCGAATCAGCCGCAGGACGTCTGATGTATGGCAGCGGACGAATTTGCCGGTGAAATCATCTCTCGTCCCACTATTTTTAGCTGAGCCGTTGACGCTCTATGCATAGATAATCTATATGTAAGTGATGCCGAAGAAGCCCGACCTGCTCCCCGGAACACTCGACATGCTGATCCTGAAGACGCTGACACGTGCTCCATTGCACGGTTATGGCATCGCGCTAGCTATCAAACAGCTCTCCGAGGATGTGCTGACGGTGGAAGAGGGATCGCTCTATCCGGCGTTGCAGAGACTTTTGCTGCAGGGCTGGGTAAAGGCCGAGTGGAAGACCACGGAAACCAATCGGCGCGCGCGTTATTACACACTGACGGCAGCAGGCCGCAAGCAGCTCGGCATCGAGCTTTCGGAATTCGAGCAGATGATCGCCGCAATCGGTCGAGTGCTGCAGAACGCATAGGAGGCTCTCATGGACTCGGTGCTTCGGTTTCTGAGGAAGCTCAGGTTCCTGCTCAAGCGCGAAGACTTCGACCGCGAGCTTGCCGAAGAGATGGCCTTCCATCGCGACCAATCCCAACAACAATTTCAAGCGGACGGTCTTGGCCCGGAAGACGCCCGCTATGCGGCTGCACGGCAATTTGGAAATGCGGCACGTTTGAGAGAGCAGAGCTACGAGACCGTCGGCTTCGGTATCGAAGATACTGTGCAGGATTTTCGTTATGCGATGCGCCAGTTGCGCAAGAATCCTGGCTTCGCAGTTACTGCCATATTGATCCTGGGTCTAGGAATTGGCGCTACCACGGCGATTTTCAGTGCCGTGAATCCAATCCTGTTCTCGTCCCTTCCGTATCCACATCCTGAACGAGTCATGACGATTTCCGAATCCGTCGGCGGCGGTTCGCGCCCGCCGAGCTTCGGCACTTTTAGAGGTCTGGCAGAGCGAAGCGGATCGTTCGAAGTGATGGCCGTTCTGAAGCCCTGGCAGTCAGCTATGGTCGGAATTGGCGAGCCAGAGCTGTTTCAAGGACAGCGCGTGAGCGCGGCTTACTTTCGCGCGCTCGGAGTTCTCCCCGGCCTTGGCCGCGATTTCCAAAATTCTGACGACCTCTTCAAAGGACCGAATGTCGTGATCCTCAGCGATCGTTTGTGGCATCGACGCTTTGGCGGCGATCCGCAGATCGTTGGGCGACCGATCACGCTAGAAGACAGAAGCAGTCAGCTCGCCGAGAGCAACCTCTACACCGTAATCGGCGTAATGCCGAGTCGATTCGAAAATGTGCTGGCGCCCTCGGCGGAGCTTTGGGCTCCGTTGCAGTACGACCCCTCGCTCCCGTTCGACGGAAGAGAGTGGGGACATCACTTGCGCATGATCGCGCGGCTGAAATCCGGGGTTAGCAAGCAGCAGGCGGCCAGCGAACTCGGGGCGATCTTGCCCAGCTTCGGTAAGGCCCACGCCAAAGGCTTCGAAGCCAGTGGCGGAATTCCCAGTGGGGTGGTCGTGACTTCGCTGCATGACAGCCTCATTGCAGGAGTGAAGCCAGCGCTGCTGGCGATCCTCGGCGCGGTTGGTCTGGTGCTATTGATCGCGGCGGTGAACGTGACCAACCTGCTGGTGGCTCGCGGGGCGCAACGTCGCGGTGAATTCGCCATGCGCTCGGCTCTCGGAGCCGGACGGAAACGGTTGCTGCGCCAGCTCATCACAGAAAGTCTGCTGCTCGCATTTTGCGGTGGGACGCTCGGCATTGCATTGGCACAGGCGGGAGTTCGTGCGCTGGTGGCGCTCAGCCCGCCGGGGCTGCCGCGGGTCGATGCCATTCGTCTGGATGGCACTGTGCTCATCTTCGCGCTTGCAATCACGACGGCTATCGGCGTGGTCCTCGGACTGGTTCCTGCAATTCACGCCTCGCGCAGCAATCCGCAGACCGGACTCCAGCAAAGCTCGCGACACGCTGCCGGCGGTCACCAGGTTGCCCGACGTACGCTCGTCGTCTGCGAGGTTGCGCTTGCACTTGTGCTCCTTGTGAGCGCAGGGTTGCTGCTTCGAAGTCTTGAAAGATTGTTCTCTGTCGATACCGGTTTCGATGCTTCCAACGTCCTCACCATGCAGGTGCAGGAGTCCGGTCGCCGGTATTCCTCGGACGCAGCCCGCGCGCGTTTTTTCGAGCAGGCGCAGGAGTCCGTCCGTCGGCTTCCCGGCGTAACCGCGGCCGCATTCACCAGTCAGTTGCCACTCAGCGGCGATTATGAAGTTTATGGGATCGAATTTGAGGCCTATCCCAACCAGAGCGAAGCCGCGTTTCGCTACGCCGTACAGCCTGATTACTTCAAGACGATGCGCATTCCACTTCGCCGCGGGCGGCTGCTCGAGGATGGGGATCGCGCCGGAGCGCCTGTCGCGGTTCTCATCAGCGAGTCATTCGCGAAGCGCAAGTTTCATGATCGAGATCCGATCGGACAACGTGTGCGGATGGGGCCTGACGCCGAACAGGCTAAGAAACCTTGGGCGACAATCGTCGGCGTGGTTGGCGATGTGAAGCAGTTGTCGCTCGGAGTCAGCGAACCCGACGCCTTCTACACCACGCCGAGTCAGTGGAACTGGGTGGACAACCCGCAGTCGATTGTCGTTCGCACGACTGCTAATGCCGCGTCTCTCGCTGCGGCGGTGAGGAGCGCAATCTGGTCAGTGGACAAAGATCAGCCAATCGTCCGCGTCGCGACCATGGAAAGCCTGCTCGCGCAATCGGAGGCGCAGCGGCGGTTTGTCTTGGTTCTCTTCGAAGCATTCGCCCTCGTGGCGCTGGTATTAGCGGCGACCGGACTCTATGGCGTCCTCTCCGGAAGCGTCACTGACCGGACTCGCGAGATCGGAGTGCGCTCGGCATTAGGGGCCTCGCGTGGCAACATCCTCGCGCTGGTGGTTCGCCAAGGCATGACGCTCACCGGAGTGGGTGTGGCGATCGGAATTTTCGGAGCGGTGGCTGCGAGCCAGACAATTATTACGCTGCTGTATGGAATTTCGAGGCTCGATCCCATCTCCTACCTCGGCGTCATAGGCCTGTTGCTTGGGGTATCGGCGTTGGCATGCTGGGTGCCCGCCTGGCGCGCGGCGCAAGTGGATCCGGCGATTACATTGAGGGCGGAATAGCTGAGAGACTTTCTGGCGATTGGGACGGGGAGCGCCGCCCGAATGATTCGGCCGGCGCAGATATCAATTTGTAGGAAATGAACTATCGGGAATGAGGCAGCAGAACAGCGTCAGAAGGCTATTCCTCTTCTTCCTCTTCGCCCTCGTCTTCTTCTTCATCCTCATCCACTTTTTTCAGTTCCAGTGGAACACTGGTGATGACCTCAAAGTCACTTCCGCATTCCACGCAGGAGACCACGTCTCCTTCTTCTACTTCATCCTCGTCGATGTCCAGATCGGTTTCGCACTCGGGACACAGTACCATTGCAAAGCCTCCGTTTCAGGTGGACCGGAATTAAAGAAATGACTGCCGGGTGGTGAATCACCACAAGTAGTTTTAGAATCTATTGGTTTTCCCCGTCAAGTGCGTGAGGCACCCCATAACCATGCTCTTCACCAGAAGTAAAGGCATCACAACAATCGTGTTGTTTGGCTCTCTTCTGATGTTCTCAACCGCAAGCAGCGTTGCTCAGGCTGCTGCGCTGAATAACGCCACAGTGTCGGAGGTGAGCACAAATACCGGCCCGCCGGACCCGCAGATCGTCGAAGCCCTCAAACAGGTCTCGGCGCAACGCATTCAGGCGACTATCGAGAAACTGGTCACGTTCAAGAACCGCAGTACGCTGTCGTCAAACGATCAACGAATGATCGCGCAGGGCTTGGGTGCGTCTGCAGCGGCCAAGTGGATCCAGAGCGAATTCGAGAGCTACTCGAAGGCTTGCGGCGGATGTCTGCAGGTCAAGACCGACTCCTATACCCAGGAGCCCGGTCCGCGCGTGGCCATGCCCACGCCGCTGACAAACGTCTATGCCGTACTCCAGGGGGCCGACGCGCAGAGCGCGAAGCGCATTTACCTCGTCACGGGCCACTACGATTCACGTAATTCCACAAATGAGAACACCAACAATGCCGCTCCCGGCGCGAACGACGATGCCAGCGGCACGGCCGTCAGCCTGGAATGCGCGCGCGTCCTGAGCCAGTACAAATTTCCTGCGACGCTGGTCTTCCTGAGTGTGGCTGGCGAGGAGCAGGGCCTGTATGGCAGTAAGCATTTCGCCAAGATGGCCAAGGACCAGGGCTGGGACATTGAAGGAGCGCTCAACAATGACATCGTCGGCGGAAACACTACGCCCGGCGATTCCCTCCAAAAAAAAGACGTCGTCCGCGTTTTTTCGGAAGGCATTCCCATCACCGCGACGCAGCAGCAGGCGATGTCGATCCGCATGATTGGCGCCGAGAACGATTCTCCTTCACGCGAGCTGGCCCGCTACATTCGCTCTGTCTCCGGCGAGTACCTCGGACAAAGCTTCCAACCCATGCCCATCTTTCGCCAAGACCGATATCTGCGCGGCGGCGATCACACATCATTTAACGAGCAAGGATTCCCGGCGGTGCGCTTCACCGAATACCGTGAGGACTACCATCATCAGCACCAGGACGTCCGGACAGAGAACGGCGTCGAATACGGCGATCTCGCCAAGTTCGTGGACTTCAGCTATGTAGCCAATGTTGCGCGCCTGAACGCCGCCACGCTGGCATCGCTCGCGCTCGCTCCGGCTCCGCCGCAGAATGTGCGGCTGGTGACGAAGCAGCTCGAGAACGATTCCACCATCGCCTGGGATCCCGGTTCCGGCAGCACAGGCGTGCAATACGAGTTGCTGTGGCGTGCGACAGACCAGCCCTACTGGGAGCATGCTACGCCGGTGCCGAACGGCAACAGCATCACTGTTCCCGAGTCAAAGGATAACGTGATCTTCGGAGTTCGTGCCCGCGACGCAAAAGGGCACTTCAGTCCGGCTGTGATCCCGCGTCCGCAGCGGTAAAATATAAGTTTGCCCAGCCGAGTTCCCCGGCCGTCTGCGAACGATCTTTATGCCTAGAAATCAGACATTTGATATGGGACTGCCGCCCTTCCGCGGGGCAGTCCGGCAAATCATCATTGCCAGCGCCGCGATTTACGTAGTCATCCTGCTGCTCATGTCGTTTATGCCGGCACTGGGCCAGGAAGTTCTCAACCTCGGCGTACTCACTCCCGAGCACATCCGCCAAGGATGGATTTGGGAATTTTTCACGTACGCGTTCATGTACGTCGATCCGCTGAACTTCGTCCTCTCTCTGTTGGGCGTGTACTTTCTTGGCGCGGCAGTTGAGGACCGCATTGGATCGAATCGCTTCTACGGTTTCTACTTCGGTTCCATCGTCATTTCGGCGATTGCCGGATACGCGCTGTCGCTGACTGGTGTGATCGCGCGGGGACCGGCGCTCGGAGCGGGCGCGGCGGCCAATGCCATTCTGATGCTGTTCTATCTCCTGAATCGGAATGCGCCAATCATGTTGCTGCCGATCCCGATTCAAATTCCGGTGAAGTGGATCGTCGTTTTCAGCGCCGCCATTGAAACTGCGTACCTGCTGTTGAGCCATTTCGCGCTGTTCTACATCGTCATATTGATGGGGCTCGGCGCGGGATACGTCTGGTATGCCGTCTTCCTGAGAAGACGCGGTGCAGTAGGAATTTCCGAGCGGCTGTATGGACTGAGGAATTCTTATTATCGCTGGAAGCGGCGTCGTGCCGCCAAGAAGTTCCAGGTGTACATGCGCAAGCACGACCGCGCCGTCTATTTCGACGAATATGGCAACTACAAACCGCCGGACGATAAAGCCGACGACGCCAATCGCGGACCGTGGGTCAACTAACCGACCACAAAAACATAGGGTGACTTCGGACGAAGTCACCCCATCAGCAGTCCGACTCAGAACTACTTGCCGCCAATCTTCTCCGCAAACGTCAACAAATATCCATCGGGATCGGCGACTGCGAATTCCCTCATCCCATACCACTGTTTCTTCAGCGGCATCTCCAGCTTGATCCCGTGCGATTGAACGCGCTTTAACAGTTCATCCAAACCTTCGAGCTCGATAAACATCGTCAGGCTGCCTCCGATCGGTTTTTGTCCGAAGGCCGGATAATCCGCAGCGGCAGTCTCGAATTCGTTAAAGAAGATCTCGACTGCCCCGAGCCGGGAAGGGTATGGAAGAATCAAGCAGCAGCAAACGGGGCAAAGGGAGGAGCATTCACGAAGACTGAAGGAACGGGACTCTATTCAGTACCCGTGTAAATCCGTGCTGTCCGTGGCGAGCTGTTGCTTTGGATTTGGCTTGCCGACTACTTCGCGAGAACCGCTGCAGCGCTCTTGCGGCGTTCTGCCGCCGGCCTTGTTCCCGCGCGGCTCTTGCGTCGCTCGGTTCCTCCATCAACTTCGAAATCCATGCTGCCTACTGCATGCAGGCGCATGAAGTTGGTCGAGCCGCTCGAGGTGCGGGTACCTGCAACGATGCCGATCACATCGCCGTTGTGCACGACACCCCGCTGCCAGAGCAGACGCTCGGCGCCGCGCACCATGTCGTCGGTCACGGGAGTGTGATCGCAGATCACCGGCGTTACTCCCCACAGAAGATTTACGCGATTGCAGACTCCCGGCATATACGAGAAGGCGTAGATGTCCGTCTTCGGCCGATACTTCGAAATCAGACGCGCCGTGGTGCCAGTCTCGGTGTACACCGCGATCGCCCGCATATCGAGTTCCTGCGCGGCATGCGCCACCGACTCGCAAATGGTCTCGGAAATAGAAAGCCGGCCATTGCTGCGCCGACGATGAGCGCCTTCGCTCGCCACCTGGCCCTCGGTCTCATTGATGATCTTCGCCATCATGCGCACGGCCTCGCGCGGATACTTGCCACTCGCGGTCTCGGCCGAGAGCATCACCGCATCGCTGCCATCGAAGATGGCATTGGCGACGTCGCTGGCCTCCGCGCGCGTGGGACGCGGGTTCTCGATCATCGACTCGAGCATCTGCGTGGCCGTAATCACCGGTTTGCGCCAGGCAGTTGCACGACGGATCACGTGCTTCTGAATGATGGGCACTTTTTCGGGCGGCATCTCGACACCGAGATCGCCGCGTGCAACCATCACGCCATCTGAGATTTCCAGAATCTCTTCGAGATGCTCGATGGCCTGGGGCTTTTCCAGCTTGGCGATTACCCAAACATTGCCGCGGTTCTGGCGTATCTTCTCGCGCACCGCCTGCACGTCCGCCGCCGTGCGGATGAACGACACGGCCACCATATCGACGCCGTGCTTGAGTCCGAACTCAAGGTCTTTCTCGTCCTTCTCAGTGAGCGAAGGCACGGTCACAATGGTGCCGGGAAGATTGATACCCTTATGCTCTCCGAGAATTCCGCCATTGATCACTTCGCATTCGACGTCGTCGCCCTGTACACCTCGGACGCGCAGTTCAATCAATCCGTCTGACAGAAGAATGCGCGCACCTGGCTGCACTTCATGGGCGAGCGTCTTGAACGTCGTCGAAATGACGGTGTTGGTGCCCGGAATATCGCGAGGAGTGATGGTCACCCGCGATCCGGTCTTCAGGGCGACGGGAGTCCGGTACTTCAGGCGTCCGGTACGGATCTTCGGCCCCTGCAAATCCTGCAGGATGCAAATCGGTTTGCACTCTGATTGCGCGACCTCGCGGATCGCCTGGATGAGCCGGGCCTTCTCTTCAAGAGTGCCATGGGAAAAATTTAATCGGGCAACGTCCATGCCGCTGCGGATGAGGTCGCGAATCATGGCGGGGGAGCTGCTCGCCGGGCCTAACGTACATACGATTTTGGCCTTGCGACGCGGTGCGGAAGCGGTATTGGGTACGGAAGATGCGGTCATTATGAGAACTGTTCTTATGCTAAATCATTTTGCGCGAATAATGCGGGCAGTCACGGATTTGTAAAACGTCTTGTCCGCCGCCGTTCTCGCAGTTACGGCTGCATTTCACGCTTAGGAAAGATGAGCGCGTTGAATTCCGCGCCAATCAGCACCGCAATCGAGACCAGATAGAGCCAAACCAGCAGCGCGATGACGGCCGCCAGTGAACCGTAGATCACCGCGTAATTGGCATAGTTGGTCACGTACCAACCGAAGGCGACCGTCGCAATGAACCAGAGTAACGTCGCCAGCATCGCACCCGGCAAGACGCGTTGCCACGATTGCGTCCGCGGAATCGCCAGGTGATAAATCAACGCGATCACTGCAATGCTGCAGACAGCGCCAATGATCCAGCGGCCGCCCACCCAAAGCAGCAGCACCGCGACCCGAAGTTCGTAGATGGTGTGCGCAGCCAGCCAGTTCTGCAGCTGATTGCCGAAGCCAACCAGCACCGTGGCAAACGCCATCGGGATCATCGATAGTGGCACCAGCATGAATGCCATCGCGCGCTCATGCCAGAATCCCCAGGGATTCGTCTGGATTCCATAGGCCCGTCTGAATCCATTCATCCATGAGACCAATACGCCACTTGCAGCGGTAATCATCACGATCGACGCAGAAAAGATCACGCGCACTGGCCGCATATTGCTGGTATTGAAGTAAGCCAACGCCAGAGCCGTGGTGCCTACAGGGAAGACTCTGCCGATTGCGTACGAGACTTCGCGCGCGAATGACGCCGTTTGATGCGAGGCGGCGAGGATTGACGTTAATACAAGAAATCCCGGAAACAGCGTCAGGATGGAGGAATACGCCGCCGCCTTCGCATTGGCGAAGGCATCATGCTGGAAAGCCCGCCATACCGCACTTCGGAAATGCCCGACCAACCTGAGCATGGAAAGATGAGAGTACCAGCCCGCCTAAATTACACAATTTCGAAATTGCGAAATTTCGCAATTCCGAAATTAGCCCAGGCCGTCACCGGAATCGATCGGTAGCCTGAGTGTTGCTTGGCAGCCGCGCACGTCGGTGCGGTTTTCGAGCGCGAGCGACCCGCCATGCGCTTCAGCGATCTGGCGGCTCAGTACCAGGCCAATCCCACTCCCGCCCGACTTCGTCGTAAAGAAAGGAACGAACAGATTGTTGCTGTTCAGCAGCCCCGGTCCCTGATCGCGAATAAAGATCTCGACTGACCGGCCGTTCACATGCCAGCCGATCTGGACTTTGCCCGGCGTGCGGATCGAAGGATCGAGAGAAGCGTCCACGGCGTTTCGAACCACGTTAATGAGGAGTTGTTCGAGTTGGTCGAGATCGGCATCAAGTGTGATCTCATCGCCGGCGATCACCTCGACGGGAAGCCGCGCCTCGACCGAAGCTGCGTGCCGCACCACTTCACCAATGTGTACTTTTCCGAATGTCGGCGCGGGAAGGCGCGCGAGCTTGGTGTACGCCTGCATGAATCGGCTGAGCGCGTCGGCGCGGCTCTCGATGACTTCGAGACCGCGCTCGACATCCTGGTTCCAGTCGGCAGGCTTGTTCTCGCGCATGGAGAGCGATCGCAGCGTTCCGGCAATCGACTTGATCGGCGCCAGTGAGTTGTTGAGCTCGTGTCCCAGCACCCGGATGAGACGCTGCCAAGCCTGGCGCTCTTCTTCGCGCAGCGCGCGGCTCAGGTCAGAGATGAGCAGAAGCTGATGCGGAACTCCCCGTTCCCGGAATGAAGTCTGTTGAATCGCCCAGCGCCCTTCACGTCCGGGAAAAGTCATGCGCAGCGTGCGTCCGCCTGCCTGACCGAGCAGGCTTTCGAGCTTTAATTCTTCTGCCGTGCGGCCAAGCATGCGTTCTTGCGTCATGCCCATCAACTGCTCGCCGGCGCGATTCACGATCCGGAGCCGATGTTGCGGATCGAATGTGAACACCGCGACGTCGATCTCCATCAATACTTTTTTCAGCAGCGCGACCGCTTCCATCGATCCCAGACGCTGTTGCTGGAGCGTGTCAGAGAGCGAATTGACTTCGAGCACCA
Source organism: uncultured Terriglobales bacterium (assembly GCA_964559345.1). Classification (GTDB taxonomy): domain Bacteria; phylum Acidobacteriota; class Terriglobia; order Terriglobales; family Acidobacteriaceae; genus Gp1-AA112. The sequence continues at coordinate 26,382 of CAZLIE010000033.1, forward strand.
ATTCGCCCAGTGCATCATTGCGGCTGGCGCGGCGTGCGCGAAAAGAGAAGTCTTCCTCGCGCAGAGCAGCAACCATGTTCGAGAGCGTCTGCAGCGGCCGTATCACCTGTGCGCGGAGAGCGAACGACGAGATCAGCCACGCGATCGCGAGCAAGATGGTTAGTGTCCATTGTGTTTGTGAGGAGTAATTGCCGAACCAGAGCAGCAGTTCCATGACTGCCAGCGGAATGGCCCCCACCGTCGCAGCGCCGAGCAGCACCCGGCGCTCGAAGCTCATTTGTTTTTTCTTGTTCCGGCGCGGGGAGAATGCGGTGCTGTGGCCAAAGATGTCGAAGCGTGGATCAGAGGCCATATTTCTGGATACGGCGATAGAGCGCGCTGCGGCTCAGTCCCAAGGCTTCAGCCGCATGGCTAATGTTGCCGGAGTAGCGGGCCAGCGTCTTGCGTATCAGCAGGGATTCTACTTCCTCAAGACTCATCTCTTCGATGGAACTCGTGATGTCGCGCCGCTCAGTGAGTCCAAGATCGCTGGGCCGGATCATCTCTCCCTTCGAGAGCAGCACCGCGCGCTCCAGTGAATGATCGAGTTCACGCACGTTGCCGGGCCAGAAGTACTCCAGCATTTTTTGCATCGCGGTCGGCTCGAAGCGCTGCACCTGTTTGCGGTAGCGTTGGGAATACGCCTTGAGAAAATGCTGCGCAAGCAGAGGAATATCTTCGCGGCGTTCGCGCAATGGCGGCAGATGGACCTCGATGGTATTCAGGCGAAACAGCAGATCCACGCGGAAGTTCCCTTTCGCGCTCTCCGTCTGCAGATCGGAGTTGGTAGCCGACAGCACTCGGACATCGACATTCTTCGTCTTCGACGAGCCCACGCGCTCCATCTCGCCGGTTTCCAGCACGCGCAATAATTTCGCCTGCTGCTTCAGCGGGACGTTGGCAATCTCATCGAGAAAGATCGTGCCCTTGTCGGCGAGTTCGAAACGTCCAATGCGGTCCACGCGTGCGTCCGTGAAGGCGCCTTTCACGTGACCGAACAGTTCGCTCTCGAATGTGCCTTCGGGAAGGCCGCCGGTATTCACGGTGACCATCGGGCGCGAGGAGCGTGAAGAGAGCGCATACAAAGTTCGCGCCACGACTTCCTTGCCAGTGCCATGTTCGCCAGTGATGAGGACATTGGCATCGCTCGGGCCGATACGTGCAATCAGCTCCAGAACAGGCTGCATCGCCTTCGACTCGGCGATGAAAGTTGGTCGGCCCTGCGCTTGCAGCAGGCGATTCTCTGCTTCGAGATGCTGTGCCCGCTTCAGCGCCCGGCTGAGTTCAAGCTGAGTGCGGACGATGCTAACTAAGCGCTCGTTCTCCCAGGGTTTCTGGATGAAATCACGCGCTCCGCGCCGCATCGCCTCGACGGCAATATTCACGCTGCCCCAAGCCGTCATGACGATTACGGGAAGGCTGCTATCAACGGCCTGCAGGCGTGAGAGCAGATCGAGTCCTTCGGCGCCCGAGGTGGTGTCCCGTGTGTAATTGAGGTCGATCAGGAGGATGTCGAAATTTTCCGAGGCAATTTCTTCCATCACTGCCTGCGGAGAAGCAACGCAATCGATCCGATAACCTTCGGCCTTCAGCAGCAGACGCAGAGCTTCGCGGACATCAGCCTGATCGTCCGCAATAAGAATCCGCGGGACCGTGGCCGTGCTCGTCGTCGTGATTTCCCCTTGCTCCACGCTGCTGATCGGCATTACTCCTCCGGGAGAGATCGCCACCTATTGCGTGACTACAGCGGCGGCAACGCCTGTCATACGAGGCAATTCGTGTACTTTGCCGCTCTCTGCGTCATCGATGCTGATTCCGTTATTGATGAGGGTAGCACCGATAGCACGATTCAATTCCACCACCGATTTTGCGTATGCTGTGGTCGCAGTCACCAGAGTTGATTCAGCCAGCGCGAGGTCGCGGCCGACCTGGGATACCTGCAAGCTGGTCGATGCCCCAAGCGCCAGCTTTTTCTGTTCGATCTCCAGCGTGCGCAGCGCCACATCTACGCCCTTGCGCGCAGAGACGACGCGCGCACGATTCTGCGTCACCGCAAACTGAGCATTGCGGACTTCGATCCCGACCTGGTTTTCGAGCTGCTGCAAGTGCAGTTGTGCCTGGCCGTATTCGAGCTCGGATCGCACTTGATCGGCCTGCGCCACGCGATTGCGCAAAGGAATATTCAGGGTGAAGCCGACCGAATAATCGGGCGAGCTCCCATTGAATGTCCGCGTCCATACGTCTCCGAAGCCCGTGATTGGAAGCACGGAGCTGCTGGGCGCAAAAGGGTTGGGAACGCCCGCGAGCCCCGATCCGCCGTAGAACGCAACAGCATCGAGCGTGGGCAGCAGCGCATTCTTGGCAGCTTTGCGCGTGATCTCACGGTTCGTCAGGTCGATCTTTGACTGGGCCAGCTCGGGACGATGCGAGAGCGCCTCGGCGATCAAGTCTTGTATGGGACGCACCGGCTCATTCTCCGGAATCACCACCTGGTCACTTGGTATCACGGCGGCCGAAGCTACGATCGGATCTGCGAGGTTGCGCGTGATCGCATTCTTCATCAGCAGTTCCTGAAGCTGAAGGTTGGTCTGCGCGATGATCACGTCCTGATTGCGCGAGTCCACTTCGGCCTCGTCACGGGTGACTTGAATCGGCGGAATCGCCGAAAGCTCGACCTGCTTGCGATCGTCTCCCAACGCCTTTTGCGCCAGCGCGAGCGACCGCTCTTTTACGCGCACGTCTTCCACTGCGTTTACCAGGTCCCAATAAATATTCTCGATCTGCGTGACGGTTGCGATCACCTGGTTGCGGAACGCAATGTCCGTGACTTCACGGTTGTTCTTGGCGATGCGCAGGAAGCGCAGGTTAGGACCGAGTCCGAATCCTGAGAGCAGACGCTGTGTGAGGGTGAAGCGAAATCCTGAGTTCAACACAGGAACAAGTTCGGTAAAGCGGCCGTTCGTGGTTTGCCGCGCATTCTGCATTCCGAAATCCATGTTGGTTCCAGTCGCGAACGCCTGCGAGTAGACGAAATTTGCGGTTGTAGTGTTTTGCTGCAGTGCGGGGACGCCGGTCGTCACTTGGTTCGCGATGGGAAACACGCCATGTTCGACGCTGAACTGGCTCTGGATCACCGGATCGTACGAGCTCACCGGAGCGCCGGTGCCGATGGTTGATTGCACGATACCGCCGGCTCCAGTTCCGGCGCCGCCCGCGCCCCCTGAAGTTCCACCGGCTCCCGCGCCCGGAGCTCCGCTGCCAAATCCGCCGATGCCGCCGCCGGGAGTGCCTTGCACCAGGCCGCTGGCGACACCACGAACGAATGCGCCTGCCTTGGTGCGCAGAACATCCGTGTCAGCAATCTCGAGGTTGTAGCGGGCGATTGCGAGATCGAGATTGTTCTCGAGCGCCAGCGCGACCGCATCGTTCAGCGATAGCATCAGTTTGTCGTCCTTGATCAACTGATCGATGCGCGGGGAGTTGGTCAGGGTCGGCGGGCGAAGCGTCTGGCCTGCATACGGGGCGAGCAGATTGGGAAACGAAGGCCGAGATTTCGAGTAGTCAACCCGGGTCGGGTCTTCGGGATTTGCGTAGTCGTGCTTCGCGGCGCTTTGCGCGAGCGCACCCGTCCCCAACATCGCCACCGTGCAGAAGAGCGCGATGGCTCTGAGCTGCGAATTGAAACACTTATGCATCGGCTTCAAGGCTCCTTGTTGTCCCTGGTTCTGTCTCTGGTTTGTTCTGAACTGTTAGCTCACGACCGCGCGCTCTGGCTCTAGCGCCCGCGCAGTGTCGCCGACGATCCATCCGTCGAGCAGCTTAATCGTGCGACTTCCGTACGCGGCGTTCGCCTCCGAGTGCGTCACTTGCACGATTGTCGTCCCAGCCTCATTCAGTTGCCGGAACAGTTCCATAATTTCTTTTGACTGATCGGAGTGCAGATTGCCGGTGGGTTCATCCGCGAGGATCAGCTTGGGTTTGTTGATCACCGCGCGTGCCACGCCTACAAGCTGCTGCTGGCCGCCGGAGAGCTGGTTCGGATACAGATCTTTTTTCCCGACAATGTTGAAGCGGTCGAGCGTATCGCCCACCATGCTCGCGCGCTCCGAGCGTTTGATGTCCTTATAAGAGAGAGGCAGATCGAGATTCTCGGCGACTGTGAGATTGTCCAGCAGGTGATAGCTCTGGAAAACGAAGCCGATGTTTTTCTTGTTCAGCTCCGAGCGCTGCTTGCGGTTCATGCTGTGGACAGCTTCGCCCGCGAAGTAATACTCGCCCGTCCACTGATCGTCGAGCATCCCAAGAATGCTCATCAGCGTGGTCTTGCCCGCGCCGGATGGGCCCATGATGGTCACGAACTCGCCCTGCCCGATGTCGAGGTTGACGCGGCGTAAAAGCCAGATGTTCCCGGCCGGCGATTTGATCACTTTCTCAATGTTGCGGAGTTGAATCATCTTCGTCCTGTTTTTATGGGATCGTCCGGTCAGAGGTTAATTGGCACGTCTCTGACCTATGACATTGCGCTTATAAATGTATGAAAACAGGCCTGTTATGTCTGCATATGAAAGCGGTCGGCTAAAGCATTTGTTCGGAGCCGCGAAGGAGTGTCCGAAAATGAACACCTCAAGGACGGTTTCACCACGGAGGCACGGAATACACGGAGAACAGCGGCGAACCACGGAGAAAACGGTTGAAAATACTAACCCAATTCCTTCGGCATAAACACATACACCTCCTGGAATTTCGCAAAGTGCAGAAGCGGCTCCGTAGCGGGAGGACTAATCCCGCTAGCCTGGGCCATGCTGTTGGTCTGGAACACTGCATTCGCCTGCTGCAACGGCCAAGGCTGGTGCTGGATGTCCAAGCGATAAACACGTCCCGACCGAACCACATACAGGCAATATCTCTCGGTAAGGAAATGTTCGAGGTCGGTCTTCTTCGGTGACGCCGGCCCTACGGGCCGGTACTCCACAGCCAACTCCGCCGATCGCGGACTCTGTCGTCTACGGCTGCGGTAGCGAATGGCGTCTCCTTCAACGTCTGCCTTCATGTCCGCGTAAAAATATGGCAGCCCAACCCAGGCCCGCGCTCCGAGCACGGCAAGCAAACTGGCCGCATCAAGACTGAAGAAATAAACGCCGGCCTTCTGCTCTGCATTTCTCGAACGTTGGGGACTGCGCACGTATGTTCGAACATTCAATTCCGGAAAAGTGGCAGCGGTGGGAATCGGAGGAAATCCGCGCACGTGCACACGACTCATCCAGAAAGGAATAACGCCGATCCAAGCTTGTCCGTCGAAGGTGTCAAGCTCCAGCTCGGGCGGGATCAGCGGATGAACACTCTCAGCCGGCAATGGCCAGTGCGCAAATAAAAGATCATGCCACCGCTGATACATCACCCAGGATTTCACACAACACGTTTACCACAAGCCTTTCACCACGGAGACACGGGTTTCAAAAAGCATTCACCACCGAGACACGGAGTGGACGGCGAAAAGCCTTTCGGGGTTGGTTCTTGCCCGATCTTGATTTTCTCGGTGTCCTCCGTGTCTCCGTGGTGAAATCGGTTATTCTGGCGGTTCCATGTCGCAGCCCAACGGAACTAAGCCCTCCCCTCACGCTTCTTCCTCCCCGACGCAGCCGACTGAAGTCTTTGCCGTTCACGGTGTTGAGCCCGAAGTGCAGGCCTATGCGATGGCGAAGTATTCCCGATCGTCGCTCTCGATGAAGGAGTCGCTGAAAGAGATCAGCGAGCAAAAGGCCGAACAGTTTCTCAACACTTTTTACTTTCAGTACGGACATCGGTCTATCGCCGACCTCGCGCATGTTCCGATCGCCATCGAGCGTCTCTCGATCCTTGCCGCCATCGCGCTCGTTGATGAGCAACGCTGGGACGGACAGGAGCGATCCACCCGGTATCAGAACTTTAAGAAGAGCGGTTTCTATACCCCGGTATTCAGCACAGGCGAGAAGCGCGACACGCATGTTGATACAGTGAAACGCCTGTTCGCCGAATACGAAGCCATTTCCGAAGAGATGGCGCGCTATCTGGGCACGCAAGTCGCGAAACCTGAGGAGATGAAACAGGACGCATATGAGCGCACGTTGCGCGCGCGTGCCTTCGACATCTCGCGATATCTGCTGCCGCTCGCGACGAACACTTCACTCGGACAGATCGTGAACGCACGCACACTCGAGACGCAGATCTCGCGCTTGCTCTCGCACACCCACGCCGAGGTGCGGGAGATAGGCGAGCTGCTGAAGCGGGCCGCGCGAACTGCGTCGTGGAACGTGAATGAAGCGGCCTATAAAAAGCTGATCGAAGAGATCGAGCGCGTTGAGCCCGTCATCGCCGGACACGCGCGCGAGTTGCTGCTGAAAGAGGTAAAGGTCGCTCCCACACTGGTGAAGTACGCGGAGGCGAATCGATACGAACTCGAAACGCGCCACGAAATGAAGCAAGCGCTCAGCGAACTAATGGGGCGCGAGCCGATTGAAGCTAGTCGGAAGGATGAAAGTTTTGTAGTCGATCTGCTGGAAGAGGATCCGCTGGAAGTCGAGCTTGCTACGACGCTGCTCTATGGCGCCGGCCATTTTTCGTATCGTCAGGTTCGCAGGCATGTCGAAGCGCTCTCGGCCATGCGCCGCAACGAGATCATCGATCTTGGACTGCGCCATCGCGGCAAGCATGACGAACTGCTGCGGCCGTTTGCGGCAGGACAGAAGTTCCGCTTCGACATCCTGATGGACATCGGCGGCTTCCGCGACATGC
>CAZLIE010000034.1:0-32434 GCA_964559345.1 uncultured Terriglobales bacterium
TCACGCTTGAGTCCGAGCTTTTTGACCTTTTCCGCCATGCAACGCTTGGATTCCCGAAGAGGACTCGCTGATGCCTTTGAAGGTTAGGAAGGAATGCCAACCTGAGCATCTCCCGGGTCGTACCTGTGGATTCAATGCCTTAGAGCCTGGCTTTGGCGTCACCGGGCGTCGAGCGAGCAGCCTTCAACGGCTGCTCTCCCGGGGCGAGTACTCGCTTCACGATCACGCCCTCTAGCCGGTACTTCTGCTGGATCGTTTGTCCCTGCTCGTCGCGAACTCGCAAGGTGAACGTTGGCTCGTTGCCGAGTTTTTCGAAATCTTCCTGTCCGATGGAAACCGGCAGAAACCCGGAGACATTCCGGTCGCGATAGGCGGTCTCGTAGCGATGCCGCTTCACGTTCCATGAGAAGAGACGCACCTGGTTGTAGTCGAAGGGCAGTCCGTCTTTGGGTTCGGTCAGCAGCACAAGATAGTAGGGTTGATCCTTGTTCGTTTCGGAATCATGGACGGTCGTCAGAGGGTAAAAGGCCACAACGCGCTGGCCTTCGGCATACTGCCCGATTTCGATAGGAACATCGACGTCGATCATGCGGCCAAGCACCCATCCGGCGTGACCCTGACCATCTCGCACGAGCCACCAGTCCTCCATGATGGGCGGAGGAGCCTCGATCACCTTTTCTTTTTTCTTGTTCAGAGAAACGGGCTTACTTCGAACTTTATTGGCTGCCTGCGTAGGCTTTGCGGACATTTTCAGAGCAGAGGCTCCCGAACTTAACGGAGAGTCTTTGCCTTTGAATTCCTTGTCTTCGTCTTTTGTATCGTCAGCCGAGTCCTGATCGGTCGCATTCGGAAGCGAGGCAGGTTTCACCGCCGGCAATCCGTTCTTAGGAACTGAGGTTCGCGCCAGAAGTTCTACTTTCTGACCTTCTTTCAGCATGAACAGGCGATCGGTTTCACGTCCGGGCGTGACATGGAGTCGAAGGTCGTTTCGCAATAATCCGCGAACCTGCGCTGGATCAGCGACGTGGTCCTTATTGAGTTGCTGCAGCGCATTGAACACATCCTGTCCTACGAGATTTCGCTCTTGCAGCCATCCTTCCTCGCCTTGGGCATTGCGCACACGCACCCAACGCTTTGCGTGCTCAAGCGCAATGACTTTGTCCGCGTTGTGGACAGTGCCAGTTTTTGAGTAAATCGTCGCCACGCGGTCACGCAGGAACGCCTGTGGCGCGGACACATAGAAGACTTCCTGATCCTGAGCGCCTTTTCCGCAACCGGGAGTAGCAAGCAGGACTGTGACAACGAGTGTCGCGAATAAGAAGGAGAGATAGCGTGACATTATGCGGAGAAAAAAATCACCAGGAATATGCTTATTTTAACAGGATCTCTGGAGGCAAATTGATTACGGAGGTACGCAGCACAAGCGGGGATTTTGAACTGTGACGAGGGATTTTCAGCCGAGCACCGGCATTTCAGTAGACACAAATTTGAAATGCCGAATGCTGGCTTGCCTCTCAATTTGTGCTACCGGGGGATTACTCCCACCACGATCCCTGATGCATTCGCGGCCGAATGATAGACGCGCTCCGTTGCCGGTTTGAAGTCAGTCCACTGTGCCTTCGGAATGTCGGTGAAGGTCTGAGGATTCAAATCGATCAGAGGGAACCACGAGCTTTGAATCTGGACCATGATGCGATGGCCGCGGCGAAACGTGTGGTTTACGTCTTGCATCTCGTAGTTCACCGCAGTGACTTGGTTTGCACTGAGCGCTTGAGGATTGTCCCAGCCATTGCGGAACTTTGCCCGAATAGGTTCGCCGCGAACCAGCATTTGATATCCGCCTATCTTTTCAACGGGCATTGCAACTTCGGTGGGAGGTGATTGCGAAGCGTCGCGCGCGACTGGCTCGTCATAATCCGGCGGATATTCGTCTATGAGTTTCACTACAAAGTCCGAATCTGTGCCCGACGATGAAACCTGCAAATGCGGTAGAACAGGGCCCGCGATCGTCACATCATCGGCAAGCGCCTCCGATTCATAGACCAGCACATCCGGACGTTTGGAGGCAAACCGTTGATCGCTCAGCATGTATTCCTGCGGAACACCGGTTGCGGCGTATCCGATGAAGGGGACAGGACGGTGCGGATCGCTTACATATTCGTCGTATGCGCCGTCACTCTCCGCGGGCGGATCGAACGACAGCTTGCCGTTTGCATGCAGATAAAGAGTTTTGCTCTGGGCCTCGCGTGGAGGCCATGCGGAATACTGTCGCCATATGTTGCTTCCGGTTTCGAACATGTAAGCCTCGGGTAATTTCGCGTCACCGTTTCCTTTGAGGAACTGTTCGAAGAAGGGGAAAATGATGTGTTCGCGATAGTACTCGGCCGTGTCCGAATTGAACTGTACGCGGCCGAGCGAACTGCCCTGATAGCGTGCCCATCCCCCATGCACCCACGGACCGACGGCAATTGCGTTGAATATCCCCGGATTATTTTTCTCGATTGCATGGAAGGTTTTGAAGGGCCCTTCCAGGTCTTCAGCGTCGAACCATCCTCCTACCGTCAGAACAGCGCACTTTACGCCTTTCATATGCTGCGATACATCGCGGGGCTTCCAATAGTCGTTGTAAACCGCATGGTTCGCCTGATCGTCAAAAAGCGGGCTCTTGATGATATTTTCCAAATTCGAGATCGGATAATGCTTCAGGAAATATTCATATCCATCGGTGGTGCCGTAATTGAAATCGCGCCCGCGAGGTGTGGTCGGTGGAAGTTCGAGTTCCTGTCCGCGCGGACGGAAAACGGAATAGAAGTCGAAGTTAGCATCGAGCATGAAAGCGCCGCCGTGATATCCATCATCTCCCTCGAAGAGATTGGTCATTGGAGCTTCGGGAGATGCCGCCTTGATTGCCGGATGCGAGTTGATGATGCTCGCAGAGGTAAAAAACCCTGGATAGGAGATGCCCCATATTCCGACCTTGCCGTTGTTGTTCGGCACGTGCTTGAGCAGCCAATCGACCGTGTCGTACATGTCAGTGCTCTCATCGACTTCCTTCGCGGATTTAGGCTGATCGAATTGAGGCGGCATATCTACGAACTGACCTTCCGACTGATATCGCCCACGCACATCCTGAAAGACAAAGATGTACCCCGCGCGCTCGAATGCCTCCGAAGGCCCCAATCGCGTCTTGTAATGGTCTTCTCCATACGGACCGACACTGTAAGGAGTTCGCGTCATCAGGAATGGATAAGGATGTGAGGTGTCCTTGGGAACATAAACGGACGTAAAGAGATGAACGCCATCGCGGGCAGGAATGCGATATTCGTATTTCGTGTAGTGCGCCTTAATGTCGAAACGCTCTGGCTTCTTGTCTTCTGGCTTTTTTTCTTGGGCGAACACAATGCAGGGTAGCGATATCAAAAATAACAAAAGCACACGAACCTTCATCCAGCCTCCAGTGGAACTTTGAATGAACGAAATTACGCGGGCGGGAAAGGCGCGTCAATAGCGAGAAACGAAACTAGTTCGCGGCCAAAGTGATTGCAGCGGCGAGCGCCGCCGCTTTGTGGTCCTTCGCCCAAGGTGGACCGATAGCAGCTCCCAACTTAGAAATCCTGTGTTGCACTCCGCCTGCCATGCTTCCAAATGTCGATTTGGCGGACTGATCGAGTTCTCGCTCTTCGATTCGTGTGACCGGAATATTCAAGTCCTCACAGGCTTTTTGCACGGCGCTCCGAAAGAATTCGCCCTCCGCCGTATGAATGAACGGGTATGAGATGAGAACCTTCGCAAGCGAAGACAGCGGGCGACCCGAGGCCACGAGAACGGCACAAGCCGCGATTCGGCAGTGGCGCTCCTCTTAATTCCCTGAGCAGGTCTGCTAGGGCTATAGCCGCTGATGCTTTCGTGACTGAGGCACAGTTCGCGATATGTTTCTCCGACTCCGAAGCTGGGAGCGTTGCTGCATAGTAGTGAGGCTGATTTGCTCCGGGCATTTCGCGTCGGAAGTAACGATGCGTCTGCGGCCCACAACTTCTATGGAAGCGATATCACCAGCACTCCCCAACCGGAATGCATGTAAACGCCGAGTGCGGCGCGCTTTGTCTTTGAATTTTCAGGTAGCGGGGCAGGAAGCTTAATTCGGCTTTTTCTTGGCTTTGGAGATAGTCTCGTCGATAGGCTTGCGTCCGGCATAGCCTTCTTCTGTTCCATGCCAGTGCGTGATCTTATCCTCTCCCATCTTCCAGCAGAGAAGAATTGTGCGACCTTCGACGACGCAAGGGAAATCGAGAAGGCCCATATCGAGATCTTTAACTTGAACCCCAGTGGCGTCGATCTCGGCCACTACGTCTTTAATCCGCTGCACAGTTTTTTCCCGCTCCGCACGGCGGGTTGCCATTCGGCCGATCTCAACTAAGAGCCCACCGGTCAGAAAGATGCGCTGCGCGAGTTCCTGGAATTCTGTGTCGATGGTCTCGATCAGGGCTTTGCTGTCGATGGCCTGTTGCAGCAAGGATTTAAGGACGGGCAGCAGGATTTGCGCTTCCTGCAATGTGAAGGTGCGTTGTGCCATGGGGTAGATGTCTATTTTACCAAGATTAGGAGTGGACCTGCCGTTGTCCGCCATGTTCCTGGAATTGTCAGCACAATGACGGCTGGTATGCGTTAATGAAGGCTTCACCGCGCCAATAAGGCGAGAAAGCTCTTGGATTCATGCGCCACAAGATTTATCTTGTTTGGCCGATGAAATAACAACCCCAGGGACAACTGAAACAACGAAAAGAGCGTATAACTCCAGTTCAGAAAAAGATCGCCTGAATCCGCTTCAGGACTAAGATTCAGGTGGGCTTGACTCTTCAGTAATGACGGCGAGAATGTCATTCCTGCAGAGCGTCTCAAAGGTTCCGAGAGGCACCCATGAAGTCTCCTCTTTGTTCGTCCGCAATAGCAGTCGCAGTGCTTTTGTTCAGTCCGACTCTCCCTATGTCAGGGCTGTCTTCCGCGGCCGACTCGTATTCTCAGAACCGGGTGGGCCCATCTGCCACTGTGACCGTCGCCATCCCTGGACCCCTGCGCTCGTTCTTGCGCATGGCTGGCATTAGCCAGAAGGTCACTCCGGAAGAAGTAATCCCACTGCTGTCTCGTAATGTGTTCCTGCTGGGATATCAAGGGCCGCAGAGCAGTCGCCGGCCTACGGAGTATCTGCTACTCCTGATGCGCTATGTACAGCAGGCGCGAGAGCTGGCGACCCTTGCTGGCCCTCAAGGGGTGATCCAGGTTACCAACTGCGAGGAGGCCCGACCGCTTCTGCAGATATTGGGATATAGACCCCGTCCAGACTGTGGACAGAACGGCACGTTCCTTGAGACTGCCGACCCACCCCGCGCATTCCTGACGGTGGACTCGGGATTCCCTCTACCTGAACTCGAGAGGGCGCTGCAGACTGGCAAGCGGTTTTCTTATCCATTCCCGACCTCACGGGTACCCGTCCTATTCTCCGAGGCTGACTGGACGATAAAGGGCCCCAGCCGGAACCTGGTTGACACTCTCTTGCGCGATCCTTCGCTGGCGCGACTCTACTGGGCTATGTCCCGCATCGATGAGCAAACCCAGATTGCCCTGCGCGAGTCTCCCGGGATAGGCGCGCTGGCTCCGCATGCATCGGTTCTGAGCTTCTACGGCAGACATATCCGCGTTCGCCCCGGGCGGGTGATCGTCCCCGGTGGCGCGAGTGCCGAGGCGGGTTGGAGAGAGTTGGTCGACGCGAATCCCAACTCGTCCGCGGACTTCGTTCTCCACCTGCTCTCGAAGGACCATGGATGGGCGGCGGCCTACTTCGACGCTCTGTCCCGTGTCGATCAAGCTCAGCAAGCCCATTTCACCGAACCGCATCACCTCCGCAGAGACTATGACGCACTTCGTGGATCGTCTTCCGGCGAAGCTGCGAGCTCCGCATTCCGTCCGGACGCCGGGCTGGTACTGCTCGTCACACGCGCGCAGTGGGAAGCCAATGGCGATCCCCATGTACCCGGAAATCTGGAGGTCTGGAAGCGAATCCTCCGGCAGAAGACCGATGCCAGCATTGACTCCAGCGTTTCGCACGATTTGGTGAAGCGCGCCAAGCACCTCGACACTCCCAATCAGTTGCTGGAGGCGATGTTCGCAGTCTCGCGTGTGCAGACCGATACCGGGCCGCTGCAGACCTACTTGTTGCTCACCGAATTGGACGCCAAGCGGGCCCCGGACCATCGGCTCAGTCCAGAAACGGTCGCGATGCTGGCGGGAAAGTTTGCTGATTACAGCAACCAGTACCTGATCTTCTCCGAGTTCCCGGTGCTCAATGATGCATCCATAACCAGCTTCATCAATGTTGCAGACGGTCTAACCGCGATTCCCAACTCCGCATTGCGGGGCAATGCCCTGGGTACGTTCCAGGCCAACGTCGGCCTGTGGCAGATACTGGCCCGGCAAGAGCAGATACCCGCGGCGGAGTTGAACGCTTCCTGGCAGCGGCTCATGAGGCCGTTCGGCAAGATTGTTTCATCGGCGCAGCTCTTTGATGCCGGACGCACCTCGTTACGAGACTTATTGCTGGCATCGACCGGCAAAGGCGAGGCCTCGCAAGACGAGATCGTCGATTTGCTGGCGGGTCCTCATCAGACGACTCTGGACGGCGAGCGCATACACCAGGAGATCGCCGACCGAATTCGATTCGTCCTCGATGGTCAGCGATTGGTCTCCCTCGACACGTTGTTGGAGCTCGGCGACGGGCTACACGGCATCGAGCGTGTCCGCGCCGATCAAGACAGATTGGTCGTACTCGCAGGAGACCTGCGGGAGTTCGAGATGCCTCGGCCGATCTTCAGCAATCGCGAACGAGACGAATGGGCGCAAGGCATCTACAACAACCGTCACACCGAAATGCAGATGCGAACGGACCTGACGAAGGTTATCAAGGCGCCGGCTTCTGCAGAGCAAGTGGCGCAAGCCCGTGGTGAACTGGCGACATTCTTGAGGGATACGCTGGTCGGCCTCAATTACGCGTACTACGAGCCGCCGGGCGCTCAGATTCTGCACCAGAATCCGCTCTTCGTTCGCTCCCACGATTTCTCCGGCGACACCGTTAGAGGCGTCAAGCGAGTGTGGCAAGCTCCGCGTCTGTTCGGGGCCGGCTCTCCGGCGGGCGGTGGCGCGCATCTCGTCGGATCGCTGGCTGACTTGCCTTACGTGCTGACCGAGGCGGAGCAGGACTTCATCACTCCGGAAAACGTCCAGGCATTAATTCTCGGCGAGATGGTTCGTGGCATTCTCACCAGCGCAGTCGTGCCGCGATGGTGGGGTGTGAGCAAGAACGAGCTGCATGTAGTCACGCTGTATCAGCAGGCGGGTGAGGAACTCCTGGCGGCATCCGTGGACAACCAGGAATTGCGAGCGAAGGTGATGAGCATCCTGAATGCGCGCATGATTCCGCAGGCCTCTGAGCGATTGGAGCAGTCTCTTCGTGCCGGCGATCTGGGGCAAGTGCTTCCGACTGTGACCCCGGCAGATACTTTCTATCTCGCGGCAGAATTCCGGCGGCAATTCCCCGGACAGACTGACTCCTTCGGACCCGCGGGCAAAGAGGTCGAGAGCATTTCGAAGCAGTATCCCGATGAAGTCAGTTGGGATCGTCTCTCGCGGGACTTCGGCGTGCCCCATCCGGCTTTAACACAGAGTTACGCTCGTGAGCTGTTGAACCTGCCGCCGTTCCCCGCATTCATGGGTGAACCCATTCGTTTCCTTGCCGAGTCGTGGGACTCCAACAATCTTTACTGGGCACGTTTGGCCGACGAGAAGGGGTATTCGCCGGTGATGCTCAATCGTTTCGTTCCAGAGCTGACGCGGCGGATGGTCGAGAAGATATTCGCCACCGACCTCGAAGACTGGCCCGCGTTACTGCGAGCCATGCGAGAGGCGGGAGAAGATTTCAGACAAGGCAAGATCGGGTCGTCGTCCCCGGTCCGCGTTGCGTCGGCTCCATAGGGAAAGAGGGTTATTGATCGAGATTCGCTGTCATCCCGACGCGGCCAGCGGCAAGGGTGACTCAAGGGCAGAAGACTTATGGCCAAACGGTGCTTTCTATCTATCGTTCTCATTGGGTTCGTCTTGTCCGGATTCGGGCCTCGGGGTGTGGCCCAAAAGGATGGGACCCAATTTCGTGTCGTTGTCGATCTGGTTCAGTTGAACGTGGCAGTTACTGACAACAAGGGAAATTACGTAACCAACCTGCAGCCACGGGACTTTGCCATCGCTGAGGATGGCATCCCTGAAAAACTTGCAACCTTTGCCGAGGGCAATGCGGTCGCCCGCCGGTTAGAGGACCTGTCCCAGGTACAAGGAGAGCAATCGACTGGCCAGCAGCCGGGTGCTCAAGCAAGCCAAAGCTCGCCCGCGACGGATCCGCCATCGACGCTCAACTCCGCCATAGCTGGCGCCAATGTCTTCATTCTGTTCGATACGAGCAACTACATGTATCGCGGTTTCGTTTTCGCGCAGGATGCTATCGCGAACTTCGTGCGCTCGCTCGAGAGCGCCGACAAGATAGCCTTCTACTCCTACAGCCGCGACCTCTCACGCGCGGCTTCGCTGACTTCGGATCGCTCAGACGTCGTGCGTGGGGTGCGCACTACTGTTGCCGGAGACGACGCCGCGCTCTATAACTCCCTATTGCTGACGGTCAAAGATGCCGCACAGCACACGGGCAGAAAAGTGGTGGTCGTGTTTTCCAACGGACCCGACAACGCCAGCGTCGTTCCTCCCGAGGACGTTGCCGAACTGGCGCAGTCAGCGGGCATTCCGATCTACATGATCAGCACCAGAGAAGCCAAGCTGGAACCGGTATCTACCGCCGTGTTCGAACGCATGACCGCCGCTACGGGCGGCAAAGCGTATTTCGCGAAAAACTGGCGTGACGAAGAGCGCGCCTTCGCGTCGATCAGAGACGACCTGGGGCATCTCTACTCCCTGAGCTATTACCCAAAGCCGAATCCCAACCGCGGATGGCGGGCAATCACGGTAAAGCTGGTTGGCGAGCGGCTCAAGAAATATCATCTCCGCACGCGTAACGGATATCGTCCGCAACCCGGCCGATTACCTGAGCCGAGCAATGCAGTGCAGTTGCAGCAAACTTCTGAAGCACCAGGACAGCGGTAATAACATCGTCTGACAAAACCATGGACTACTTGCTCAAGACCGAACCCTCTGTGTATTCATTTGCCGACCTACAGCGCGAACAGGCGACGATCTGGGATGGAATCACAAACCCGGTAGCGTTGAGAAATCTGCGGGAAATGAAGCCCGGCGAGCGGCTGGTGATCTATCACACTGGCGACGAGAAGACTGCCGTAGGCAGCGCCTTAGTCGTATCTGTCGAGACATCCGATCCGAAGAACCCGCGGGTGAAGATCAAGGTAGGCAAGCCAATCGCAAATCCGAAAACGCTCGCCGAAATGAAAGCCAATAAGCTGTTCGCCGATTCGCCATTAGTGCGGCAAGGCAGGCTGTCAGTAGTGCCACTGACGAACGCGCAATACGATTTCCTGGCGGGATGAATGGGACTGTCGGCACTCGGCTGTCGGCGTTCGGCCAGCACCGGTCATTGTGAGGGCTGGTTGTAGATCTACAAAGCACCTATAGCGGCTGCTTCAACATTGTCGTCCTTGGGCTCCTCCATGTCCTTTGTGCCTCGGTGGTTTTAAAACCCCTTTGCTCTGCCTTTGTCCGTGTCCTCTGTGCCTCGGTGGTGAAAGATTTGGTTTCGCTTTCTCTGTTTCCTCCAATGCCAGGTGGAAATCGCTCTGAGCCTCAGGCAGGCGTTTTTGATTTGGTTTTAAAACCCTTTTGCTCTGCCTTTCTCCGTGCCTCCGTGGTGAAACGGCCTTTACTTGGCCGAACGCCGAAAGCCGTCACGCTGCCAGCCCCCGATACTCCGCTTCCGCTTGCGGCGACATGAGCACCCATAACGTGTAAATTCCAAGCGCTGTTCCCAAGGGAACATTGATCAGCGCGACGACCGCCATTATCAGACTGAGAGTGCGGCCCCAGCTCTGACGCTCAAATAGTCCGAATGCGGCGGCAAAAGATCCGACCGCTTTCACCAGCAAAAAGACCGCAACTGCGCTCAAGAGCGGCCGCAGAAATGCCGGATGATCGCTCGCCGGGCCGAAGATCGTGTTCGCAATTATCAGGAGCACGAGCCCGCCCAACGCGTGAAAGACTGCATAAGCAATCCACAGAATGCCCACAAGCTTCACATGTTGCTGCACCCGGCCCAACTGATTCAAACCTAGCACGGGGATACCGCAGTTTCCGCACGTCGCCTGATTCGACGACAACGCGCTGCCGCACGAATTGCAATACATGTCTCCTCCGAAGGCGGTCAACGATTTGTTGTACCGAGAGTACGCAATGGATTGACAGTTGGTTCCAGCAGAGAGGATGTCGGCATTCGACTGTCAGCGTTCGGCCATCAACTCGCGTCGTGAATGCCGGGCGTGGGAAATTCGCGGCAGTCTGAATCGTGACTGTCTTTGAATTTCTTATCTCACAAGTCTTCTCCGTGCCTCCGTGGTGAAAACGGCCTCAGAGGGCCGAACGCGACAGCCGAGCGCTGACAGCCTTCTCCTCAGCTCCCCCCCAACATGATCGGCAAGCCGTTCTTCTGATTGCCTACGATCACCACTTTTGCATTGGGGGAAACGGCTAGCTTTTCCGTGGCTTCGATTCCTTTCCACTCGAGCAGTCCCGGTGTGATGCCTTGTGCGACGATGGTCTGGAAGTCTTTAATGCCCTGCGCTTCAATTCTCTTTCGATCGGCTTCCTGCTTCTCTTTCTGCAACTTGAATTGCATTGCGAGCGACTCCTGCTCGGCCGATTGCTTCAGTTCGATGGATCGCTTCAATGCTTCGGGAAGCTGAATGTCTCTAAGCAAAACTTTCTCGACGACGATTCCTCTGGCGGAGAGCTGGCCCTGCAGGTTGGCCTCAATCTCTTTGGCTACTTGCTCGCGCTCGCCGGTATAAAGCGCGTTCGCTCCGTGTGACGAGGTGGCCTCGCGAATCGCGGAACGCAAGGTTGGTTCCACGATCTTCATCTGATAGTCGGCGCCGAGATGCTGGAAAACCTCTGCCGCCTTGTCTTTGTCCAAGTGAAAGAGCAGCGAAGTTTCCAGCGTCATAATCAGACCTTCGCTCGAGGGCACCGCTGCGGTTTCCTTTTGCTCCTGGGTTCGCACCGTGAGTTGATTCGACGACTTCAATGGGTCGATTAGGTGGATTCCTTCCGGCAATACATCGCCAGTTACGCGGCCAAATTTCGTCAGAACGCCGACGCTCCCCGTATCCACTTTCGTCACTGAGCAGGCGCCCATGAATACGAGCAGAACCAACACGAGTGCGAATACGACGAAACGCGCAGAACCGCCGAAAGGCATCTCCTTCTGAACTGGATAGGCTGAGACGTTCATGGTTTCTCCTTCATTTGTTCGTTTTTACGAGCTGCGGATGTCTAACGTTTGTCCGCAGACGCAAGGATTCCCGTGGCCGTTGGTGATTGTGCCGCGATTCTACTGTGTTGTTTGCGCGACGCATGGCTGTTGCTGACGGATGTACACGCGAAGATAACTGGTGATACGAATGTTGAATTGATGAAGTTTGAATTGATGAATTGAAAGCCTAAAACCCGGCGTGGTTCCGGCCGACCGCGGACGGCTTTTGACTTTGTCTGTGCCAGACTGAAATTTCGCGGACGAGGGCGCCCCGATCCACGCAAGATTTACACGTCCACGAGAACTACAGCACCATTAAAGAGCCGCTCTCGCCTTTAAAACCCGCTCTACCGCTTGTTCTGCGGTGTCCCCGATGGCCGAAAGATGGCCCATTTTGCGCCCCGGGCGCGGCACGCTCTTCTCATACAAATGTAGACGGACGCCTGAAACGGCCAGTGCGCGGTCGAATGCCGGCGGAGTTTTGCCCAGCCAGACGTCGCCCAGCAGGTTTGAAATGGCTGCGGGCTTGATAACGGCGGCATCGCCGAGCGGCAAATCGCAGATTGCGCGTACCGCTTGCTCAAATTGACTGGTCACACACGCCCTTTCACTCGCGTGATAGCTGTTGTGCGGACGCGGAGCCAGTTCGTTCACCAGCAATCGGCCGTCTTTTAGCACGAACATTTCGATCACCAGCAGGCCGACAACTCGAAGTTTATCGGCAATATTCGTCGCCAACTCGCTCGCCTGCTTATTTAATTCGGCGGGAATCGCGGCAGGAATGGCCGACCAGTCGAGAATTTGCGCCTCGTGGTGATTTAGCGCCGGCGGATACACGACCGATTCCCCACCAGGACGCCGCGCCACCAGCACCGAAATCTCGCACTCCAGCGGCAGCGCGCGTTCCACTACGCACGGTTTCGATCCCAGTAGCCGCCACATTTCGTCCGCGGATTGCGCCGGAGACGAGGGTTGAATGCGCAGTTGACTGCGTCCGTCGTATCCACCAGCGGTGGCTTTGACGAAACCATCGCGTCCGAATTGCTGGACGGCGGTCCCCAATTCTTCCGCATTCAGCGCAGAACGCCACTCTCCAGTGGGAAATCCGTTCTTTTCCAGCCAGCTTTTCTGCTGAATACGGTCTTGCACAATCTGGAGAACTGACGAATCCGGGCGCACAGGCGCGTGTTTAGCGGCTTCTTCGAGGCTGGCCAGCGACACTTGTTCGATCTCAAGCGTCACAACATCGGATCCGCGAGCCAGATGAGCGGTCGCATGAACGTCGTCAAACGCCGCCGTGAAGCAACTATCGACCACAAAGCTCGCCGGACACGATCTGTCGGGGTCCAAAACCTGTACGCGATAACCCAGTGAGCGCGCTGCCATTGCCGTCATGCGTCCTAATTGACCGCCGCCGAGGATGCCAATGGTCGCGCCGGGCAGAATTGCGCTCAAGAAGGCAGCTCCATTGCCATCACTTCCTGCTGTTTTGCGGCTCGCCAGGCGCGTAAACGTTCGCGCAATGCGGCATCTTTGAGCGCGCAAATCGACGCTGCAAGCAGCGCTGCGTTGGCTGCGCCCGGCTGTCCGATGGCCAATGTGCCGACAGGAACGCCCTTCGGCATCTGCACAATCGACAGCAATGAGTCCACTCCATTGAGTAAAGTGGCCGGAATCGGCACGCCGAGAACCGGTAAAACGGTCTTTGACGCGACCATTCCCGGCAGATGGGCGGCGCCGCCGGCGGCGGCAATAATCACCTGAAGCCCGCGTTGCTCGGCTGTGGAGGCGTATTCGAACATCCAGTCAGGCGTGCGATGCGCGGAAACGATGCGTTTTTCGTGCGGAATTTGCAGCTCGCGCAGTATTTCGATGGCAGATTCGAGCACCTGATAGTCGCTGCGGCTGCCCATAATCACGCCAATCAGCGGTGATGGCGATGCGGTCATCGCGTCCATCGTAGCATTCAGTTGCAAAGTAAAAGGCCGAACGCGCCCGTTCGCCTAGCGGCGATCGCGATATTGCACGGCTTCAGAGATGCCAATCCAGAGATCGAGCAGCCCTAATCCGGTGGCGAGGCCGCGAACAAAGCCCGTGGAGAGCAGCGCACGCAGCCGCGGAAAGCCAATCACGATGTTGTTTTCGGTCCAAACCGGCGTCCAGGGAAGAACGGAGAGCACTAAACCGACCCAGAGACAGAAAATAACGATGCTGACGAGAAAAAAACGCTGCATCCAGAGGGGCGGTGGAGGCTCTGCGGAGGCAGAAAGTGTCGCAGTTGCTGCAGTTTGACTGCGCTTTTCATGCCGCGAATCGGTGTCTGGGCCCTCAGTTCCCGCGCCGGGAAACTTCAGGATCTTGATTTCCGGGTCCATTCATCCCGATTGTAGAGCATTTATTGGCGCAGACCGCGGATGCGATCGGCCACATCGCGGTAATCGATGTTCGATCCATAGACTTGCATGAAGTTTTCCAAGGCCGATTTGCGGTCGCCAGCGGCCTCAAACGCGGTGGCCATCTCGTAATGGACGGCCAATCGGCTGTCTTCATTGATTCCGTGGACGTGCAGCGCCTTCTGATACCAGCGAATTGCGGCCTGTGGAGCGCCCTTATCGACCAAGCATTGGGCCAGCCAGGTGTAAGTTTGTATGGATTGCGAGAAGCTTTTGCCGCTGTCTATGGCCCGGCAGACCTTCTGAAGCTCGCCGATTGCCTCGTCCAGAAGTCCCATTTCGCGGAATGCGACGCCCAGGTTGTAGTGTGTTTCGGGATCTTCAGTATCCCCAGACGGCTCTTCTATCTCCTCTTTGAACTCGTCCAGCAGGTCTGAGAGCATCGATTGCGCGTCAAATCCTTGATTCTGAACGCCCATCGACGGCGTTGGAACGGCACTCGAGGCGGAAATATGTGGAGCAATTGGAGCTTTTGGCGGCACATTTGGGCTCCCATTCGCCGCGGAAACGGCAGTTGAAGGGCCGCCAGACGGCATATTCAAGGCTCCTAACGCCTCATCTATGTCCATTACCAAGTCGGCAAGCGGATTTGCGGAGACAGATAGCGATGCCGAAGCAGCCGCAGCCGCGGGCTGCGGTGGAGGAGCTGGAGGCGCCGGTTTGGCGGCCGGAATCACGGTGGCCGGCGGCTTGGCTGCGGGTTTTTGCGGCGGAGTGTCGAGATCGAGGAGAAAGTCTGAGTCGTCGCTCTCGGCGGGAACTGGCGCCGGCTTGGCCTGTTTCTTCGGCGTTTCGGGAGCGGCAGCCGCGGGTTTCGGTTGAGCAATTTCCCTCTCTACCGGAGCGGCCGAAGCAGGCGCGATTTGGAATTCTTCTGTCTTGGCACTCTGCGGCGCAATCTCGATCTCGGCAGGCGCGATTTCGATTTCTGCAGCCGGCGCGCTTTGTTGCGCAGCGGGTCCCGCAACCACGTCCGGAGTTTTCGCAGCGGCCGAAATTGCGGCCCGCAATTCCGCCAACGAGTGATGAAGCGGATCCAATGCTTCAATGCGTGTGATTGCCGACCGGGCCTCAAGATGCATGCCTGTGCTTATGTAGAAACGGGCTTCCTCGGCGATTTCATCGGCGGTCTCTTCGGAAACAATCTCAGGGGAAGCAATCTCCGGGACTGGAGCTTCTGCGGCTGGCCGCACGGCGACTGGCTCAGCCTTTTCCGCCGGAGCCTCGACGCTGAGCATCTCTTCCCAATCCGCAGCGTGATCCACCGCAGCCGCGTCGCTCGGCGCTTCCGCGGCCGGCGAATCGGAATAGGCATCGGCGACTGCTTGCACCGGCGAGCTTAGGAGATCGAACTCGGCGATGGTCGGCTCCTGCGGCGCCGCAGGAACATCATGAGTCATGACATCAGCAACGGAAGAGGCCTGGAACGGAATTGGTTCTGCCTCGACTTCATCAACCGGAATCTCCATCGGCGTCGGCTTCGGCGCTCGATCGCGGACTGGAACCGCTTCCTCGTGAGGGTGCGGCGCGATGGGAACCGCGCCAGCGGCCTGCTCGGTGTACTTGGCCGCCATCTCCCGGTATTGCATTGCCTTGTCGGAGACGCCGGCGACGGCGTGGATATCGGCCAGAACCGTGCAGCATTGCGCCGCGTCTGCGAAGCGGTTTACTCGCGCGTAAAGAGAGGCCAGCCGCTGCCGCAGACGGACGTCATTGGGGGCCTTCGGCAATACAGCTTCAAGCGGCGGGATCGCCTTCTCCGGGACGTTGTACGATGCGAAGAGCTCCGAATCGGTGAGCGCGTTGTTGAGCGCGTCCGCGATGTCGCGGGTGTACTCCTGCATGACGGCTGGAGCGGAATTCTCCAGCTCATCGACCATCAATGCCTGGCCGCCTTCCTCGACTGTCAATTCGCGCGTGGCAGCATCGGTTCCCATGCGCGCGATGATCTGGTTGTAGTTCTGCAGGTGGAGCGGGTTCTCAGGCTCGGCTTCCGAGAGTTCCTTGTATAGCTCCGCCGATTTCGCCAACTGGCCGGCCTGGACGCAGGCATGAGCGAGCAGCTCCTGGACTTCGCGAATCACATTGCCGGCTTCCGTTTTCTGGAAAAGTCTTACCAAAATCTGCAGCGCAGGCGCACTGTCCTTCACTCTGGAGATGGATGCGGTGAGAGCGTCGATCAGAATCTGGCTGTTTGTCGCGAGAAACTTGTCGGCATAGCGCTCGTAGATGGTCAATGCGCGATCGAATTCACCAGCGCGCATCATGGCGTCGGCCAGGCTGGAGATGCCGCTTACATCGCCGGAAGCGGCCATCTTGGCCGCGATCGGCTCCGCTTCTTCAAAGTTGGACGACTGCAGATAGGCGGTGAGCAGCGACTGCTGGGCATCCGGCCTCGACTCCAGATCGGGAAGCTTGGAAAGACTTTCCTTGGCGTCGGCGTGGTCGCCGCCTTCGGCGGCCATTTGCCCGCGCAGCAGCAGTGCCGGAGCAAATTTCGGATCGAGCTTCAGGATCTGGTCGAGCGCCTCGCGCGCTGCGTCCAGCGAACCGCGCGCATGCAGGGATTGCGCGGCGTTGAAGAAGATGTCCTGCGCCTCTTGTTTTCTGCCGAGCTTCAGGTAGAGGTCAGCGACCTTCTTCTGCATAGCTGCATTCTCGGGATCGAGATCCAGCATCTTGTGCAGAATGCCTGCCGCTCTGTCATTGTCGTTGTGCTTGAGAAAGTGGTCCGCAACGGAAGCGTACTGCGCTTTGGCGTCGTTATAGAGGCCTTGTTGCGTGTACAGTTCCGCGAGACGCAGAACGGCGTCTGTGGCTGACGGCGTGAGCTTCGTCAGCTTCTTGTACATCGCAATCGCTTTTACTGCGAAACCATCCGAAGCGTAGCGCTCGCCAACTTTTCTGAAATATCCGGCGGCAGCTTCCCCATTGCCGAGGCGCGCGTAGAGATCGCCGATCGTGTTTAGGACGGTGAGGTCTTTGGGGTCAACCTTGGAGACTTTTTCGTATTCGGTGATGGCATTCTGCAGCTTGCCCTGCTGCACATATTTCTCAGCCGCGCTGAGAATCTTCGCCTTGTTATAACCAAACCCAAGCGCCATAAGTGGTGGATTCCACTGACCCGAAGCTGCATGCGGCTACCCGTTAAGGAGGTCGAGAGCGGAAATACAGATGCCGCGCAGATTTTGGCTAACGTTACCACAAGCGTCTTAAGTCCTAAACCGCATCCGACCCTAGATAAACAACGGAAACACCTGATTACAAAAGATGCGGGCGGGGATTGGCGGTGAGGCGGATGCCCTCACTCTCAACGAGTCTTGAGGTTTGAATTCAACCCATTCCATACGGACCGGTGCCCTACTCAGAAGGAGTTTTTGAATTTTGAGTTCCAGTGGTGGAAGAAGGGGGGTTGGCGTGAAAACTCACCGCCCAATGTATTCATTAAATTATTCCCACAAGCACCAATGGCGCTTCGAACTCAAAATTCAAAACTCATATGAGGGTTCGAATTCAAAACCCAAAATTCGTGGGTTCTTACAGGCTGTCCAAAATCTGCTTGACTGTATTCGTCAGTTGCTCTGGGCCATCTACTGCCTGGAAGCGGAATTCGGCGCTTTCGAGATCGGGACTGATCTCGAAGATTTCCAGCATGGGTGCCGCCTGATTGTGTTCGCGAAATTCGGCGGCAATTCTTAATTTCTCTTTTGCCGGAATTCCCTGGCCAATCAGCAACAGATCATGGTGGTGCGCCTGGCAGGCTTCGCGAAGATCGCGCAGATCGCTTACGGTTGTGACCTGGAATCCCGCGCCCTGGAGCATGAGGCTGCGGGTCTCGGCGACTGCCGGATGTAGCGCCACGGAGAGAACTCTCTTGGCGGAATCCTTCGCGGATTTGGCAATTGCTGGGTTCATTTCTGTTTCTTCTTTGCAGTCGAAGTCCGAGTACCCAGCGCAATATCCGCCAACTCGATAAAGCGATTGCCGGTGGGGTTAGAGTTGTCCATGAGGACTTGCGGGTCGCGCTTGTATTGGCGGCGCAGCAGTTCGTGATCGATCCAGAGCCCGGGGGAGTGATCATCGGCCGTCTCCGCGCGCAGAGTGTTCTTAGGACGGGGTTTGGACTTCTTGACCCCTGCTTGTTCTTTTTTCATGGCCCGCTAAACTGAAGTTATGACGGGAGTATAACTCTGAAGTGATGCGGTGGAAATGAGGGTTTTATCGTAGTCCCACAGCAATACACCGAATGAGCCGAGACTTGCGTCGTAATGGGCAGACCCTGACTACCGCTTTTGTTAGCACACCGGAGCTTCTAGACAGCCCCACAGAGAATTTCTCACATTCGTTTCGGAACTGAACTGTCGGCGCGAGCCGCTCGCAGGAATCGCCTGATCCCGAAGTCGTAGAGTGCGGCCCCGAGCACGCCACCCAATAGCGGACCGGCAATCGGCACGATCCAGGCGCCGCTTCTGTCCGTCAAGCCATTGTTCCGAAAACCTGCGACTGCGGTGAACAGGCGCGGTCCAAAGTCGCGGGCGGGATTGATGGCGTAGCCGTGCATGCCGCCAAAGCTCATTCCAATCGCGACGACGACTAATCCGATCATGAACGGAGTGAGATTCGCTCCTGGCGGCGAATTGAATTCGTCTGTGATAGCAAAGACCATCAACAGCAACAACCCGGTGCCGATCACCTGATCGAGGAAGCCCGCGCCGGGCTGCGCTGGAAATGCCGGGAAGGTGGTGAACACGCCGGCGGTCTTTTCTAGCGCCGGGTCCACCTGGAAAAATGCTGGATGGTAGTTCCAATAAACAACCGCTGCGGCGAGGAATGCTCCCGCAGTCTGCGCGATGGAATAAGGGAGCACGTTGCGCCAAGGGAAACGGCGGAAGGCAGCAAGCGCGAGGGTGACCGCGGGATTCAGGTGCGCCCCCGAGATATTTCCGGCGATATAAATGCCCATCGTGACTGCGAGTCCCCAGCCGAGAGTGATGTTGGTGTATCCGCCATGAATGGTTTCCCCGGCTATCTTCGACGGAAACAGCACCACCATCGCGACGACTCCCACGCCAAACAAGATCAAGACAAAGGTTCCGAGAAACTCTGCGACTAGCTGCGCAAACAATGTTGGTTTAGGACCCACGATTCCATGCCTCCGCCAACGCGAGCTTCGTCGGCGGAGTAGTGTAACAACGGGACCCGTTTTGGCCAGCAACGGAGCACTCGACTGCGCAATCAGCTACTCTGTCATGGAGTTCGTATGTAACAGTAAATACTAAGGTTACCGATTGGCGGACATTTGACCAACTCTTCCGGTTCCGTTTAACATCAAATCCACTTTGAACGCGCAACTCCGAATGAATACAAAAATCCAAATTGGAAAACGGAAGCTGGGTAAGACGAGCGAGCCGCAATTTCTCATCCGGGCGCACATGCTGACCAAAGAGGAGCGGGACGATGGCGAAGGCGCCCGCATCAATAAGTGGTTAGAACTGGCGGACACTGCTCTACAGCAGTCCGACGATGAGGACGCTGCGTAATCTTGCTAAATTCGTAACCAGAAAACCCCGGAATGCGGGGTTTTTTATTGCCGGTAGACGCTGAACATCAGGAATCTTCAGGAACTTTGTTAAGCTTGCCTGTCCTGGTTTCGCGCCTCTACCCGATGACCTCCATCATTCTTCGCATCAGCTCATTCCTTCTTCTGGCTTGGCCTTTATTCACAACCTGCAGCGCCTGGGCGCAGCAAGCGCCTAAAGACGATGCCCTGCTCGCCACCATGGAGCAGGAGATGCATCGGGCCCAAGCCGGACTCGGCAAGCTTAGTCCGGCGCCGTACTACATCAGTTATTCGGTCCACGATGAACGGGCCGCGTTTGCTGTGGGAACGCAGGGCAGCCTCATCAGTTCGACGCATCTGCGCCGCCGGGCGGTGGACGTCATTATTCGTGTCGGCTCGAGGGATCTCGACAACGCTCACGGACAAAGCCGCGGATCGGCGATCATATCGGGCAACCTGCCGCTGAGCGATGATCGCGATGCGATCGCACACGTCCTTTGGCAGCTCACATACGGCGAGTACCGCAAAGCCGCCGAGGCCTATCTGAAGGTGAAGACCAATGCTGAGGTCAACGCGAAGGAGGAGGACACTTCCGCAGATTTCTCAAAGGAAGCGCCGCATACGCACGCCGACTCGCTGCAGCTCGCGCCCGATCCCGATCAGCAAAAGTTGGAGAAGCTGGCGCGCGCCTACTCGGCGGGACTCAAGCAGTATCCGTATGTCTATAGCTCGATAACGGTGGTCTCATCGCAGGCGGCGCGTTCGTACTTTGTCTCGACCGAAGGCACGCGATTGGTGACACCCAGCGCAGTAGCGCGGGTGGTGATCCAGGGCGAGACTCGCGCCGACGATGGCATGGAGTTGATGCGGGTCGAGACCTTTCAGGACGAGAACATCGACCATCTTCCGCCGGAGTCTGAAATTGCTACGCGCGTGCAGAAGATGGCAGCGGATCTGAAAGCGCTTCGAGCTGCTCCGGTGGCTGAGCCATTCGATGGGCCGGCACTGCTGTCGGGAAGAGCGTCGGCTGTTTTCTTTCATGAAGTGCTCGGGCACCGCATTGAGGGGCATCGGCAACGTGGGGAGGAAGAGGGACAAACTTTCACCAAGAAAGTGAATGAGCAAGTCTTGCCCGAGTTCCTCAGTGTCGCCGACGATCCCACCATGCACAGCCTCGCGGGATTCGATCTCAGCGGCTGGTACGAGTACGACGACGAGGGCGTCCCTGCACGGCGCGTCGAGGTGATCAAGAACGGAGTATTGAAGAGCTTTTTGATGTCGCGCATTCCTGTGAATGGTTTCAGTACTTCCAACGGACATGGCCGCGCCCAGGCCGGTTATGTGCCGATCGGCAGACAAGGAAATTTGATCGTGAGTTCGTCGCGCAGCACGCCGGATTCCGGTCTGCGCCAGAAGTTGATCGACGAAGCCAAGCGGCAGGGCAAACCCTATGGCCTCTACTTCGACGATATCCAGGGCGGCTTTACCCTGACCCAACGCGAGTTGCCGCAGGCATTTGAAGTTTTGCCGATCATGGTCTGGCGCATTTACACCGACGGGCGTCCCGACGAACTGGTGCGCGGCGTGGACATCGTCGGCACGCCGCTCGCCGCGATGAATCGCATACTGCTCACTGGCCAGAACACAGCCATATTCAACGGAATCTGCGGGGCCGAGTCGGGCGGCATACCTGTGTCGGCGGCTGCGCCGGCAATTCTCTTTTCGGAAATCGAGGTGCAGAAGCAGAAGCACTCGCTGGAACGGCCTCCCATCTTGCCTCCGCCCGGCTTTGAATCGCAGGCGAGAGCGGCGGGAGGACAGTGATGCTCTCGAGAATTTTTGCCACGCTTCTTTTCTTTGTCGTTTCAGTTTCGGCAATCTTTGGCCAAGCGAACAAAACGGGAGCCGGCGCGGATGACCCTGTGCTACAGGCGATGCGTGCCGAGATGGAGCGCTCCAAGTCCAATCTCAAATTGCAGGGTGCGCCCCAGCCGTTCTACATCGAGTATCGGGTTGACGATCTGGACGCATTGAGTGGCGAAGCTTCGTTCGGCGCATTGCGCGGCAATGTTCGCGCGCGATATCGGTTTCTTCACGCGACCGTGCTCGTCGGAGATTACAAGCAGGACAGCTTCTATCGCGAGGGGCAAGGGTCGGGCGAGTTTGTGCCACTGGACGACGATTTCGTCACCATGCGTCACCAGATTTGGCTTGCGACCGATAAGGCCTACAAGGGCGCTATCAAGGCGCTCACCGCGAAGCAGGCGGCGCTGAAGCAATTCAATCTCGAGCAGCCAGTGGACGATTTCTCGCCCGCCGATCCCGTGCAGTCGATCGGCCCCGCGGCCAAGCTCGACCTGGATCCGCAGCCCTGGCTGCAGATGCTCGAAAAAGCTTCGGGCGTGTACAAGGGCAACCCGCAGATTGAAGGGTCAGAAGCGCAACTGCAGTTCCAGGCCGTCACTCATTACTTCATGAATTCGGAAGGAACGGTCGTGCGCAAGGGCGAAAACGCCTATCAGATCTCGATCGCACTCACCACTCAGGCCGCAGACGGCATGCGGCTGGACCGCTCGCATAGCGACGTCGTAGGCAGTATCAATGAGCTTCCATCGGCAGAAAAGTTTGTGAGTGGCGCCACCGAACTGGCAACCACGCTGAAGCAGCTTCGCAAAGCGCCTGTTGCGGATGAGGAGTACAGAGGGCCAGTGATGTTTTCCGCCGACGCAGCTTCGCAATTGTTTGCCGATTTCGTCGGCCAGAATGTGCTCGGAGTAAAACCCGAGTTGGGTCAGCCGGCGCGTACTCGGGGCCAGTGGGCGACCAGCTACAAGAGCCGTGTGTTGCCCGACTTTATCTCCGTCGAGGATGACCCGACCGTGCGTTCCGTCAAAGGAGAATCTCTACTCGGGCATTATGAGATCGACGATGAAGGCGTTCGAGCGCAGAAGGTCCAGCTCATTGAAAATGGCAAGTTAGTGAATTACGTGATCGGACGCGAGCCGATCCGCGACTTTCCCCAGTCCAACGGACACGGACGCACCCGCCTGATGGGTGCAGGCCAGGGACCGGGGCTAGGCAATCTGATCGTCCGTGCGGCCGAGCCTCTGCCACGCGAGAAGCTCAAGGCGAAGCTGATGGAGTTGTGCCGTCAGCGCGAACTGCCCTATGGATACTACGTCGAGACACTCGGCCCGGGACGCTCGCCACGGCTGCTGTTTAAGGTCGATGCGAAGGATGGACACGAGGAGTTAGTGCGCGGCGCCAGCTTCGGAGATCTCGACGCGCGCGCATTGCGCAATGATCTGATTGCCGCCGGCGACGACGTCAATGTCGAGAACCGCGTGTTGAATATTCCGCACAGCATCGTGAACTCGTCGGTGCTGTTTGACGAATTGGAAGTGAAGCGCGCGAATGCAAGCAAGGACAAGCTGCCCGAGTATCCGGCTCCGGGCGTGAGCGCGGGACAGTAGTCGAAATCGCAGTCTTGGTCCCAGCGAGCTTGCATTTTACGAATCGGCAGCAGGCATCATCTGCATTAGATCTATGCGTGGATTTGGCCAGAACCTCACGGTTGCTGCGCTTTTCTTAGCGACGGTGCTGTTTGGCGTCTCAATCCTGGCATATGCTCCAGTTTCGGAAATCAGCAGTAGCTCCGCGCGTCATGAAGACTCGCCCGAATCGGCTCCAACATTGCCACACGGGCCCAACCATGACTGCTACATCGTTGGTCACGACCACCTACGACCCGAACAGGCATCGACGGTTCCATTCCAGCCAACATCAGCTTTGATTAGTTGTTCACCACTGGCGCTCGTGGTTGGTTCCCAGGAACGGCAGGAACCGTCATTCATCGAATCTGGACCACCGCCTCTCGAAGCTCATCTCCGCGTTTAACTCGACAGACGCATGATGGCCTCGCTGATGTACAACCGTCCTCTGCACAATGGCAACTGGGCATCGACGCTGGTGTGGGGGGCAACCAGAGCCTAGCGGATGGCAATGTTGGGAACGGTTATCTGCTGGAAATCAACGCTGCAGTTCGCGAAGCGGAATTTTGTCTGGACTCGAATCGAAAGTTTTGACCATACGAACGAGTTGCTGCTAGGCGAGCAGCCAATCCTACCTGGATTTCAGGACCGGTATTTCACCCCGCGTGCAGGCATACACGTTTGGCTATGACCGGGGAGGTCGGTCATCTGCCGCACTTGGCGACGGCACTCGGCGGGCAGTTCACCACGAATACCGTGCCGAGTGTTCTGCAGCCGATGTATGGCTCTCATCCTGTGGAGGTCTCAGTCTCTTTGCACCTGCGGGTAGACTAGTGCGAAAAGAAAAAAGCCTCCATCACTGGAGGCTCGTTCCAAAGAGACAGTAGGAGGGAACTGGTTCAGGGCAGGAGAAGCAAGGCGCTGAGCCGCACTATCGTGACACTCAGGCAAAAGGGGTTGAACTTTCTATCGTGAAAGACCATAAGGTCCTTGTAGCTGCCTCTTTAATTAGTCATCACTTAAGCACTTATTTTTCCAAAGCTGCGCCGCGCTACCTGTTGAAAACGCGCAACTTAGAATCGCGCAGCATTCATGCGGGTTTGCTGCATTCGAAAAAACCCTAGACCATTGCCGTCGAGCTCGGAATCGGAGAAAATTTCATCAAGGAGTGTGGTACTCGCGTACCAACATTGTGGCTCGCGCTACTTAACTTGGGCACTCTGCTCTTCTATGAGCTTAAGCTTATTGAGTAGGGCCTTGTAGCTGATCTTGAGGATTTTGGCGGCCTGTCTGCGATTCCAGCGCGTCTCAAGCAGGACGCGTTCGATGGCCTCGCGTTCCGCGATCATTGCCGCGCGTCGTCCTATTTCGAGCAACGACGGCATATCTTCCAGTGCCATCTTGGAATGCGAGTTATTTCGCGACGTGGCCGAATTTGCCGGCGCCGTATTGGCGGGAGCAGTCGTGGGCTTGGTCTCTTCGGCTGCAGGCGCGGCCATCGACATCATGATCGGCTTGTGCGTGGATATCTCGCGAATGATCTGGGACTCATTGCCGACGATCACATACCGCTTTACCAGATTTTCGAGTTCGCGGATGTTTCCTGGCCAGGTGTAGTCCATCATGCGCGTGATCGCGTAATCGCTGAATGGCGCCGGATGTTTGCCGTAAAAGTCGCTGTATTTCTCGAGGAAAAATTCGAGGAACAGCGGAATTTCTTCTCGCCGCTCGCGCAACGGCGGAATATGGACGGTGACAACATTGAGGCGATAGAACAGATCTTCCCGAAATGCGCCCTGAGCTACTGCCTGCTCCAGAAATTTGTTGGTGGCAGCGAGAACGCGTACGTCCACTTCAATATCCCGCTTGCCGCCTAAGCGCGAAAACTGCCCGTCTTGGAGTACGTGTAACAGCTTCGCCTGCAGCGCAGGATGCATCTCGCTGATTTCGTCTAGGAAGAGAGTCCCATAATTTGCCTGGTCGAATTTGCCCAGTTTTTGGCGATTCGCTCCGGTGAAGGCTCCGGGTTCATAGCCGAACAGTTCGCTCTCCAGCAGTTCATGCGGGATAGCCGCGCAATTAACCTTTACGAAAGGCTTGTCGCGCCGGACTGAGTGCCCGTACACCATTCGCGCGACCACTTCCTTGCCGGTCCCGCTCTCGCCGCGAATCAAGACTGTGGCATTGGTGTCTGCCACCTGTTCAATGGTGTTCTTGATCTCTTCCATGCGCGGACTGGTTCCGAACAGAGTCGAAAAATCCCTCTGTCCGCGGACACGATCGCGCATCTGCCCCCCGTCTCCATTCTGGCGTTTCTCCACCACCCGAGAGATCCGGGAGACCAGATCGTTCAAGTCAAAGGGAGTGATCAGGTAGTCTTCCGCGCCGAGCTTGGATATCCGGAAGATCACTTCTGGCGCTGCGTGCCCGGAATAGACGATTACCGGCGTCTCCGGACGCATCTGCTTGATGCGTTCCAAGGTCTCGGAGCCGTCCACAGGCGGAAGCGAGTAGTCCAGCAGCACCAGGCCGGGATCGAAGGAGCGCAGGCTGCGGAGCGTTTCTTCATGATTGCCGGAGAAAGCGAGTTCGAAGTTACGCCGCGAGAGGTATTCCCGTAGGGAATGCGTCATTCCTGCATCGTCGGCAGCGATTAAAATGCGGGTCCTCGACGACAAACTGATCCTCTCAGGTCGAACTCGGCTCGTAACTGACGGGCAACGAACTTGACAATCTTAGGGACGCAGCTCTGGCGAGCTGCTTACGACATGTACTCAGATTCCACAGAGTGGTACTTGGATGCCTATGTTAGCCGTGAACGAGAGCTAAAGCGAGGAATTTTGGAGGGAGATATCGAAGAAAACACCCTGACCGACAGCACAGGCGCTTAGGCCTGTGCGACGGTCTTCGATATTGAGGTGATCCAACCTGTGCGCCTAGCTGCTGGCTCCGGGCGTGCGCAGCTTGCCAGGCATGAAGTGATATGGAGGCCATGGGCCGCTAATCAACACTTCGCAGTTCTTCAGTTGCTTGGCTGCCATCGAATGGCTGTTCTGATAGCGCTCGACTGATT
The DNA here is from genome assembly GCA_964559345.1 of uncultured Terriglobales bacterium. GTDB lineage: Bacteria > Acidobacteriota > Terriglobia > Terriglobales > Acidobacteriaceae > Gp1-AA112. The sequence goes on from CAZLIE010000034.1 coordinate 26,102, forward strand.
TTTCGTCAATCAGGTGGGCGATGTCGATCTGCATGCTTCCCGAGTCGTCCTTACGGCAACTGACTTCCTCCTGAAGAGGATGGAAGAGTTTGTTCACCTGCACGGAAAGCGCCCGCGCCTTGGTCTGGCGCTCACGATGGCGGGCTGCCTTCTGGCGCAAGCATTCGAGGTATGCGCCGCCGACCGAAGCTGGCAGCTCAATGTCGGTCATGGCTTCACGCAGTGAACCGTCCTTGACGACCAGCTTCACATGCATTTCAGCCTTGCCCTTGAGCTTTGAGACCGAGTCGGTGAAGGCCTTGCGATTGGCGCGGATCGCGCGTCGCAGCGATTCATCGCTTTCAAAGACTGTACCGAAGCGAAACGGTAGGACTGTAGTGTTGTGAAAACACTCGCTGACTACTCGAGCATGCTGGAGAACACACTGCTGATCGAGCTCTCCAGGAAAATATTCACTGACGATGACGGCGAGTTCTCCACTGGGATAGGCAAAAACCTGCCCTCCGCGAATGCCAGCTAATCCAGTAACAGGGAACGGACGACGGGAACGAACAGTGCCAAGAAAGGCCTTCTGTTCGGTGATGCAGTACGCGTACCAAGCCATGACGCTTCTCCGTTGAGCGTGACTGGGCGCAAGGGCTCCAGGCACGGGAAGACCAAGGGGACTGCGCAACATACATTTTAGAATCGGGCGATGCGAGCGACACGCTTCTGGGGGTGCAGCGTGATCACAGCAAAGCCATCCTATGCCTGTTCTGGAGTACTTTGCAAGTGGTTCATATACTTAGACCTACGGCAACTGCTCTAATACCGGGCACTCCCGGTTCTGGAAAACATCTAGATTTGCCGGTAAATCAACCCTGTTTTCTCCGGCAATTGACCCATGTTCTCGGGATCATTTAGCCCGCGCCAATCCGGTTAACTACGCTGATACCACGAAGTGGTCGAAATCCGGCATCTTAGGAGAGCAGCTTGTACTTGCCGGCGGCGGCCCACAATCTTGCCTCTCATAAATAGCATGCAGTCTGAGTCTGACATCGCTGAATTCGTTGTTGATTGCAAGAGCGAACTCGCTCCCGAGGTCTTTGCCAAACGCTGGCGCAGCGTGCAAGCGATTCTGCGTTTGGCGGCAATCACCGGATCGCAAATGCAACTTGGTCCCGCGCTCAACTTGTTGTGCGATCTTGCTGCAGTCGTGGTCGCATTCGACAGCGCATCCGTGTACTTCTGGAATGAGCCGCAGGAAAAAATGGAGTTGCGGCTTCGTCGCGGCGTCATTGATGCAACGCCGCAAGTTCCGTGGGGCGGGAACCTTCTGCACTTCTGGGTGACTCAGCACGCGCTGCCGATGCTGATTGAGTTGGGCCGCCATCCTAAAGCGGATGCCGAACTCAAAGCGGCGCGCGCGGGCTCTGCGCTCGTGTTGCCTCTATTCGTGCAGGGACGCGTGCTCGGTTCTTTGCAGCTCTTCTGCGAAAAACAGGACAACTTCACAGAAGAAGATGCACAACTGCTTTGGACAATGGTGCTCGTCGCTGAAAATTTGCTCACGCGAGAGCAGGCGAATGAAGGCCTGCTGCGCTTTGCGTTTACCGACTATCTAACTGGACTGCGGACGCGCGGCTATTTCGAGCAGCAACTGGATCTCGAAGTAAAACGCTCCGACCGCAAAGGTGAAAACTTCTCGCTGCTGATGGTCGATATCGATCACTTCAAGTTGCTCAACGATCAATATGGACATCACATCGGAGACCAGGTTCTGCGTCAGGTGACTTCTGTCCTGGTCAAAGACATGCGCGAAGTGGACACGGTAGCCCGCTATGGCGGCGAGGAGTTCGTAATCATCCTGCCCGAAACAACCGAACAGGAAGCGATCGCAGTCGCACAGCGTCTTCGGAAAAACGTACAGAACTCGCAATTCAATGTCGAAGGACTCGGCGGACAGGAACGGCTCACTATCAGTATCGGAGTCGCGGTTTACGGAGTGGACGCGACCACCCGGCAAAGTCTCATCGAATTTGCTGACGCTGCGCTTTATGCGGCGAAGTCACAAGGCCGGAACCAAGTCCTGACGTACTCACAGTTGCTCCTCGAACGGCGAAAGGAAGTTTCGTAGATGTCTGGTCGCGCGCAGGCAGGTAATGCCTGGAGTGCTCTATCGGTCCACTCCGCTGCGGAGAAGACGCGGACCAAGCTGCACGCATGGAAGGTGGTGCATGCATGCGAGCTCGCACGCGAGGTGCTGCCGTTGGTCCAAGTTCAGCTTGCTGCAGGCATGCGTCCTTACCTCCTCACCCCGACGGGTTACGGCGCCGCGCGCAAATTTCTGCAGGTCCATGATGAAGAGCGCGATCTCCCCGTCTCACTGCTGGACACATGGAAGCACGTTCGACGTTGGCGCAAGCTGCTCAACGAAAGCGCTGCAGAAAGTTCCGCTGAAATTATTCACACGCATTCCTTTGCTGCGGGAATGGCTGCGGTGCGGGCGTCGAGCAGCGTGGTGTACTCGTTCAGCGGGCCCATTGAGCAGATCGCGATTGCAACCGGCAATGCTAGTGAGAATTCCTGGTTGGCACGATCGTTCCGCGTTGCTGAACATTTCGTGCTCACACGCGCGGCGGTGGTGGTGTTCGGTCGAGAGTCAGATCGGCAAAGCTGCATAGAGCGGGGCGTCGATCCTGCGAATGCATTTGTAATCCCAGAACCGGTTGATCCCGACATGCTGGCATCGAATCCTGATCGTAAATGGATTGCGTCGCTCACCGACTCTGATACCGACAGCGTGATCTTTCTCGTGCCGGAGATTGCGAATTCGTCTGCCTGGGAGCGCCGCGACGCTCTGCGGGAATGGATGCGCCTGGTGTCTCTGGTGCGACACAAGGTTGCGAATGTGCGATTCGTCTTTATTGGAGATTGGGAGATCTCTGATGCCGTCCATCAGATTGCGTTTGCCTGCAACCTGATGCCATCGATCCGAGTGCTGACGCCAGATGCGCGCGAGCGTGCGATGTCCTCGGCCGACGTGGTGATCTGCCAACCCAACGCCAAAACGGAAACCAACTCTCTCGCGGCTCTCGAGAGTCTTGCGCGAGGACGAGCCCTTCTCGCAGCGGACGTGCCGGAACATCGCGCAATCACCAGCGACGGACGCGGATGCCTCTGGTTCCGCGGCAATGACCTCGCGGACCTGGTACATCGCGCAGCATTCCTGGCATCGAATGTGCAATTCCGGCGCGCACTGGCTGCGGCAGGGCACGAATATGTGATGGAGACGCGCAGTCCTGAGGCAGTGGGTGCTCAGTACGATGCGGTTTATCGACGCGCATTTTCCAAGCGCAAGGGACGGGATTCATCCACGCCAAGAGCGCAGCTCATCCCGCTACAGGCCGGATCGTAATCGCCGTGCATACGCGGATTCGAATTATGCGCTGACTTTGTCGCGCACGACCTGCATTGTTCCCCAGTCATATCCGAATTTTTGACCACAGTCGAGGCAGACAACATAGTGTCCACTGTTTCCGACCGGTTCCCAATCGGAATTGCGGCTCGTATAGGAAGATGGGGCAGACGCGAACGGCTTCGACGTATGGCGATGGCGGCAGCTAAGCGACAAAACTTGCAGGATCTTGTGAAGCATCAGTTCAGCCCTTTTCTAAACAACGATGCGCCTGCCCCGCAGTCCGTCCGAGCAATGACGGATCATGGCGCTGGAGATGCAGGACAGGCCTCGTCCAATTTAAAACTTACAATCGAAAACGAACTACTAAGCGCGAGCCGCAGCCACCGTGGACGATTCAATCGAGACCGGCTCTTTCTCCGATTTCTGTCCGGGCTTGCGGATATCGATACCACCCTTGAAGAACGCCCCATCTTCAATGCTGATGCGCTGCGCGACGACATCGCCGGTCAACGAGCCTTCGTTGCGGATATCCACGCGATCGCTGGCATTCAGATTTCCGCGAACCTTGCCCAGCACGACTACTTCGCGAGCGTTGATGTTTGCGGCGACTTGTCCATTGCGTCCGACAGTCACGCGATTTCCCGGAAGATTGATTGAGCCTTCGACTTTGCCGTCGATATAAAGAGACTCGGAGCCCGTTACCTCACCCTTGATGATCAGGCTCTTGCCGATCGTCGCTTGCTCCTGGGTGTTAAGCACGGCATTGCGGTTTGCGGGCGCTGGCGTCGGCTCACTGCTGGCCGAGGTGGGACGCGAAGTTTCAGTTCCTGTGGTTGAATTGCCGCTCTGCGTCGGGCTCTTGGCCGGCGTGTTCGGAGTGTTTGGCATATTGGGTCCGGGGGGATTGGCTGGCTTCCACATTGATTTGTTGGTCTCCTTCGATCTCTTTCGAGTTTCAAGTGTCGCAAGTTCCAACGCTCGTTGCTCGCGGCTTCATCCGAGAGCTACCCAGAACATGCTGGCTTCTTGCAATACTGCTGAGTGTAACGCTCGGAGTAGCTCGTGCAAACCCACTGAGCACCTAGAGTGCCGAAGTTTTCGACCCTAGGAGGAACTACGAGAAAACCGCATGTGTTCTGCCCTTCCGGGCAGGTGTCGGCATAAGGTGCGCCGACAGCAGTAACCCCAAAAAGTGTAAATCTTGCGCCACGGGCCGCAGTTCTTGCTTGGGACAAATCCCCTAAGAAGTTTGTAAATCGGCTCTATGTAAAACGCGGCGATTTACCAAATCGCTAACCTACGCTTCAAATAATTATCGATCCATCAACAGCTTTCGGACCGCGCAGAAATCGATCTTGCCAAGCACTCCCGCAGGAACAGGGAATTAAAGGGGATTTTTGCCGACGTGGCATGTGGCAGCAAGTGCCTGCGCCTGCGATGGGTATGCGAGACAAGATCTACAAGGATTTTTATCGCGAGCTAGCGCTGATCTCAGTAGCTTTTGCTGACGCGCTAATGCCGACAGGGTCGCCGGAGCGCAGCATCCGTCCAGCCTTTGCCAGACGATAGTTCTCGCCGCGCCATTCAATGTTGGCGCTGAAGTAACTGGCCACCCATAAACCAGCGCCGAGAAGATCGCGTACCGGATACAGCCAGGCGCGGGTGAGCGCATTGCGATCGCCGGCAACAATGTATCCCGCCACAACCGATTGGAGAATCCGGTTCGCAAGAGCGACGCTCATCAGGGCTACGCCAACCGTTGGTCGCCCGGCCATGAAGCCGGCGAGGAGTCCAAGCAAGCCGAAGGGAATTGCATACGTGACCGCGCTGCCGAAGTGTCCTTTGGGACGCGAGAAGCGCGTGCTTCGCGTCCAGCGCACCTGGTGACGCAGAGACGAAGCGAACGAATGGTGGACCACCATGTGATCGACGGCCAGGTGCGAGAGCATGACCTTCATCCCGGACTCCGAGACCGAGTTACCGAGGATGTAGTCGTCGGCGCAGAAGTCCGCCATGAAGCTGAAGCCATTCAACGCGTCGATGCACTCGCGGTGCACGATCATCGTTGGCCCCAGAGCAAACTTCATCCCCTCCAGCAGATTGGCAACGAGAACGCCAGATGTCATCTCGACCGACATGCCCAACGCTTCAAGCTGCGTCCAGAATCCACCGCCGGGAACTCCGCGGTAGATGCATGTGCTCATGCCCACGCCGGCATCCGCGAAAGGCTTTACCAACTCGCGCAGATAATTCGGTGAGACGCGCACATCGCTGTCGCTGATGACCAGCAGATCGTGGCTCGCCTCTTTCCACATTCGTTCCACTGAGTACAGCTTCGCGTTGGTCCACGAAGGCTCGCCGGAGGTGAGAATGCGGACGGGAACGTCAGGATGGCGCTCGGCAATGATCTCGGCGAGCATGAGCGCCGGATCGTCTGCGTGACGTGCGCAGAAGATGAGTTCGAAATTGGGGTAATCCTGGCGAAAGAAGCTCTCGAGGTTGGCTTCGAGATTGGGTTCCAGCCCATGGACCGGCTTCAGAACGCTGACTGCGGGGCTGAAGTCCGAACCGTTGCGCAAGAGGGTGCGGCGTCGCCTTACGAATCCGAATGCGCCTGAAATGACGAGCAGAAGGTAAGCGGTAGAAGTGAGTGTCCCGAGCAGAGCTAGAACCAGCAACAGGTCAACAAGCATGCGAACACTCCAGACTTTGAGAAAAAAAATAACGCTACAATAGCGTGCTCAGTCTGAACCCTAAGAATCATTAAGAGTTTGCGGCCCCAAAGGTCGATTGTATAACGGCGATTACGGGCAGAAGAGCTGTAGTATCATCGGTAATACTCCAGTCCCGCGGGTGCGGGACTTCCTTCTTTCTTTTTCAGTCGGGACGTGGCTCAGCCTGGTAGAGCACTCGCTTGGGGTGCGAGGGGTCGG